>NZ_RKRK01000002.1:568113-894064 GCF_003815035.1 Abyssicoccus albus
CTCAATCTGTTTATCTTGTAATGTATAGCTATCAATTGAATACGTTTCATTTAAACTGTTCTCATATTTAATCGATAAGCTTTGTCGAGGTGTCGTCGCGAAATAGTAACCCGTATGTTGACTTCGTTCGATGGATCGAGCAATGATACTTCCTATTGCCCCAAGTCCTATTAATGCAATATTTGCCAAGAATCATCATCCTTTATATTGATGTTTTATATTGAATGATAATATTATACAATAACTTATATAGACAAAAAAGAGAGGGGTTCACTATGAACTTAAAACAACTATTAGAACAGTATGAAAATCATATTCCAATAACAATGGTTACAGCATATGATTATCCAAGTGCTAAGACGGTTGAAGAAAGTGGAATTGACATGATTTTAGTCGGTGATTCTGTGGCAACAACTGTGCTTGGGCTTGATTCAACGATTCAAGTCTCAATGGATGATATGATTCATCATACAAAAGCAGTGAAAAGAGGCGCAAAAGATACGTTTACAGTCGTTGATATGCCTTTTTCAACGGTCGGTGTCTCTGTCGATGATACAGTAAGAAACGGGATGGAATTATATAAACAATCCAATGCACAAGCATTGAAAATTGAAGGAGCCCATCCAATCACTTTAGAGGCTATTGAACGATTGACTGATTTTGGTGTTCCGATTGTTGGTCATATTGGACTCACACCTCAATCATTCGGTATTACAGGATATGCGGTACAAGCAAAGACTGAAGAAGCTGCGTTGAATTTAATTCAAGAGGCTAAAGCGTTACAAGAGAGTGGTATTGTAATGCTCGTTTTAGAAGCCATTCCAAGCGATTTAGCGAAGCGTGTAACTGGTGAGTTAAATGTACCAACAATCGGTATCGGCGCAGGATCACATACCGATGGTCAAGTGCTTGTGTATCATGATATATTACAATATGGCATTCATCGTTATCCGAAGTTTGTGAAACCATACTTAAACTTAAATGAATCAATTCAAACAGCATTATCTCAGTTTAGATCAGAAGTGAAGGATCGTACATTTCCAAATGAGGATACGACGTATAAAGTTAAAGTTTGGGAGGAAAAATGATGGCGAAAGTGATTCATTCGATTGAGGTCTTAAGAGAATCATTAAATACACACCGATTAAATCAACAGCGCATCGGGTTTGTACCAACGATGGGTGCATTACACGAAGGACATAAACAATTGATCAAAACGGCACGTGAACAGTCAGATATCGTTGTCGTCTCAATTTATGTTAATCCAACGCAATTTGGACCGAACGAAGACTTCGAAGATTATCCAAGGCAACTTGATCAAGATGCGGCATTAATCGATGGGATTGCTGATTATATCTTCGCACCAACGGATGACGTCATGTATCCACTTGAAGAATCAACATCGATTCAACTGAATGTAGGTCATCAAAATACAGTGATGGACGGTCCTGTTAGACCAGGCCACTTTAATGGTGTTGTGACAGTCGTTAATAAATTATTCAATATCGTTCAACCAGATGTAGCATGCTTTGGTAAAAAAGATGCACAACAATTGGCGATTATACAAACGATGGCCAATGACTTTCATATGAACATAGAAATCATTGGTGTTGATATTGTTCGCAATGCACAAGGGTTAGCAGAAAGCTCACGTAATGTGTATTTATCTGAAGACGAATTAAAAAATGCACCAATTTTATATAACACATTAACCGGTGCAAAGCAGCTCATCAAAGAAGGCACTACAGATGTAAATCGAGTGAAAGAATATATAGAAAAACGTATTCAGTGTGAAAGTTTAGGTCAATTAGATGCACTAGATATATTGACATATCCAACATTAAAACATATAGATACGATTGAATCGACGGATGAATCCATTGTCATTGCAATCGCAGTAAAGTATGATAAAGCTAGATTAATAGATAATATTATTATGTAAACCAAGAGGTGTATTATGTTCAGAACGGTAATGAATAGTAAAATCCATAGAGCACGGGTGACTGAATCGAATTTAGATTATATCGGGAGTATTACAATTGATCAAGATATACTTGATGAAGTTGGACTCGTTCCAAATGAAAAAGTACAAATAGTCAATAATAATAACGGAGCGAGAATTGAGACATATGTCATACCAGGTGAACGCGGACAACGTGACATCTGTTTGAATGGAGCCGCTGCACGCTGTGTCCAAAAAGGAGATATCATCATAATTATTAGTTATGCAATGATTGATTCAAATGAACTTAGCGAACATGCACCGATGATTGCATTTATGGATGAAGAAAACCGAATTATCGAAGTAAAGCGTGGCGAACAAAGTAGAACTGAGTATAAATAAAGTGTATAATGTAAACAATGAATTTGTACAAGGAGTTTTTATATGGCAGTAAATCACACAGTTGCTCTATACATTCAATATAATGATCATCTATTGATCAAGCATCAACAAATGGACCGAGCTGCAATTTGGAGGAAGTATGAATATCATTTACCCTATGTGACATATGATGAACATTATCCTATCGAACAAGCGGCGAATCAATTTTTGAGGTCGATTAATGGCGAAGCTAAGCTGAATGGTCTTGTATGTATTTTTGAGAAAGAAGTACAAAAGAAAGGATTTTTCTTTAGAAAGCAAACAAGACATATTGAATATTTATTCAATACAAGAATTCGTCAAGAATTTGAAGCACCAAGTGGTGGATATCAATGGATTCCAATTGATGAAGTACAACAATATATACAGGATGAAGATGTCATGAGTGTTGTCGTACGTAATCAAGTCATTGCATCGACAGTCCCTATTTTAGAAGTGAAATAAATAATAACTTTGAATTATTAACTGTAATCAGAGTAAATCTAAAATACTCTGATTACGAGAAGTAAATAAGCCATATCCAAAGTGGATGGTATTACTGCTTTTAAGTTAATTTCAAAATATAAGAAAACACGTTCGTGAACTTAATTTAAATTAATAACATAAAGAAATAGCGATAAAATTTGATGATTATCAAATTTTATCGCTACTTTTTTATCTCCAAAACATTTTACCTAAACTTTAATACGTTCTAAATAAACCAACAACCTTACCTAATACTTCAATATGATCGAAATACATTGCTTCCATTGTGTCGTTCTCTGGTTGTAATCTAATTTGATTCTTTTCTTTATAGAATGTCTTAACAGTCGCTTCGCTGTCATCCGTTAAAGCAACAATGATATCACCATTTTCAGCGATGTTTTGTTTTCTGACGATGACTTGGTCTCCGTCATGAATTCCAATATTAATCATACTATCCCCAATAACATTAAGAATAAAAATTTCACCATTATGATTGCTCATAAAATGTTCTGGTAATGGGAAATATTCTTCAATGTTCTCGATTGCAGTAATTGGAACACCTGCAGTAACCGTTCCGATCACAGGGACTTGAACGATATTATCGAATGGCATCGGTTCATCTTGTTGCATAATTTCTATCGCACGAGGCTTTGTAGGATCACGTCGAATGTAGCCTTTATCTTCAAGTCTTGCTAAGTGACCATGTACTGTTGAACTCGATGCCAGACCAACAGCTTCACCAATTTCTCTAACGCTTGGTGGATATCCTTTATCTAGTGTGTATTGTTTGACGAAGTCGTATATCTCTTGTTGTCTTTTTGTTAATTCTTGCATAATTAATCTCCTCATCTTTTTAATTGTGTTTAATTTTAATTGTGTTTAATTTTAATTGTGTTTAAATTTTGTATTTTGAAAAAAATAATAATGAAAATAATGAATAGTTAAAGTAAATTTTTAAATAAACGAGATATTAATCAAAACTACCTCTATCTATATATTTATAATAGCATAAGCGTTCGCTATCATCAATTAAAAACACGAAAGTTTGTTCGTTTTATTGTTGACTACAAACGGGTGTTCTGTTAATATTGAATTACAAACAAATGTTCTGGAGGTAATTTAATATGAAACAAGACATTAAAGGGTTACTTATTTTCTTTTCATTCCTTATAACAATAGGTTTATCTTATACAATTTCAACATCAGAAGAAGCACGTCATACAGTATTTGGTCACGATCAAGCGATAGAACAGATTAGCGAACAAGATATACAATTAGCTCAGCAAAATAATAATGAAAGTTATGATCGTGATTTAGAAGATGAAACTAAACAAGATTCATACGAACATCGTGTCGAAAATCATGAGGATGAAGTAGAACATCATGATTCAACAGATTCTGACAAAGCATCTATTGATTTTGTGAGTACAAATTAACAATTAATCATCATTTTATAAATGGTATTATTAATGCTAATCATTAAAAGCGCACAACGATTAAAGAAATAATCGTTGTGCGCTTTTTCATTTTAATCATATTAATAATTATTGATAAGTAATATCTCTAAGCATCATTTAAGTTTTAAAGGATTATAAACGTTAAATATAGACCAACTAATGTCGCAAATAAAACAGGAATTGTGATGACAATACCAGTTTTAAAATATGTGCCCCATGAGATTTTCATACCTTTTTGACTTAATACGTGTAACCATAACAATGTCGCAAGAGATCCAATCGGTGTAATTTTCGGTCCTAAGTCTGATCCGATGACATTTGCATAGATTAAACCTTCTTTAATGGGTCCGATAGCGTTTGATTGTCCAATGGCAATGGCGTCAATTAACACCGTTGGCATGTTATTCATGATTGAAGATAATATTGCTGCAATGAATCCCATCCCGACAATACTTGGGAATAGTCCATATTGAGTGATTGCATTGATTGTTTGTGCCAATAAATCGGTAATTCCAACATTTTTTAAGCCATAGACTACTAAGTACATTCCGATTGAGAAGAAGACAATATTCCAAGGTGCGCCTTTCATGACAGATGTTGTATTGACCGCGTGCGATTGTCTTGCAAGTAATAAGAAAATGATTGCAATGATCATCGCAATAAATGATACCGGTATTTGTATAAATTCACTTGTTAAATAACCAATGAGTAAAACAGCAATAACGATCCAAGAAATTTTGAACATTTTCTCATCTTTTATGGCACTTTGAGGTGATTCGAGCATTGAGTCATCGAAGGATTTTGGTATTGATTTTTTAAAATATAAATACAATACAATAATACTTGCAATGAGTGAGAAGATATTAGGAATAATCATTCTCAAAAAGTATTCGACAAATCCAATATCAAAATAATCTGCAGATACGATATTAACTAAGTTACTCACTACGAGCGGTAATGAAGTCGTATCCGCGATAAAACCACTAGCAATGACGAATGGGAACACTAGACGTTCTTCGAATTTTAAATTACGAACCATTGCTAATACAATCGGTGTCAAAATCAGTGCAGCACCGTCATTTGCAAAAAAAGCAGCGACGAGTGAACCGAGGATAGAAATATAGACGAACATTTTAACACCATTTCCATTTGAAGCGTGAACCATATGCCGCGCTGCCCATTCAAAAAATCCGATTTCATCTAGAATGAGTGAAATGATAATGACAGCGATAAATGTTAATGTCGCATTCCAAACAATATCTGTCACTTCAATGACATCACTAAAGTCAACAACGCCCGTGACTAATGCAATTAAGGCACCGACAACAGCAGTAATCCCAATATCAAGACCTTTCGGTTGCCAGATGACGAAAGTTAATGTGGCTAGAAATATAATAATCGCTAATATTGTCATAATAGTCTCCTTTTATCCTTTATTTTTATTTAATTGTTATTTCATTTACTTTTAGAACGAGTTCATTCATACGCTATTTAGAATATTATCAATATGAATTAAAGTCAATAACATATCAAATTTTTTTGATTTATCGTTTCATTGTTATAAAAAATATTATATGATAAACATATCAAGAATTTTTGATATGAGGAGTGTGTAAATGGAGAACTTAGCGAAAGTATTTAAAGCGTTAGCTGATCATAGACGGTTGAAGATTATCGAAATGCTTTATTGTTGTGAGAAATGTGCGTGTGATTTAGAAGAGACACTAGATTTATCGCAATCTGGCTTATCATATCATATGAAAATATTAATCGAAGCAAACCTTGTCAGTGCAAGAAGTGAAGGAAAATGGATGCATTATCAATTATCAAACACGGGTTTTGAACAAGTGAAAACATTTTTGAATTCTGTTCATCAATAAAAATAAAGGAGGTTAAACAGTGGGGATTTGGGAGTTTATCGAAAAGCAAGTACTCGGTATGAAATGGTTAAGTGATCTTGTATATTATTTGCTATCACAATTCAACATAAATATGGAGAGTAAATTAGGCGGTTCATTGCATTTCTTCATTTACGACACGATCAAAATTATTATTTTATTATGTGTATTAATTTTCATCATTTCATACATTCAAAGCTATTTTCCACCAGAACGTAGTAAAAAGATATTAGGACGTTATAAAGGGATCGGAGCAAATACAATTGCCGCATTACTCGGTACTGTGACGCCGTTTTGTTCTTGTTCATCCATTCCATTGTTTATAGGATTTACTAGTGCAGGATTACCACTTGGTGTGACATTCTCATTCTTAATTTCTTCGCCGATGGTTGATTTAGGGAGTTTAGTATTGCTGATGAGTATCTTTGGTCCTAAAGTTGCGTTAATGTATGTCATTGTAGGTCTGTTGATTGCCATCATAGGAGGTTCTATCATTGAACGATTGAATATGGATGATCAAGTGGCTGATTTCATTAAACAAGCAAAAGCAACTTCTATAGAATCTGAATCATTAAATCAAAGAGAAAGAGTGCAATATGCATTCGAACAAACGCAAGAGACGTTTAAGAAAGTGTTTATCTACATTCTCATCGGAGTTGGTATCGGCGCATTGATACACAACTGGATACCAGAAGCATGGGTCACATCGATATTAGGCAGTGATAATCCATTTGGCGTCATCATTGCGACGTTATTAGGTGTACCGATGTATGCAGATATATTTGGAGTGATCCCAATTGCTGAAGCACTACTTGCTAAAGGAGCATTACTAGGAACAGTATTAGCCTTTATGATGTCAGTAACGACATTAAGCTTACCATCGCTTATTTTATTGAAGAAAGTCGTAAAGATGAAATTACTATTTGTTTTTGTAATCATCTGTATTGTTGGTATTATAATAGTAGGGTATATATTTAATGCATTTCAACATGTGTTGATCTAATGAAAGAACATATATTTATTACATTATATGTGAATTTCTAATTTCATTGTGAATTATCAAAGGAATATAAATTAAGAAAATAATGATAATACAAATAATTTATAAAAATAAAAGGAGTGTTTTAAATGGGTTTATTTAGTAAAAAGAAAAAGTCATGTTGCGAAGTGAATGTAGAGAAAGCGAATGAAACGACGGATGCAAAAATTAAAGTGTTAGGCACAGGGTGTAAGAAGTGTGTTGAATTAGAACGGAATACTGAAGAAGCGTTAAAGCAATTAAATATTGATGAGCAAATTGACCATGTAACAGAAGTCAGTCAGATTGCAATGTACGGAGTAATGAGTACACCTGCATTAGTAATTCATGAAAAAGTCGTTTCATATGGTAAAGTGTTAACGGTAGATGAGTTGAAGGATATTCTTGAAGAAGAACTTTAGTGTTTCGAATGACTAAAAAGGATTATAAGTTATAAAGCTTATAATCCTTTTTAATTTTATATCATAAAAGTGCTAGCATATAAATTATAAGAGATTTTATGCGGAGGAAGCATATTTATGAGTAATAAAAATTTAAAAATAAATGATTTTATTTTACCTTTATCGATGATGCTTTTTTGTTCGATAGGAATGATTTTAGGTTTAATATTTTTTCCTTCCGTTGAAATTATATACCCATTAGTATTTGGAACCAGTGTTGGTTTTTTACTAGGCATTATATTAATGGCGGTTCAGAGTGAATAGCAAGTAGTCTTGTTTAAAGTATTAAACTTTATTGATAAGTATTTTAGTAATGGTTAACAATTTCTTAAATGAAAAGGGTAGACTGTATAGTTTTGTTTTTATTTTTAAGGGAATATTAGTAAAAGATGGATTATACTTTTCAAAAAAAGGAATGAATATATACTGGAATGAATAATAATAAAACTTCAATTATAGTTGGGGTATTATATTCTATTGTTGCATATTTAATCATGAGATATGGTTTTTCACCAAATTCAATTCCATTAGGAATGTATCCAATTGTAATAAACGGAGGCGTTGTATTAATTAATATTTTATTTAACTATATTCTTAAATATGACTTTTTTGAATAGGTATTACCATTTTAAAATTTAGTTTTTACTTTTTGTATTTACATGTAATATTTGATATAACTTAGTATGAATTTCATTTGATATAGAAATATTTTACTTTTTAAATGTAGTTATATAATTTTAGTATTAAGGAGGGGATATGTATGCCTGCATTATTATCATTTGGTATGATATTAGGTTTAACAGGGGTTATATTTGGTTTCTATACTGAAAACAAGAAACTTAAAAAGAGACTTGCGCAAAAAGGTGAGATGACTGATTCACTTGTAATTTCTACAGTGGAAAGTATGCTTAATGCTAATTATGATGAAGTAAAAATAATCAAGTATGTAAGAGAAGAAAATCCTGAATTAGGTTTGGTTGAAGCAAAGACATTTGTTGATAACATTAAACATAGTCATGTACAGTGAATATCAAAGTAAAAATGCCTTGAACTGTGTAAATGGTTCAAGGCATTTTTATAAAAAATTGTTTTTATTTAGTTTTGATTATTATCTATAATGAATACTTATTTATACAATAATATTTTAATCATCAAGCGATAAACCATTCAAATAGTGATTTACCGTGATTTATGGTAAATTATATAAAGGAGTGATATACATGTTAGAGAAAGAAAAATTAGATCGTTTGAATACGTTGGCGAAGAGAAAAAAAGCGAATGTAATTACTGATGAAGAGCTTTCTGAATTAGAATCATTAAGAGAACAATATTTGAAAAACTTTAGAAAATCTATGAAAAATACAATAGAGAATAGTAAAATCATTGATCCTGAGGGGAATGATGTGACGCCTGAAAAAGTTAAACAGATTAAAAGAGATAAACAAAATAAATTAAAATAGATTAGAGTATGTTATTTAAAGAAAAGAGGAGATATGATGGAATCAATTCAACAACAAACAATTAATACAATTCGTGCTTTGAGCATCGATATGATTGAAGAAGCGAATTCAGGTCATCCTGGTTTACCGATGGGTGCGGCGCCGATGGCGTATACTTTATGGGTGAATCACTTAAACTTCAATCCGAATCATGACAAGTTTATCAATCGTGATCGGTTTATTTTATCCGCTGGTCATGGGTCTGCGTTATTGTATAGCTTACTTCATTTGTCAGGGAGTTTATCGATGGACGAATTAAAGAACTTCCGTCAAAAAGACTCTAAAACACCAGGTCATCCTGAATTACATCATACAGAAGGTGTTGAAGTGACGACTGGACCTCTTGGTCAAGGGTTTGCAATGGGAGTTGGTCAAGCGATGGCTGAGGCTCATCTTGCGGCGAAATACAATCAAGCTGATTATTCAGTGATGGATCATTATACGTATGTATTATGTAGTGATGGTGATTTAATGGAAGGTGTCTCTCATGAGTCAGCTTCACTGGCTGGACATTTAGGACTTGAGAAATTAATCGTGTTATATGATTCGAATGACATTAGCTTGGATGGCAAATTAAATAAGTCATTCAGTGAAGATATTGAAGGTCGATTCACTGCGTACGGTTGGGATTATATTCATGTCAGTGATGGGAATAACATTGACGAAATTAATCGTGCGATTGAACAAGCGAAAGAAAGTGATAAACCGTCATTAATTGAAGTAAAAACAATTATCGGATTCGGATCACCGAACTTAAGTGGTACAAATAAAATACACGGAGCACCACTTGGTGAAGAAGAAAGACAATTAACCTTTGAGCAATATGGGATGGACTCAACAGAGAAATTTAACGTAGATGATTCAGTATATGAACATTTCAAAGAGACGATGATTAAACGCGCTGATGATGCTGAATCGAAATGGAATGAACAGATTGAACAATATGCTAAAGATTATCCAGAATTATATAAAGAATTTATGAATGGATTTAACGATGAAGATCTATCTAAAGACTTGAATATTGAAAGTTATGAAGCGGGTCATTCTAAAGCAACGCGTGCATATAGTGGTGAAGTACTACAACAAATTAGTGCTCAAGTGCCACAACTATTCGGAGGCGCGGCGGATTTAGCGTCGTCTAATAAAAGTTTAGTGAATGATGAAACAGATTTCTCTAAAGACAACTATGCTGGACGTAACATATGGTTCGGTGTACGTGAATTCGGTATGGCAGCGGCATTAAATGGAATGGCATCACATGGTGGCTTAAGACCTTATGGTGCAACGTTCTTTGTATTTAGTGATTATTTGAAAGCGGCATTTAGACTGTCTTCAATTATGAAGTTACCTGTCACATATATTTTTACACATGATTCAATCGCAGTCGGTGAAGACGGACCGACGCACGAGCCAATTGAACAGTTAAGTGCATTAAGAGCAATCCCGAATGCGAATGTCATTAGACCAACAGAAGGTAAAGAAACGATTGCAGCGTGGAAAGTGGCGATGGAATCAACAGATAAACCAACGGCTTTGATTCTAACAAGACAAAACGTTACAACGTTAGATGTCGATCAACAAACAGTTGAAGAAGGCGTTCGTAAAGGTGCTTATGTTGTTAAGGAAGCGAAAGACAAAGCCACACATATCATCTTTGCATCAGGAAGTGAAGTGAATCTAGCAATAGATACAGCTGATCAATTAGAACAAGACGGTCATCATGTACAAGTAGTATCAGTGCCTGATATGGCGAAATTTGAACAACAAGATGAAGCGTATAAAAATGAAATTTTACAAAAAGATGTAAAACATAGAATTGTAATAGAAATGGGTGCTTCAATCGGATGGCATCGTTTTGTCGGCATAGACGGATTACTCTTTACGATTGACCAATTTGGAATGAGTGCTAATGCGAAAGATGTATTAGAACATTATGGCTTTACAACAGAGCAGATCGTAAAACAGATTAAAGATCGCTTATAATATTAGTTAAAATCTATAATACTGTTGAAACGGCTTGAATTATTTAGTAAAATATCAATGTTAATGAGTAGAAGGTGGTGGAATGAATGGATACATGGATTTGGGTATTAATCGTAGTCGTTGCATTGATTGCAGGCGTAGCGCTAGGCTTTTTCATAGCACGTAAATATATGATGGATTATTTGAAGAAGAATCCACCGATTAATGAAGAGATGTTGAGAATGATGATGATGCAAATGGGTCAGAAACCTTCTCAAAAGAAAATTAATCAAATGATGACAATGATGAATAAAAATATGGATCAAGGGATGAAGAAGTAATACTTTAAAGAGGGTCGCACAAAATGTAATTTGTGTGACCTTATTTTTATTTATTAAGTTACTGTTTGTGAATCATGACTTTACTTATCTTTTAACTTATCACACTTTTTTCAAGATTTTTATATTAAAATAGACCAAAAATATGGAGATTGCTCGTACAAAAACAAATTAGTGGAAAGTATATGTAAGGGGTTGTGAATATGAGTGTAATCGATGCATCAATTCAAAGATGTATACTTTGAATTAAAATTGTCGAAAAGATGCCATTGTTTACTTGTAAGAATAAAGATACAATAAAATATAGTAAATCAAGCATAATATATTGAATGATGATGTCAATTCATCACGACATATTTAAAGTCAATATAATTAAAAAGAAGGTTTTAATATGGATCTTAATCTATGGATTGCATTTGGTGGTGGTTTTTTAAGTTTTATTTCACCGTGTGTGCTTCCGATCTATCCAGCATTTATCTCATACATCACAGGGATGAGTTATGAAGATATTGCACAAAAGAAGCACTTTAATTTTAAAGCAATGTTACATACACTCTTATTTCTAATTGGGTTCAGCCTTGTCTATATCGCACTTGGCTTTGGTTCCCAGTTTATCGGTGGTTTGCTCATTGAATATAAAGATTTAATTAGACAAATCGGTGCAATTTTAATTATTGTATTCGGATTAATTGTTGTTGGAGTGTTCAAAGCAGAATGGGTCGTAAAAGAACGTAAAGTGTCATTCAAAGAACGTCCGAGTGGATTTTTAGGGACTGTTTTGATTGGTATGGCATTTGCTGCGGGATGGACACCGTGTCAGGGGCCTATCATTGGAGCAATACTTGCGTTATCTACTGAATCACCGAATATCGCAATGATGATGATGGTCAGTTATTGTATTGGATTTTCTGTACCGTTTATTATTTTATCGTTCTTTATTACGAAATTATCATGGATTAGAAAGCATCACATGACGATTACACGCGTTGGTGGTATATTAATGATTATTATGGGGATTATATTATACTTTGATGGATTAACATCAATTATTAGTTGGCTCCAACCATTCTTTGGAGATTTCCAAGGGTTTTAGGAAGGGTTACAACGATGAGTGAATTATTTGTTTATTTTAGCATTATTTCAGGTTTAATCATGGGAAGTATTGTTTATTTCATCAGAATGAAATCGACCAAAAAGCCAATGTCAATTCGTAAAATTGTATTACCCCCAATCATGATGTCAACTGGTGCTTTAATGTATATTTATGAACCGTTTAGACTGTCGCCTCTTGAAATTTTGGAGAGTATAGTATTAGGTCTTGTATTTTCTGTGATATTAATAGTGACGACCAAATTTGAAGTTAGAGATGACGATATCTATTTGATTCAAAATAAATTATTTCCAATTATATTAGTCTCTTTACTTGTGATACGAACAGTAATTAAATGGCTGTTGAGTGAAACATTTGATCCAATGACACTCGCTGGAATGTTCTTTTTAGTCGGATTTAGTATGATTGTTCCGTGGAGAATATCGATGTACTTTAAATATCAAAATTTAAAAGATAAATTTTACTAAACTCAAAAGAAAAACGTGAAAGAGCTCAATGATGTGTTCTTTCACGTTTTCTTTACTTTTGATTAAATTAATCTCTACTCATTTTGAAATATTTTTTATACGGTTCAATAGGAATGTTGAGTTGTTTTAATTTTTTAACTAGAAACTTATGATCTCGTTTAGGCGTTGCAATGATATAACCTCTAATCATTTGTTCAGTTGTAATTTCTTCTGTCTTTTCTTCTAAAGCAATCTTTGCAATATGACCAGCAATCTTTTCTTTAGCAACATCTTTGAATAAATCTGGCACTGGACTGACAAATTCATTTAGTAAGGATTTCTTTTCTTCAGTCCATAGCGGTAATGATTCACGGATATAGTAATCTTGCCAATCGAGTTCACTCCAACCGTCAACTTTTGGGAGTCTCTTCAAAAATTTGCGAAACATAAAGAAACCACCGATAAATAATAAACTAATTAAAGCAATACACCATATAAAAATAAACCACATAAATAAATCGTTCATACTATACACCTCTTAATGTGATTATAAATTTTCAACATTAGATTGTCTATTTGTTTCTCTTCTTTCGATATATAAAGTGAAAGGAGGTGAACAACAAACAATGGCAATCTTAACAGATGTAATCGTTCAAATGGTGTATCAAGCAGGCGTGGATGACAAAGGATTAGATGTATATAAATCACAAAGTTACAGCATGGCGAATATTGAATCAACAGATCAACAATTATTAGATTTTACTGCCGCATATGATGCGTTAACAACACGTGATTTTGTCGAAGTAACGAAGACAACGAAGTCGACAATTAGTTAAATTGATTAATGTTTATAAAAATATAAGAAAGGAGAGGTCAGTGTGGAGAAAAACTTAGTGTTAACATTTACGACAGATGCGGATAAAACATACTCACTTTCAATCGCTGAACCAATTGAAGGTTTAACGAAAGAAGTTGTTTTAGAACATGCGAATCGTTTAATCGCATCACAAGTGATGATGCCATCAGCAGGTCAACCTGTTGAATTGAAATCTGCGAAATATGTTGAACGTAATGTTGTTGAAATCTTTTAATTAAAATAATAAGAGGTGTTTTGATGGAGTGGATTGAAGTTGTGAATAACGTAGGTTTTCCAATTGCCATTTCATGTTACTTATTATTGAAAATTGAAGTGAAGTTAAATAAATTGATTTCACTCATTCATCAAACATTAGGTCATGAAGAATCAAGGTCATAAGCTGACAATAAAAATAGCGATAAAATTTGATGATGATCAAATTTTATCGCTATTTATTTGAGCTACCTTTCGGTAATCAGAGTATTTGTGATTTACTCTGAATACGGGGGCATTTTTGATGGATATCTGCTCGGTAATCAGAGTATTTGCGATTTACTCTGAATACGGGGTCATTTTGATGAATATTTGCTCGGTAATCAGAGTATTTGCGATTTACTCTGAATACGGGGTCATTTTTGATGGATATCTGCTTGGTAATCAGAGTATTTGCGATTTACTCTGAATACGGAGTCATTTTTGACAGATATTCGCTTTATAATCAGATTATTTGTGATTTACTCTGAATACGAGGTTATTTTCTGATTCATTTAAACAGAAGCATTGTCAATTGAAAATTGTAATATATTTATATTTATAAAGTTCTTCAATTAATTAACCTTATTTTTTTGATATGATATTTATATAGTTTATAAACATATTAACGAAATTAAATACAATCAATTTTACAAATACTTTAGTAAAGGTGATCATAGTGAAAATTATACATACAGCGGATTGGCATTTAGGTAAGATGTTAAATAAAGTTGATCTCATTGAACATCAACAAACGATGTTAGAGCAATTTATTCATGCGATGGAAGAAGAGCGTCCAGATGTCATTGTCATTGCGGGTGATATTTATGACAAAGTAAATCCATCAAATGTTGCGTTAAATTTGTTCGAACAAACGATTGAGCGGCTGAATCAAGATGGTGATGTTCCGATTGTGATCATTTCAGGTAATCACGATAGTAAAGAGAAATTAAGTTTTGCGAAGTATTGGATGGAGAAACAAAATATCCATATTAAGACGACATACGAAGATGTTTTCTCGCCAGTTGAAATTAAAGGGATGAAGTTTTTTTGTATGCCATATTTTTCACCGCATTATATGCGTTCAAAAGAACATGATGTAGAAAGTCATTATGATGTTTATCGAGTGTTGGTAGATGCATTAAATCAAGAGGAATTAATTAACGATGATCATGTTAACTTCTGCGTTGGTCATTTATTTGTACAAGGTGGGATGGAATCAGAATCTGAGAAAGATATTCAACAAGGAAATCTTGAGCTTGTACATGCTTCATTATTCAAAGATTTTGATCAAGTTCTACTCGGTCACCTACATAGTCCGTTCTCATTGGAAGATCAGAGATTTCAACATATTCACTATAGTGGGTCGTTACTTAAATATTCATTTGATGAAGAGAAGCAACCGAAAGGTTATCGTGTAATTTCGATAGATAATGATGGAAATACGTCATCGAAATTTAAAGGACTTCAGGATCCATTTGCAATGAAAGTCTATCGTGGAAGTATATTTGATATTTTGAATAAAGAGGTTGAGTTTGATCCAGATACATATTTGAAATTTGAATTAACTGAAGTAAAAGAAGTGAATAATGCATATTATAAGCTTCGTAATATGTATCCAAATTTACTAGAAATCAAGCCAGTATTAGAACAGAGTGATTTAATTACAGAACAAGGTGAAGTGAATATCGAACGTTCTGATGAGGATATTGTGAAACAGTTTTATGAATTTGTTGAAGGTGAGTCATTCACTGAGTTGCAACAACAATATGTATTTGAAAAGATTAGGGGGATAGAGGACGATGAAACCAATTCACTTAACCATTAAAAATATTGGACCTTACCGTAATGAATCAATAGATTTCACTGAAGTGAATGAGCAAGGCATATATATTGTAAATGGTCCAACAGGTGCGGGTAAAACATTTATCTTTGATGCAATTACTTATGCATTGTACAGAGATACATCCACTTCGACGAGAGATTTCAAAGCGATGCGTAGCAAGTTTGTTGAAGGGACAAATGAAGTATCAAAGATTCAGTTATTATTTGAATATGGTACGAAATATTATTATATTGATCGCCAACTTTCATATACAAAGCCAGAAAATAAAAATGAAACAAAAGAGCAATGTGCAATGTTTGAAGTTCAAGTCAATGATCAATATGAAATCATTAATCAACACCTCTTAGCAGATAGTGTTTCTTCGATTAATGAAACGGTCCATAACATATTGCATCTTACGATTGATCAGTTTAGGAAAGTATTTATATTGCCTCAAGGTGAATTTAAAGCATTATTACATGCGCGTACAGAAGAACGGATGAAATTACTCCGAACGATTTTTGATACAGAGCGATTTGAATCATTGATGAATGTAATCAATAAAGACAAAAAAAAGATTGAACAAACGATAATATCCGAACAAAACATTGCTCAATCAACGATGGGTGAAATCGTACAGACGATAAAAAATTTAACGAACGATTCAACAGATGTTGAAGCAATTGAAAAGATAAATGAATCACAGGCTGGGCAGTATGACAATATTAATAGTACTCATTTAAAGACTACAATCGATGTGTCAGAACAATTCATGAAACAAAGTAACGAACGTATGAATGCACTCACTCGAGCATTACCAACGAAAGAAAAAGAAGTCAATACGTATCGAAATCAATTAAGTCAAGCCGAACAAAGGGAAGCTTTAATTAATGAGATTCGATCATTAGAAGTGCAATGGCACTCTTTAATTCAGAGTGACCATACGTCGATGCTTCAATTACATCAACAGATTGAACTTTTTAAAAAAGAAAAGACATATGAACATGACTTAACACAATATGTTGAAATGATAGAGCAAAGAGATCGCTATGCAAATGATTTAAATTCATTATCAGAACAAATTATAAAAACTGAAGAATCAATACAAGACGAAAAAGAAACTCTTAATAATTTACAGAGGAAAAAGCCGGACATTGAACAGAAGAAAACCATATTTACACAAAATACATTGTTCTATGAAAATAAAGATAAAATAAAAAACGCGATTCGTAATGTTGATCCGATGAGCAAAAAATTAGATGAAATGAATGAGCATATTGAGGAAAAAACAACACGTAAGAAGGAATTGATTAAAACTATTGAGTCTTTAAAACAACAGTCACAATCCATGATGACTTTGTATGAGCAAAAAGATAAATTTTCAAAAAAATTATTATCGTATGAAAGTCAACTGACTCAATTGAAACAATTACAACGCTATTCAAAAGAATATGGTCAAAAAGAATCACAACAAGAGGAGATCGATCATCAACTGATTAAGTTGCAAAAAGACCTTAAATCATATTTCGGTGAAGTGTTTGAAACAATCAATGCAGATCAAGTGGATGCATATATTACGCTTAAAGCTTTTCAAGACAACAGTCAACACGATCAATGTATACTATGTCATCAACACATTGAACATCAACATAAAGAACATCATGATTTAAATTTTTTAAAAGAAAAAGATGGATTAGTTAATAAATTGTTTACTAATTATCACGATACAAAAAAGAAAATGAATCAATTATCCAATGAAATGAGCATACTTAAAAAGCAATATGAAGATATATTGGATTCTTTGAAGAAGGATAATGCACGATTTAATGTATCGTTGACAATAGAATCCAGCCATCATGATGTATCAACAGTAAACGATTTTATTGAACATGTTACAGAGCGAATAGAACATTTCAAAACTGAAATGGAGCGTGTGACTAATAACATTGAACAAAGAGAGAAAGATATTAAAGAAATAGATTCTTTAAATCAACAGGTAGATGAAATAAATAGACAACTTGAATCATTAATGACACAAGATAAAGTTGAACTACAACAACAACTTAAACAATATAAATCAACGATTGATGATTTTCAAACCTATACGAAATATGACGATATAGATTTGTTTATTCAGGAAATGACACGTTATAATGACGAATCGAAATTGTTTAGTCGTGAGTATGAAGCGGCAAATGAAAAAATTGAAGAAAAATCCCAAATTATTCAGCAATTAAACAGTAATAAAAAAGCAAAAGAAGAATTATTGAATCAGCTAAATCGTGACATATCTGAACGAAAAGAAGATATAAATCACATACTTAAACAATTTCAATATAACGATCCAACTGATATGTTAAACAATATTAAACAAAGTAATATAGAGTCAATGGACCGAGTGTATCAACGATATATAAAAGAAAAAGAAGCTTTGAAAAGTAAGATTTTAACGAAAAAGCAAATGTTAAAAGGTGTTCCAAACTATAATAAAGAGTTAGTGATAGAGCGTTTAAATCAATCGGAGCATCAATTGAAGAATTTTCAAAATGAGCACATTAGTCTTCAAAAAGACTTGGATCAATTGAATCGACAACATGAAAAATTATTGACTCAATACAATGATTTCATTGAAATTGAACGAACGAATAGAATGATTCGTAAAACATACTTAACATTGAACGGTCACAATAAAATGAATTTAAAACTTGAATCTTATGTATTAAAATATTACTTCCAACGTGTATTAATTAGTGCGAATAAAAGATTGCTACAACTAACTTCGAATCGATATGAATTTATAAATGAAAAGGTCTCTAACCAAGGTGGGGCAGGTTTAGAGATACAAGTGCTTGATCATTACAATAATGAAATTAGGAAAGCGACAACGTTAAGTGGTGGAGAAACGTTCCTTGCAAGTCTTTGTTTGGCACTCGGTTTGAGCGATGTCATTATAAGTCATCAAGGCGGCATTAAGATGGATACGTTGTTTATTGATGAAGGCTTCGGGACATTAGACGAAGAAACGTTAGAGAAAGTAAATGATGTATTAGAAGAATTAAGAAACGACGGAAAACATATCGGATTAATCTCGCATGTTAGAGAAATGAAAGAGCAGTTTCCTGCTCAAATTAAAGTACATAAACATATCGGGTATTCAACGATTGAATTAATTCATTAAGAAGCATGATTTTAATAAACTGTCACATAGTATTCACAATAACGTATGATTAATTTAGTATGATATATATTGAAAGTTATATTTTATATTAGTGGGGGGCCATCTTGATGAAAAAAATAATATTCATAACGATCACTGCTATCCTTCTGTTAACAGCTTGTAATCAATCAAGAATTGAGATTGCACCGGGGTATGGCAATGTTGTAGAAGATTTCGAAGTGACTAATCAAAATAATAAGAAATTTAGTGAAGAAGATTTAAAAGGTACAGTAACACTTGTCGATTTTATTTTCACTAATTGTGAGACGGTGTGTCCTCCGATGACGCATAATATGGCGAGTGTATCAGATCAATTGGAAGAAGAAGGCATTACAGATTATCAAATTGTTAGTTTCTCAGTAGATCCTGAAAATGATAAACCTAAAAATTTAAAAGAATACATTAAAAAATATAATGTTCCAGATGATAAATGGTCACTTGTGACAGGCTATGATTATGATTTTATAAGAAGTTTTGCAGAACATAACTTCAAAACAATTGTCGCTCCACCACCTGAGAGCAGTGATCAAGTGACACATGGGACTTCATTCTATTTATTAGATCAAGAAGGGAAAGTCATTAAAACATATAGTGGTATTGATTCTGGTGATAAGAAGTTTCCACAAGAGGAAATCGTTTTAGATGTGAAGACTGTAATTAATGAAGGACCGATGTAATATAAAAGACATGCATTATACTTTGATCAAAGTATAATGCATGTCTTTTTCAATTAAACTATTTTCATATGTTCAATATTACTTATGCTTTAATAAATCACGGATTTCAGACAATAAAACAGTTTGCTCGTCTTCTTCATCTTCTGCAACAAACTTATTACGTGTCACTGTATTAACAATTTTGACAAACATGAATATAGCAAAACCGATAATTACAAAGTCAATAATTGATTGGATGAACATGCCGTATTGTATCCCTTTATATGTCCAATCTGATGTAAAATCTGTTGAACCAAAGATTAAACCAATTAATGGCATAATGATATTTTCAACAAGTGACGACACAATCTTACCGAATGCAGCACCCATAACAACAGCAACTGCAAGGTCTAATACATTCCCACGAAGTAAAAACTCTTTAAATTCTTTAATCATATTCTCACCACCTATATTATAATCTTCTTTAATATATATTATTTTGAAATGAAAGTAAATATACACGTAAATTTACAGAATTATGTATATTTTTATATAATAGATGATTAATCATACATACAAGCCCTTAAACATTTATATAAATTATATAAGTATTGAAATTTTATTTGCTTTAATTTATATAACAATTATTAATTTTAATCTATGTCATTAAACATGATTAGAATGATGTATATTGGTAAAGTAGAGATACTTACGTTAGTGTTCTTAATTTCTAGAACGAAACAACAATACTTTAATTATGTTGATGAAGATGTATAAACTGGATAATTGATTCATTGGTGTTATAGAAGAAATTAAAGCGTTATCAAAAAGTTAAGGTCAACTAGTTTACTTATTTAGGTAAGTTCTATAAAATATAAAGAGAAGATTATATTAGGGGGAATATCTAATGACAACCAATTTGCAAGAAAATGCTGTAAAGAAGTTTGAATTAAACTCACAGACGTATACATACTATAGTCTGAAGTCACTAGAAGACGCTGGACTTACTGAAATTAACAAGTTACCGTATTCGATTCGTGTGTTATTAGAGTCTGTTTTACGTCAGTTTGATGGTAAAGTGATCACTGAAGAACACATTAAAACATTATGTGAATGGGCGAACACTCAAGGTAAAGAAGGAGGAGAGGTGCCTTTCAAACCATCACGTGTTATTTTACAAGATTTCACTGGTGTTCCAGCCGTTGTTGATTTAGCGTCACTTCGTAAAGCGATGGATGATGTTGATGGTGATATCTCGAAGATTAATCCAGAAGTACCGGTAGACTTGGTCATTGACCATTCAGTGCAAGTTGATGACTACGGAAATCCTGACTCATTAGAGCGTAATATGAAATTAGAATTTATGCGTAATGAAGAGCGTTATAAATTCTTAAACTGGGCAACAAAAGCGTTTGATAATTATCGTGCTGTACCACCAGCTACTGGGATCGTCCATCAAGTAAACTTAGAATATTTAGCAAATGTTGTTCATGTTCGTGATATGAATGATGAAGTAAACGTTACATTCCCTGACACATTAGTCGGTACTGATTCTCATACAACAATGATTAACGGTATTGGTGTACTTGGTTGGGGTGTTGGTGGAATTGAAGCCGAAGCAGGTATGTTAGGTCAACCTTCTTATATCCCAATGCCTGAAGTTATCGGTGTTAAATTAACGAACGCATTACCTGAAGGTGCAACTGCTACAGATTTAGCATTACGTGTGACTGAATTGTTACGTAAAGAAGGCGTTGTTGGTAAATTTGTAGAATACTTTGGAGAAGGTGTAACGAATTTACCACTTGCTGATCGTGCGACAATTGCTAATATGGCGCCCGAATACGGAGCAACATGTGGATTCTTCCCTGTCGATGAAGAATCATTATCATATATGGAACTTACAGGTCGTGACGTTGAGCAAGTCGAAATTGTTAAAACTTACTTAACTGAGAATAATATGTTCTTCGATCCTGAATTGGAAGAACCTAAATATACTAAAGTTGTAGAGTTAGATTTATCGACAGTAGAACCATCATTATCTGGTCCTAAACGTCCACAAGATTTAATCAACTTAAGTGATATGCAAAAAGAATTCCAAAAATCAGTCACAGCGAAGAGTGGAAATGCTGGACATGGTTTATCTAAAGATGAATTTGATAAAAAAGCGATTATTAAATTCAAAGATCAAGATGATGTTGAAATGACAACGGGTGACATTGCAATTGCTGCCATTACATCTTGTACAAACACATCAAACCCATATGTGATGTTAGGTGCCGGTTTAGTTGCTAAAAAAGCAATTGAAAAAGGACTAACAGTGCCTGAATATGTTAAAACATCTTTAGCACCAGGTTCAAAAGTCGTGACTGGATATTTAAATGATTCAGGATTACAACAATATTTAGACGAATTAGGATTTAACTTGGTTGGATACGGTTGTACGACATGTATCGGTAACTCTGGACCATTAAAAGAAGAAATCGAAATGGCGATTGGAGAAGCTGATTTACTTGTTTCTTCTGTATTAAGTGGTAATCGTAACTTTGAAGGACGTATTCATCCATTAGTGAAGGCAAACTATCTTGCGTCTCCTCCGCTTGTTGTCGCTTATGCCTTGGCAGGAACAGTAGATATTGATTTACAAAATGATCCAATTGGCCAAGATGCAAGTGGACAAGATGTATATCTTAAAGATATTTGGCCATCAACTGAAGAAGTTAATAAAGCTGTCAAAGAAACAGTTACACCAGAATTATTCCGTGAAGAATATGAACGTGTGTTTGATTCAAATGAAGTATGGAATGAAATTGAGACGACAGATCAACCATTATATGATTTCGATGAGAATTCAACGTATATTCAGAATCCGTCATTCTTCCAAAACCTTGAAACAACACCAGAAGACATTCAACCATTGAGTGGACTTCGCGTATTAGGTAAGTTTGGAGACTCTGTAACAACTGACCATATTTCTCCAGCGGGTGCGATTGGTAAGGATACACCAGCAGGAAAATATCTAATCGAAAAAGGAGTTTCTCCTCGGGACTTTAACTCATATGGATCACGTCGTGGTAACCACGAGGTAATGATGCGTGGTACATTTGCGAATATTAGAATCCGCAATGAAATTGCACCAGGTACTGAAGGCGGATTCACAACATATTGGCCAAATGGAGAAGTAATGCCGATCTATGATGCAGCGATGAAATATAAAGAAGACAATACTGGATTAGTTGTTATTGCAGGTCAAGATTACGGTATGGGATCAAGTCGTGACTGGGCTGCAAAAGGAACGAATTTATTAGGTGTGAAAACTGTAATTGCAGAGAGTTATGAACGTATTCATCGTTCAAACTTAGTGATGATGGGTGTATTACCTTTACAATTTAAAGAAGGGGATACAATCGAATCATTAGGATTAACAGGAGAAGAAACATTCGACGTTGATGTACAAGAAGGTGTTAAGCCTGGAGATTACGTTCAAGTGAAGGCGACTCATACTGATGGTTCTGTGAAAGAATTCGAAGTATTAGCGCGCTTTGATTCAGATGTCGAAGTAGACTACTACAGACACGGTGGAATTCTTCAAATGGTTTTACGCCAAAAATTAGCAAACTCATAATCATTAAATTGATGAAAAAGAGTGAGCATTTATGCTCACTCTTTTATATTTAGTATGGAGGTATTTAAATGCATTATACTGAGACAGAAATAAATGTAAGGTATGCTGAAACGGATAAGATGGATGTAGTGTATCATTCGAACTATTTAATTTGGTTTGAAGTTGCACGAACTGAATTTATAGAACAAGTTGGGTTTTCATATGCTGATATGGAAAAAGCGGGTGTGATCAGTCCTGTAGTCGACGTAAAATTATCATATAAAAGAAGTATTACTTATCCTGAAAAAATAATTGTTAAAACATGGATTAAACAATATTCACCAATTAGAACGGTCTATGAATATGAAGTCATAAAAGAAAATGGACAATTGGCTGCAACAGGTGAAACAACACATGTCATATTAAATCGTGAATCGATGAGACCCATTCGATTGGATCGACATTTTAAAGAATGGCATGAAAAATATATGGAACTTTATGAATCAAACTAAAAAAGATACCACAGATTGTCTGTGGTATCTTTAACTTTAAATTTTAGCTTTCGATTCAGTACCGTTGATCAAACGTTTGATATTACTTCGGTGTCGAATAATAATAATCACCATGATGATAAAGGATAAGGTGATAAAGATTAAATCTTGAGTGAAAATTGAACAGATGAATAATACAATTGCTGAAAGTATACTAGACAGCGAAACATATTTTGAAATTTTTAATGTGAATAAAAAAAATAAAGCAAGTCCAATGAAAATAGCTGGGTGAAATGCTAATATTGCACCCGCACTGGTTGCAACCGCTTTTCCACCTTTAAATTTCAAGTATATAGGGTAGACATGACCGATCGCTGCTACGATTCCAAATATAAGACCACTTAATTCGATGTTAAATATGAGTGGAAATAAGACAGGAATAAAACCTTTCAACATATCCAATAATAATACAATAACACCTGGCTTCTTCCCTAAAACTCTAAATGTATTTGTTGTACCAATATTTCCACTACCGTAATTTCTTAAATCTTTTTTATAAAATAATTTGCCTATAATTAAACTATTGGGAACTGCACCTAATAAATAGGAGATGATCAATAATATCGCGATATACATTCTATTTCGCCTCAATTCAGTTGAATTAAATATATAAATTAGTACCTACTACTAATATAACATATTATTTTATAAGAACGTAATGTTATTTATAAATTCCATAATATTATTATGTAAACCTAATGGTTTTGTATTATTTATATTTTAAAGTATAATGAAGTGAATGTGTAATTAGCATTGATTATGATCAGTATACTAGATAAAATAGAAATATTAGAACGTATGTTTGGAGGTATGTTCAATGGTAAAACATAGTGAATACAATGAATCTTCAATTCAAGTTTTAGAAGGACTTGAAGCAGTTCGTAAAAGGCCGGGGATGTACATTGGTTCGACGGATCATAGAGGATTACATCACTTAGTATATGAAATTGTAGATAATTCAATTGATGAAGCACTTAATGGTTACGGAAATTTTATTGAAGTGATTATACATAAGGACCAAAGTATTACTGTAAAAGATGAAGGTCGTGGATTACCGACTGGGATGCATTCGACTGGTCGTCCAACGCCTGAAGTTATATTTACTGTCCTTCACGCAGGTGGTAAGTTTGGGCAAGGTGGATACAAAACAACCGGTGGTTTACATGGTGTTGGTTCATCTGTTGTTAATGCTCTGAGTGAGTTTTTGGAACTGACGATATATAAAGATGGTAAAATATATAGACAAACATTTGAGCAAGGTGGTAAAGTGTTATCCGATCTTGAAGTAATTGGAACAACTAAAAAGACTGGAACAATTGTACACTTTAAACCAGATTGTGAAATTTTTAGCCAAACTCAAAAATTTAACTACGATACGATTGCGGAACGATTGAGAGAAAGTGCTTTTTTATTAAAGGGTCTTAAAATTCGATTGATTGATGAACGACTAGATGAAAAAAGAGTGGATGAATTTTACTATGAAGATGGCATTAAAGAATTTATTCAATTTATTCATGAAGGTAAAGATGTATTAAGTGACATTGAATTGATTGAAGGAAATAAACAAGATATCGATATAGAAGTGTCGTTTCAATATAATGATCAATATAGTGAAACAATTTTAAGTTTCGTTAATAATGTGCGTACTAAAGATGGTGGAACACACGAAGTTGGTTTGAAAACAGGGATGACAAAAGCATTTAATGAGTTCGCAAGAAAGATTGGTGACTTGAAAGATAAAGATAAAAATTTAGAAGGTGCTGATATTCGTGAAGGGTTGACTGCTATTGTATCAATTAAAGTTCCTGAACATCTGCTTCAGTTCGAAGGGCAAACGAAATCTAAATTAGGGACACCGATTGCGAGAAGTGCAGTAGAACAACTTGTTAATGAACATTTAACATATTATTTAGAAGAAAATGGAGAAGTTTCAAAAGCGTTAGTAAAGAAAGCGATTAAAGCATCTCAAGCTAGAATTGCAGCACGTAAAGCCCGTGAAGAAAGTCGCAACGGAAAAAAGAAGAAACGAGATACATTATTATCTGGTAAATTAACGCCTGCTCAGAGTAAAAATGCTAAAAAAAACGAACTGTATTTAGTTGAGGGTGATTCAGCCGGTGGCTCTGCAAAACAAGGTAGAGATCGTAAATTCCAAGCGATATTGCCATTGCGTGGGAAAGTCATTAATACTGAGAAAGCGAAACTTGAAGATATTTTCAAAAACGAAGAAATTAATACAATTATCCATACAATTGGTGCCGGTGTAGGGCAAGATTTTAATTTAGAAGATGTTAATTATGACAAAATCATTATTATGACTGATGCTGATACAGATGGTGCTCATATTCAAGTTTTATTATTAACATTCTTTTTTAATTATATGCGTCCTTTATTCAAAGCTGGAAAGATCTATGTTGCACTTCCACCATTGTATAAATATACGAAAGGTACAGGAAAGAAAGCGCATATTGAATACGTATGGACTGATGATGAATTAGATGTATTAACAAAAAAGCTTGGGAAAGCTTCATTTATACAACGTTATAAAGGTTTAGGTGAAATGAATGCGGATGAACTATGGGAGACGACTATGAATCCTGAATCTAGAACGTTAATCAAAGTAAGTATGGATGACGAAGTAATTTCAAGTAAACGTGTAACCACATTGATGGGTGATCAAGTGAATCCTAGAAGAGAGTGGATTGAACAAAATGTTCAATTCGGATTACAAGAAGAAGATACAATCCTATCGAATGACAATGTAGATGTTTACCAAGAACAAAACGAAAAGTTAGAAGGTGATCTTGATGAGTAACAATGTAGAACATATATCGTTAGAAGATGTGTTAGGTGATCGATTTGGACGTTATAGTAAATACATTATTCAAGATAGAGCACTCCCTGACGTAAGAGATGGTTTAAAACCAGTACAACGTCGAATCCTTTATGCAATGCATCAAGAAGGAAATACAGCAGATAAGCCGTTTAGGAAAAGTGCTAAAGCAGTTGGTAATGTCATTGGTAATTATCACCCACACGGAGATATTAGTGTATACGATGCAATGGTACGTCTTGGTCAAGATTGGAAAGTACGTATACCACTTGTTGAAATGCATGGGAATAAAGGAAGTGTTGATGGTGATCCTCCGGCTGCTATGCGTTATACAGAAGCTAGATTGTCCAAAGTATCGAGTGAGTTATTACGCGATATAGAGAAAGAGACGGTTGAATTTGTAAATAACTTCGATGATACCATTATGGAGCCAACAGTACTTCCATCAAGATTCCCTAATATTGTAGTCAATGGTGCAACGGGAATCTCTGCGGGTTATGCGACGAATATTCCACCGCACAACTTAAATGAAGTTATTCAAGCCGTCATTCATATGATTGATAAACCGAATATTACAACAGATAAATTGATTCAATATATTAAGGGACCTGACTTTCCAACGGGAGGTATCGTACAAGGTCTTGATGGAATTCGATCTGCGTATGAAACAGGGAAAGGTAAAGTCGTTCTTCGGAGTAAAACAGAGGTTGAATCACTGAGAGGCAACAAGAGCCAAATTGTTATTCATGAAATACCTTATGAAGTAAATAAGTCTAATTTAGTGAAGAAAATTGATGAAATTAGAGTCGATAAAAAAGTGGATGGTATCGTAGAGGTTCGAGATGAAAGTGATCGACAAGGATTAAGAGTCGTCATCGAAATTAAAAAAGATAGCGATATTAATGGTATTCTTAATTACTTGTATAAGCATACAGATTTACAAGTGAATTATCACTATAATATGGTCGCAATTCATAATAGGCGACCAGAGTTAATGAGTATGAAAGATATCCTTAATGCGTATATCAGGCATCAAAAAGAAATTATATTCAAACGCTCTGTTTATGAATTATCACAAAAAGAAAAAAGAATGCATATCGTTGAAGGTTTAATGAAAGCTTTATCGATATTAGATGAAGTCATCGAACTCATTCGTTCATCTAAAGATAAAAAAGAGGCGAAACAAAAGCTACAAAAAAAATATGAATTTTCAGAAGCTCAAGCAGAAGCAATTGTAACGTTACAATTATATCGATTAACGAATACTGACATTACATTATTACAAGATGAACATAAATCATTAAACATGGAAATTGATCGACTAAATTCGATTATCAATCATGAGGAAATATTAAAATCAGTATTAAAAGATGAGCTTAAAGCAGTAAATAAATCAATTAAAATCGATCGCCAATCAATCATTGAAGAAGAAATTGAAGAGATTAAAATATCTAAAGAAATTACGATACCTAAAGAAGACACAATCGTCTCAATGACTCGTGATGGATTCATTAAAAGGACGACAAAACGAAGCTATAGCTCGACCGATGATGATGCAGTGGATTTAAAACCTGGTGACTATATTACACATACGATTGAGGCAAACACACAACAAAATATATTATTGTTTACGAATAAAGGTCACTATATATATATTCCAGTTCATGAATTACCAGACATTAAATGGAAAGATATCGGAACGCATATATCACAAATCGTTCAGCTAAAACAAAACGAATTCATAATTGAATTATTAATTGTAGATAATTTCAAAGATTCCCATTTAGAAATTGTATTAGCGACTCAGCATGGAATGATTAAACGTTCAACACTTGAATCGTTTAATACAACTCGTAAATCAAGAACGATTCAATGTATGAACTTAAAAACAGATGATACACTTCAATTTGTACAAAAAATCTCAACGCACAGTGACAACGATCAGCAATACATCTTATCTGTGAGTAAACATGGCTTTTCTTTACTTTATCGTATTGATGAATTATCTGTCATTGGACTTAAAGCGGCCGGCGTTAAAAATATGAATCTCCATGAAGATGAAATACGATCTGTTGAAGTTGTACAATTAAATGATGAAATACTTGTTGCGACTCATAGAGGCGCCGTTAAGAAGATGAAGGTAGAGCTTTTAGAAGTTCAAAAACGTGCGTTAAAGGGACAACGAATACTTAAACCTTTAAAACTTACACCGCATTATATCGTCAAGGTAAAACGAATCAATGACGATTTGAATCATAAAAAAGAAAATGATGCATTAAATGATGAATTTATTGCTCAATTAATTAATGAAGATGGAGAATTTTTTGAAATTTCATTGAATGAAATACGATATTATGATAAATATACTAATGGAACATTTATTGTTGATGAAAGTGATTTTGGTTCAATCGTTAACATTTTAATCCAAGAGGAGCGTGTATAACAATGAAATTTGAGCAATTATCTCAAACCGTAGAAGGGATGATTCCAGACTGGTTTAAACAATTTGTTGCTGTAGGGAATGATTTAATATGGTCTGAATTTTTAATAGGGCTATTGATTTTGGCTGGTCTGTATTTCACATTTTCATCTAATTTTGTTCAAATTAAATGGCTAAAACAAATGTTTGATGTGTTAGGTGACAAGGCTGAACTGTTGCCGAATGGCAAGAAAGGAATTTCTAGTTTCCAAGCCTTTGCGATCAGTGCTGCAGCAAGAGTTGGTACTGGGAATATTGCTGGTGTTGCAACGGCTATCGTATTAGGTGGACCTGGTGCTGTATTCTGGATGTGGGTTATTGCTTTCTTCGGTGCTGCAACAGCATTCTATGAAGCGACATTAGCTCAAGTCTATAA
The DNA here is from genome assembly GCF_003815035.1 of Abyssicoccus albus. Classification (NCBI taxonomy): domain Bacteria; kingdom Bacillati; phylum Bacillota; class Bacilli; order Caryophanales; family Abyssicoccaceae; genus Abyssicoccus; species Abyssicoccus albus. Next base: position 597,801 of record NZ_RKRK01000002.1, read on the forward strand.
AGTGAAAGATGCTGATGGTGGATTTAGGGGTGGACCTGCATACTATATGCAACTCGGTTTAAATCAACGCTGGATGGGTGTTTTATTTGCAATTTTAATTAGTGTTACTTTTGCGTTTGTCTTTAATACAGTTCAATCGAATACGATTGCGGTAGCATTTGAAGAATCATTTGGTGTGAATCGCTTATTATCAGGTGTCATTATCGCAATCATCTCAGGAATTGTAATCTTTGGTGGTGTACGTTCAATTGCCAAGGTGACGCAAATGATCGTACCGATTATGGCAATCATATATATTATTGTTGTATTCATTATTTTAGTGATTAATTACGATCAAGTGATTCCAATGATTATGAAAATTTTTAACAATGCTTTCGGAATTAAAGAAGTCTTTGGTGGTGCTGTCGGTATGGCACTATTGAATGGAATTAAACGTGGACTATTCTCTAATGAAGCTGGGATGGGATCAGCACCGAATGCCGCTGCAACAGCGGCTGTAAGTCATCCAGTTAAACAAGGTCTAATACAATCACTTGGTGTTTATTTTGATACGATGCTGGTCTGTACTTCTACCGCAATTATGATTTTACTTTATACGGATTTAGAGTATGGTGAAGGGGCAATACAAGGTATTCAAGTAACTCAACAAGCGATGGATGCACAACTCGGTGGATTTGGACCATACTTTATTGCTGTTGCAATTACTTTATTTGCATTCTCTTCAATTTTAGGAAATTATTATTACGGTCAATCAAATATTGAGTTTATTACTGAGAATAAAATTGTTATGTTATTGTTTAGAGTACTTGTCGTATGTATGATTATTATTGGATCAGTGTTAGAAGTAGCAACTGTGTGGTCAACAGCTGACTTATTTATGGGACTCATGGCGATATTGAATATCGTTGCAATCATTGGATTAGCACATGTGGTTAATCAAGTGGCAAAAGACTACATTATTCAGCGTAAACAAGGGATTGATCCGATTTTCAAAACAGATAAAGTGAAAGCGGATTTAACAAATGTATCATCTTGGGGTGAACATCGTTATCAAGAAATAAAAAGTCATAAAGCAGAAATGAATGAAGATAATGGACACTAATGAACAATTTAGCGTGATAAAAGTGCTAAATAATAACGCGGTGATCGTTGATGATCAAGGAGATGAAGTCATTCTAATTCAAAAAGGGATCGGCTTCAACGTTAAAGTGAATGATATCATTTCACCGCCTGAAATTGATAAAATGTATCGGTTAAGTACTGTTAGAGATCGTCAACGGTATGAAAATTTAATGCAATTATCAAATGAATCGTTGAACCGCGTGATTATTGATGCGATAAATTATATTCAAACTCACCATAATCAACAAGTTGATGATCGCATTATATTAAGTTTAACGGATCATATTATATTTGCTTTAAAGCGGTTAGAAGATGGTTTAACGATTAGGAATCCATTTAGTAAAGAAATTGAATTGCTTTATCCAATGGAATTCAAAATTGCAAAGACTGTCATTGAAAAGTTGAATCAACAATTGAAAGTGAACTTTCCTGATGAAGAAGTTGGATTTATAACACTTCATATTCACTCTGCTATTAATCATTCGACGATTGGACAGATGCATCAAATTAACGAAGTCATACAGAAATCAATTCAAATTATTGAACATGATTTGCAGATTGAAATTGATAAAGATTCTTTAAGTTATGCACGGTTTGTAAGACATATTAGTTTTGTCGTTCAAAGAGTGCAAAATAACGAAGGTTATGAAAGAAGTAATCATTTAGAAAATGTATTGAAACAGCAATATCCTTTATGCTATAATATAGCTGTTAAGATAATGAAAGCGATACAAACGTTATTAAATAAAGAAGTTTATGCATCAGAGTTAGTCTATTTAACAATGCATATCCAACAATTTCATATGGACTCAACTTCCGTGTAACTAATTCGATTAGGCATAAGAATAGTGAGTGATTTTTAATCACCTTTTATTCTTATGCCTTTTTATTTTCATTATTCAAAATTATTTAATTTAGGAGGAATTATAATGTCAGCTTGGCAAAGTACGTTTGGTCTTTTGCAACGTATTGGTAAATCTTTAATGTTACCTGTTGCAATTTTACCTGCAGCAGGAATACTACTTGGTGTAGGAACTGCAATACAAACAGAGGCACTTACTGATATCCTACCATTTTTAACACATCCATGGATTGTCTTAATTGCGGATATGTTGGCAAGTGCCGGAGGAATTATTTTTGATAACTTAGCATTGCTTTTTGCGTTAGGGGTTGCGATTGGATTAAGTAAAGGTGATGGTGTAGCAGGAATCGCAGCATTTGTGGGCTATATGATTATGAATGTGACGATGGGAAAGGTATTAGGTATTACACCTGACCTTGTCAATGCAGATCATCCACAATATGCAACAGTACTTGGTGTACCGACACTTCAAACGGGTGTGTTCGGTGGTATTATTATTGGTATATTAGCAGCATGGAGTTATAGCAAATTTTATAATATTAATTTACCTCAGTTTTTAGGTTTCTTTGCAGGTAAACGATTTGTACCGATTGTGATGAGTGCAGTCGCATTTATATTAGGTATTTTGCTAGCGTTTATTTGGCCACCAATTCAAAGTGCGATGAATGCTGTATCAATTTGGTTAATGGAAGAGAATACGATGATTGCTGTATTTATGTTCGGTATGATTAAGCGATTACTCATACCATTTGGCCTACATCATATTTTCCATGCGCCATTTTGGTTTGAGTTTGGAACGTATACAAATGCAGCAGGTTCAATTGTTCGTGGTGATTTAAATATTTTCTTTGCACAATTAAAAGATAACGCAGATCTAACTGCAGGATACTTTATGCAAGGTGAATTCCCTGTTATGATGTTCGGTTTACCAGCGGCAGCATTAGCAATCTATCAAACAGCTAAACCTGAAAATAAAGCAAGAGTTGCTGGACTGATGGGATCAGCAGCATTGACTTCATTTTTAACAGGTATTACTGAACCAATGGAATTTGCTTTCTTATTTGCAGCACCAATTTTATTCTTCATTCATGCAGTTCTTGATGGATTAGCATTTTTAATTTTATATTTATTAGATTTACATTTAGGATACACATTCTCAGGTGGATTCATTGATTTCTTCCTATTCGGTATTATTCAAAATAGAACTGCTTGGTGGTGGGTGATCGTTGTCGGTATAATATATGCAATTATTTATTACGCTATCTTTAGATTCTTGATTACGAAAATGAACTTACCAACACCAGGTCGAGAAAGAGAAGATCAACATGCTTCATCTACCACTGCAGAAAAACTACCATTTGAAGTGTTAAGTGCATTCGGTGGTAAAGAGAACATTAAACATTTAGATGCATGTATTACAAGGTTACGTATTGAAGTAAAAGATAAATCATCAGTAGATACTACTCAATTAAAGCAACTTGGTGCTAGTGGCGTATTAGAAGTCGGTCAAAACATGCAAGCAATTTTCGGAACAAAAAGTGACCAACTAAAAAATGATATTGAGCGAATTATTTCTGGTGAATTAACAACTCCAGAAGAAGTTGATGTGGATGAATACAAAGATGAAAATCATGATACTTTAAATTCTCACAAAACTTCTCATGATACAAAATCATTGATTATTAAGTCACCTGTAGAAGGGTTAATGAAACCTTTAGCAGAAGTGCCTGATCAAGTCTTTAGTGAGAAAATGATGGGTGATGGTTTTGCGATTATCCCTGAATCTGAAAAGGTTATTGCACCATTTGATGGTACTGTTGCTACAGATTTTCCAACGCGTCATGCATTAGGTATTCAAAGTGATGAGCATAACATCGAAATGTTGATTCATGTTGGGATTGATACGGTGAAGATGAATGGTGAAGGTTTTGAAGTGAATGTTAAGACTGGTGACTCATTCAAAGCGGGCGATGTATTAATGACATTTGATATTGATCAAATTAATACTCAAGCAAAAGATATTATCACACCTGTCATATTTACAAATTTAGGACACAATAAGTTATCATTAAATTATTTAAATGAATCAGTGAAAACTTCTGATGATATTGCTGAAATTCATATTGAAGACTAGTTTTTAAATAAAAAATTTACACCTAATAAGTCATATAATATTGACTTATTAGGTGTTTTATTATGTTTAAATGATTAATCATAATGTTTGTGATAATATAAATGCAATACATTTTAAAGGATGATCTTTGTGACAGAATATAGACGATCAAATAAACAATATAAAACGAAGACAATCAAAAAAACTCGGGTAAAAAAAACACCCTTTATCATAATAGGTCTGTTGTTCTTATTGATTGCATTTATTATTTATAATGTCTCTTCTTATCGTGCAGGATTAGATGAAACTGATGATAAGCAAAGTGCTGTAAAACATAATATTCAGATGGATCAAAATAGTGATGGTAAAATGACAGTACTATTGATTGGTCATGACCGTGTGGTTGACAATGTAGCACGTGCAGATACGATTATGATTGGTCAATATGATTTTATTAATAAAAAAGCAAAAATCATGCCAATTATGCGTGATAGTGTGTTTGATATCCCAGGATATAGAGATTATAAAATTAATTCAGCATATAGCCTCGGTGGACCAGAACTGTTATCGGAAACGATTGAACATAATTTAAATATTCATATCGATCATTATGCTATTGTGAATTATAATGCATTTGAACATGTTGTGGATACAGTAGCGCCAAATGGAGTTCATATCAATGTCGAAAAGACAATGTCTAAAGGTATTGATATGACCCTTGAACAAGGAGATCAGCGTTTGAATGGGACTGAATTATTAAGGTATGCAAGGTTTAGACAAGATAGTGAAGGAGACTTTGGTCGTGTTAGACGTCAACAACAAGTACTATCTGCATTGAAAGATGAAGCGTTATCTTTCAATACAATTTTTAAGCTCCCTAAAACATTAGGTATTGCACGGGGTTATATAGACACAGATATGTCGAATTATGAAATGTCAAAAGCATTACTAAGTTTCATCGTAAGATCAGATAAAGATATTGATACTATGCAAATTCCGGTTGAGAATTCATATCAAATGATCGATCATCCAGAACTCGGTGCAGTGTTAGATATTGATGTAGAGATGAACAAACGAGCTGTAGATGAATTTTTAAATCGTGAGGATAACGGTGAAATAACAAGAAATAATAAAAAAAGGTGATTATTATGGATAAATTAACATTGATTCAACTTAAAGATAATGAATATTTCGATCAAATTAATTCTTATATTGATGCATTTAATCTATCTAAGGATCATATACACGGATCTGCTTCATTAAATAAATATGATGATTTAAATGGATGGTTACATGATATACAGCAAAATGGACATGAGGATAGTGTCCAAGATGGGTATGTACCAGCGTACCAGTTTCTTTTAATAAGAGAAGATGATAATAAACTAGTAGGAATGGCGAACTGCCGAGTGAGGTTAAATGAGCATTTAGAATATGTCGGAGGTCATATTGGTTATTCAATTCACCCTGATGAACGACAAAAAGGCTATGCGACACGTTTAATTCCTTTATGTTTTCCAATGTATAAAGCGTTATCCATTGATCATGTATTGATTACTTGTGATGAAGATAATATCGGAAGTAAGAAAGCTATCTTAAATAATGGTGGGAAGTATTTATCTACATATTATTATGATGAAGAGGGGCTAAATGTAGAGAGATACTTAGTACCGGTGATTGTTAATTGAATATGATCTGTAGTTGTCAGATTCCTCTTTTGTTCAACAAACTGGCAACTTAGACACATTCTAAGTTGCCAGTTTTTTTACTCTTCTTTATAATTGATATCAAATCATAAATTTTACAATGATTGTTTCGTTTTCGAGGTATTTAATGATTTAATATTTAATAAATTATTTGTTGCTTGTTCATAAATAGATTGTGGGAAATCATGTATTCTCATTAATTCTATTGCATTAGATGTATTTGTAACACCCTGTCTAATTTTATAATCAAATTTTACTTCGTTTTTTTCTATTAAGTGTTCTTTAAAATAATAGAACTGAAACTTGTCATTCAATAGTTCAGTCAGTTCAATGTCATGCGTTGCAGCACACAATGTGACGTGTGGTTGCTCATGGAAATATGAAAGTATCGCTTGTGCTGAAGAGATTCTTTCTATTGTATTAGTACCTCTTAATATTTCATCGATAAATATATATGCTTTCTTTACAGATGAAATATCATCAATTATTTCTCTAATAGATTTCACTTCACTAATGAAATAACTATCACCGTCCTCGATACTATCGGCTAAGTTCATTGATGTGAATACCGCACCCTTTGGATAGCTCATAGATTCACTTAATGAAGTGTGTAATCCTTCTGATAGTATAATATTCGTTGCGATCATTTTCATAAACGTTGACTTACCAGAAGCGTTAGAACCTGTTAGTAATACACTATTATCAAAAGTAAAGTTGTTTGGCACTGGATTTTGAAGTAAAGGATGTATTCCATTTTTGATGATTAAATGCTCACTGTCATGTGTTGGGATAGAGTAGGTATTCAATTGTTTTCTCCATAAAGCTACGGAGTAATTTAAATCATGTGTCGCGACATTCAACCAATGGTATTCATATTCATCTTTTGATTGTGAAAGCTGTGATGTTAAGTAATGGTATAAATGATAGTCTATGATGAATGCTTGTTTAATTGCATTCATCATCACAATACCGATGTTTCCTTCATTGTAATTATCATCGACCATAAAATAACTTAGCAATTTTATTCCTTTAATATTGTTTAGTTGCTTGTGATGATTCTTTGTTAATCGATCGATTTCAGTGGATGAATCGATCACTTTGATTGCATAAAATAAATCATTAAAGTGTTGTTTATGTGATGATAGAAAGAGTGTAGACTTTGATATATTTAACGTTAATGATGCGAGAATTCCGAATATCCCAATGTATGGATTAATAAAGAAGGCTCCAATGCTAATCAAAGGAATTAACGATAGTAATATGTATAATTTGTTGTATGGTGCATATTGAACCATTTTATCTTTTTGAAATATATATTTACTTGAGTCATTATTATCGCTTCGACCAAGTGTAGCAAGGATTGACGATAAACGATTTCGAAAAGATTGATCTTGTTCAATCTTTCCAATTAATTGTTCTTGTATCGTATGTTCATGTTGTACGTTTCGTAGTGCTGCGTATAAATATTGATCCCCGACAGAACTAAATGTATAGTTTATTCTTCTAAATATTGTGTCTAAGCTCAAATCTTTCCATGTAATTTGATCGACATAGAATTCGACATGCTCTTTTTTATAAAGAAAGTATTGATTGTATTTTACAGCGAAGACAAATAAATATCATTTTTATAACTTCTTAGATGAAGCTCGGTATAATTCTCTGTTTTCTCATAATCGATTCCTGTGTAGATTTATTTGCCTCGGCATTAGAAATAAAATAAAAAAGATTCCGGATTCTAAAAAAGGATTGCTATTGATGAGTACATTAGCAGTCCTTTATATTAAATATCTATTTAATTTTAATGCTTCTGATTTCATTTAATCCCTCTTCATACCAATCCATATAACCATATTCCTTTCCATAGATAATCTTTTCGAACGACCAGTATTTTTCTTTCATCATATATTTTTCCAAAACTGTCGGTATATCCTTATGTTTGTAATGGTTCAATATTTTTGATACGAATTCCATGCCGTACTCTTCATCATCTTCCATCAAACTTATAAAATCATTGTCGGGATCAGAAATAGCTGCATCTCCAAAATCGATTATTCCACAAATGGTATTTTTTTCGGTATCAAATAAAATATGATCGCTGCTGAAATCGTTATGAATAAGACAAGGATAGTATTTGAAGTAGATTTCGTTGTCTAGAATATCCCTGTAAAAATCATCCACTTTCTTCATCTGGTGACCCTTTAATTCCCTGGATAGTAACTTTTTGATTTTTTTATTATCTTCATTTATCTTCTCTCGAAAATCTAATACCAGATTACTTTTGAATCCAGAGATATTTATGCTGTGAAGTTCACTTAAAAATCGGGCCAGGTCCTTAGCTGCCTGATCTTGAGATTGCTTCGGCAGATTTTTGAGTAGAAGAGGTGTCAAAGGTACTCCTTTAATTTTTGTAAAACCTGCGAAAGACATTTGGCACATTTCTGATGGCATTCCTGTAAAAACCACCTCGGGAATGGGTAGTGATAATTCATTGTGGATTGTTTTGAGTACGGTTACTTCATTCAAGAGATTAATCGAAGCTCTTGAATGCTTTGGAAATTTAAAAATAAAATTCCCGTTTATTTCATATGCAATACAGTCATTGCCTTCTCCTGAAATCTCTATTGTATTGATAGTAAAATCAGGATATAACTGCTCTATTGCCTCTTCTACCTGGTCGAAAGTATAAGTTGTCATGTCTTCTCTACTCCCTTTAATCAAAAATCTGATTGACTGTAAATAAGAATTTAGCAATTATAGTTAATTCATTTTTGTTTCATGCTATTTCCATATAAAAATCTTGCATAACCTATCTCTGCTGCATTTTTCATAAATTCTGCATTTAGCCAAAGTGCAGTATCTGCTAAGTTCCTATCTTCTAATGGCCATTTTGCATGCTGATTCATTTGAAAGTCCGCGTCAGATAACTCACTTAATTTAGATACCCATTTCTCGTGCAGGGATTCTATGACTTCTTTAGCATTTTCTATACTACCCGGCCAGAGAACATCATCTTTTTTCATTGAGCCGCTTCCAAAGTTGTAATCTAATGCAGTTGACCACCAATATATGATATGCCACATTATCCAGGCTATACTCATCGGTCCCATCTCATAGCTCTCGCTTTCCGGCCAGTCTATGATCCATACCTCATTTTTCTTTCGTACCTGAAGACTTTCTGAGCTATATACCCAGTATGCTTCTGTATCCTCAAGATTTTCTATATCCTAAATTCCACGTGCATTTTTTATTAGCTTAAAAGAACACTATTTCACGAAGAATTTAAACTGATACTCCCACATTGTAACATTATTTACCACCACCTTTCAATCTTTTTCAATAAATTATTGATTGCAACTTTGGAGTAAAGATACTTATTAAACCCTGCAAGTTATCCACAGAGCAACACTCGATTTTCAAGATGATATCTTTATTATACCAGACATTTTTCATACACTTCCTTGTACGGATAGTTTTCTGACAAATTCATAATTACAGTTCTTGCGGTTTTAATGATTTTGGCTGCAAGAAATACATACTTCAAACGAAAGGTCTTTATTTGCTGTCTGTATTCTGAAGGCTCTAAGGAATCAATCTTGAACAACAAAAACAGGTTATATGAAAGCATCATCATTTGAAACACCGCTTCATTTGCCCAAAATGATTTAAGTAAAAGATGACCCACCGCCATGTCGTATTTGGCTTCTTTAATATAGTTCTCAGCATTGCCACGTTTTTCATAGGATATAACTACTTTTTCAGAAAGCAATGTAGTGTTTGTCACAAAGAAAAAGTATTCGTACTCAGAGCCTTCTAAAAGTGATATTTGTGCTCTTTCTTTTTCTGGTTTCAGTACGCGAGACACAACAAACCTTCTGTCTTTCTCCCAGTTATCTAATTTTGTAAACAGTTCTGTAGTTTCTCTGCCTTCTTCACCTTTAACGAATACAACCGATGAATTCGTTGCTTGGGATGCAAGCGTAGAATAACTTTTGGCTTTAATTAAATATTTGCAACCAAGAGATTCTATCGTTTCAATAATTTTTTCATCAAAGTAGCCACTATCCATTCGAAATAAAATCTCTAAATCATCTGTTTTGATGTTGGCTACTATTTCTTTGATCATTTCAGATGCACCGTTAGCTGTGTAAGTATTGCCACTTCTTACAAATCCGGTGACGTAGGCTTTTAATTCGTCGCAAAATGCAAACTGGATATTGTAGCATCGGTTTCCTAGTTTCTTGGGATTATATCCTTTTGATGCACCTTCTTGATGACCTTCTACGTTGATTACACTACTATCAATATCAATCGTAATGGATGTCAATTTACTTTTAGTGAGCAGTTTTTTAAAGACTTTAAAATTAATGTCTCTAAACATTTGTGTTGTCTTAAAGGTGAAGTTTCCTAAAAATCGTGACACTGTTTCAGGTTCTTTTACGGAAATATCAAATTCATTAACGAGTGGATCATTTTGAAGGAGCTTTAGACGTTCTAGCTTGTCTATACCAATAAAGTGACCACAGATCATCGTCTTTATATGATTCATCTTGATTTTATTTGTGGAGTCATTATCAAATACGAGGTCATCTTCAACTAGATCAAAAATCTCATTACTTTTTGCGTTCTCAAGGAGAAGAAAAAGACCTGCATTTGATGTTAGATTCTTAGCTGTGAAATCAATTTTATTAATCATAATTTAAACCCCTTTTTCTGCTGCTTTTGTTACTATTATTGTACCATATATCGACTCATAAAAGCTGATAATTCAACACATTTTGAGCATTTTTCTTTCACCCAATGGGTGAAAGCTGAATTTTGAAGGAACGTATATTTATCAATGCTTTGAGGGTGGTTTATAAAGTACTGACGTAGAATCTCAGTTACATATGGGTTATCTCCTCTAAATAGAGATTTGTTTTCAGGCCAAAGGTTTTTAATAGATTTTTTGACTTTTGCTTGTTCATATATACTATAACCGATGGATAATACAATAATTACTAGAACGATCATTACAAAATATAATGGATTCATTTAATCACCTTTTCTAATTACATTAAAAATAATAACCTTAGAATAATCGTTGATTCGATTCTTCTAAGGTTATTTTACTATTAATTATGATGTTTGAATATACCATTTTGACCTGGCATTCTATGATCCATATCATCAGCACGTTCTGGCCATGCTTGAACGCCATCATTATCTTTGAATTCAATGTTTACATCGGTAACATGATGTTGTTGTAGTATAATGTCGGTAAGTTGCTCTCGAATGTCATCAACTTCTTTTAATGTTAAATGATGATTTAATTCAACCGTTGCTTCAACGTGTAAATCTTCTCCTTCTTTTAAGACGAACAATCTTTGTATATCCTTGATATGTTCATTACTGAATAATATTTGAGATACTCTAATTTCCATCTCTGGTGCATGTTCACCAAGTACACCTGCGGCATTTTCCATAAATATTTTATAAACAACGTAAAACATCATTAAACCGATGATCACTGATGCAATTCCTTCAGCAATATTAAATGGTGTAAACTGTGCAATTAAGATGGCGATTATTGCTAGAATTCCACCTACAGTTGCCACTGTATCTTCCATAAATACAAGCTTTGTAGCCGGTTTTGCATTTTTAGAATGAACGAACGCACTAGTTAAAGGTGCTAAACCTTTATAGTTATTATTTGTTTCTTGTAATACTTCTTTCCCAGCTTTGTATAACACTCCAACTTCTAAGATGACACCGAGCCCTAAAACTCCAAGATTGATCAATAGGTTACGTGTTGACATTGCACCATGGCCTGGTTGCATGATGTGATGTATTCCTTCTTTAACCGTTTCATAACTTAGGATGGCAACGATAATCACTGCACCTAAACAAACTAAATTGACTAGTCGACCAAATCCGAAAGGGAATCGATCTGTTGGTGATTTTTTACTTAATGCTGAACCGATAAATACGAAAAATTGGTTCGCTGCATCACCAAGAGAGTGCATCATCTCAGCAAACATTGCAACGTTACCTGTTAGTACAAATGCGCCTCCTTTTAGTCCAGAAATGATAAAGTTGACGATGGCTGCTGTGAGTGATGATTGGCTACCACCTTTTAATAATTTGAAGAAACCTCCCATATATGTTGCGCTCCTTAATCTATATGTAATTTTTAATTAAATTAATTAATACTGTTAGTATTTTAGCATGTTTGATGCCATTTGATAAAATTATATACTTATTAAAGTATTATTTACATATTCATTTGTTAAGATATGATGAATTAAATAATTTATGAGATAATATTGATGAGTTTCATTTATATTAAAGATAATAAGAATTATAAAACAATTAAAGGAGAAGGTTTATGTTTGATAAGATCTTTACATCGATTGGAATTGGTGCTGCAACAGTTGATACAAAACTATCACAAGCAGAGTACAAACAAACTGATATTATCAACGGTGTTGTTGAAGTCAGAGGGGGAACAAGTAATCAATTTATTGCGCGAATTACCGTGAAGTTTATTTCACGACTTCACGAATATCGTGAAGATAGTGATTTTGATACACATGATAAAGTTTTGCTTGAAGAAGTCGTATTAGAAGAAGAGGATATTAAGGCAAATACAACACATAAATTTCCTTTTGACCTAAACATTGATGGGATAGAATTTCCATCTACTGATGATACAACAAAGTTATTTATTTTAACTGAGGTTGAGATTGGCCAAAGCGTCGATGCATTTGATGAAGATGAAGTTAAAATTATATCATAGTGAATAAGAAGGACTTTATAAACCTATAAATGATAATTATTATCATTTATAGGTTTATATTTTTACATATTGACTATTTATCACTCGTTAGATTATAATTATTATAAATAAGGAAGTGATACTATGGTTTCATATATATTAAAATCAAGACCTGGTCAATTTTTATTAGTTGGTACTTTACTGTTGCTGTTTGGAATGTTTTTGCAGTACAACGACATTGAGTCTTATCGATATGTATTTTATTTATCGATTATATTTTTAGGATTTTTTGCATTCATTGATGCAGTGGTTGAAACGGTTAAATCCAAAGCACCGAATGTTGATTTATTAATGATTCTTGCGGCAATTGGTGCATGCATAATCGATTATGCATCTGAAGGTGCATTATTATTATTTATTTTTGCTTTGAGTAGTGTATTAGAATCTTATGCGATGAATAAGTCAACGAAGGCAATTTCTAGTTTAATGGCTCAAGTGCCAGAAGAAGCTTCATTGTTATTACCGAATGGTGACGTGCAAAGGGTAGATGTGACTACATTGCGTAAAGATGATCAAATTATCGTTCAAAAAGGTGCGTTAATTCCAATTGATGGGGTGATTGATCGACGCGCTTCGATTGACGAATCTTCTCTAACCGGTGAATCACTTCCTGTCGAAAAACAACAAGGTGACGATGTATTCGCAGGGACTTTAAACGTTGGTGAAGTCGTTCAAATGACTGTAAGTAAAACGAGTGATGAAACTGTATTCTCTAATATTATACGAATGGTCGAGACTGCTCAAAATAGACCGTCAAAATTATCGAGTTTTATCGATCGTATTGAAAAGAAATATGTGATCTCAGTATTGATTGCGGTTCCTTTATTTATCGCAGTGATGTACTATTTTATCGGGTTTTCTTTTGAGGAAGCTTTCTATCGTGGAATGGTCTTTTTAACCGTTGCAAGTCCATGTGCTCTTGTTGCGAGTGCAACACCTGCAACGCTCAGTGCAATTAGTCGAGGTGCACGTGATGGTATCTTAGTTAAAGGCGGAAAAGCGATGGAGTCACTGACTTCAATGAATGTATTGTTTAGTGATAAGACAGGGACATTAACGTATGGTCAGTTTGATGTTGTGGACTATCAGATCGATGATTCAATCTTAGCTGAAGTGATCTATATGGAACAACAATCGACACATCCAATTGCTAAAGCACTCGTAAGACATTTTGGAACTGAAGATTTGTCATCGGTTGATCAAACTGAAGATATAGAGGAAATTGTCGGTTCCGGTGTAAGGAAAGGACATATTACGGTTGCTAAACCTTCTTTTTTTGAAGGATTCAATGATCCAAATGGTTATTTAAATGAATCGACTAAAGAGTATACAACGATTATTGTTGGCGCTCATCAAGAGGTCGTTGGATATTTTAATTTAGCGGATACTGTACGTAAAGAAGCGAAAGAAGCAGTAGCGTTATTTCAATCTGAAGGGGTCGATGTTAGATTGCTCACAGGTGATCATGAAGTGGTTGCAAAAGCAGTAGCTTCTACTGTAAATATTGATCGATATGTCGCATCGTGTCTACCTGAAGACAAAATAAAATATGTCAACGACTCCATTCAACAAGGAGATATTGTTGGGATGATTGGTGACGGTATAAACGATGCACCAGCATTAGCCAATGCTAATATTGGTATTGCGATGGGTGAAGGATCTACTGTTGCGATGGAGTCGTCTGATGTCGTTATTGTTAAAAATGATTTATTGAAGTTGTTTAACAGTTTCATTTTAAGTCGAAAGTTAAATCGAACAATTAAATTCAATGTCATGTTCTCAATTATTGTCATTATCATTTTAATTATGTTGAATATCTTTGGATTATTATCACTCCCTACTGCTGTATTATTCCATGAAGGCTCAACTATTTTAGTGATACTTAACGGATTACGGTTGTTATTACACGATAGAAATTAATATGACAAGATGGATGATTAGATTTTAAAAATAAACTTACGTTGAGTAAGTTTATTTTTTTATGGAAAATAAAAAGAATATATAGTAATATGAAATACAAACAGAACATACGTTCTGTACAAAGAATGAAAGAAGGATAGAAAGATGTATAATTACCACTTATGTACTAAACGCTTAGTGTTATGCATCGATCAAAAAAGTTTTTTTGCAAGTGTATCGTGCATACTAAAAGGGTTAGATCCATTAACGACTAAACTTGCAGTCGTTGCAGATACAAAACGTAAAGGAAGTGTCGTGCTTGCTGCAACACCACCACTGAAACAGCTTGGTATAAAAACAGGCTCAAGATTATTTGAAATACCATCTCGTTCTGATATCTACATTATTAACCCATCGATGAAAACATATTTAACATATGCACAGCGAATTACAGAGATTGCATTGAGATATGTTGCACCGGAAGACTTTCACCAATATAGTGTCGATGAATTTTTTATTGATATGACGGATTCATTACATTTATTTTCTAAGACGATTGAAGAATTCGCTCAATTATTGAAAACAACGATATATGAAGATACTGGAATTCATTGTGCGATTGGGATAGGGGATAATGTGCTATTAAGTAAACTTGCACTTGATTTTGAAGCAAAGCATCATCCAACTGGTGTTGCTAGAATCCAATATCATGATGTGCCAAGTCGTTTATGGCCACTCAAGCCATTGAGTGATTTCTGGGGAATTAATAAGAGAACGGAACGAAAATTGAACAAACGAGGGATTTTTACGATTGGAGATCTTGCGCAATATCCGTATGAATATTTAAAAAGAGATTTTGGTATCATCGGTGTTGATTTACATTTGCATGCGAATGGTATAGATGAAAGTATTATTCGTGAGAAGGGAGAAATTTTCAAGCCGTCCATTAGTAAAAGCCAAATTTTAATGAGAGATTATAAAGTAGAGGAATTAAAAGCGATTATTATTGAACATGCCGAAGTATTAGGTTATCGGTTGCGTCGTAAATCACTGCTCGCAAGAACGATTAAATGTTCTATTGGATATAGTGATGGTGAGAAGATCGCTAAGCAACAAACAATTAATGATGGAACGGATTTAACCGAAAAGATTGTATCGGTTGTTTGGAAGTATATATATCAGCATGTAGATCATCATCGAATGATTAGAACGGTGAGTATTTCGTTGACAGGGCTTATTCCCAAAAGTGAACAACAGATGACTTTATTTGATGACTCAACAGACTTAAAACAGGGCATTATTGACCAAACGATGGATAGAATTAAAGAGAAATATGGTCAAACAGCGGTTATGAGAGGCACAGCATATGGTCAATCGGGGACTGCATTAGAGAGAAAGAACTTAATTGCAGGACATAAAAAATAAAACAAATAATTTTATTATGTAAATCAATAATATTATTAAAAATTAAAAATACAAAGCAATAAGGACTGAACAAAACATACACTAGTTTATTCATTAAATACATTAGCAATGACAAGAATCTTAGTCCTGTCATTGCTTGATGTACGTTTAAAGAAACTTTCAATATCAATATCAATGTAAGTGGTGATCATTAAGGAGAATATGCGAACCGTGTATAACTTTATTATCGTTAAAGTAAAGTCAATATATATTTAATAATCAATCCAATAATCACACCGAACACTAAAGAAACGAGTGTACCGAGGAGTATATATTCTGATTTTTTCTGAATAACAATATCTTCATCGTCCTGATCTGTTTGTCCTGAATTAAATCGCAAAATTGATTTTGCTGCTATGATTAATCCCATAGCAGTATATTGATCATTCGCAATAAATAAAATAATCAAAAACCGCTCACAATATCCGATAAAAAGTCCTATATGATCTGTTTGTTTGTCGTTTAGGGATAACGGTTTTCTATCGATAACATAATTTAAGAACATTTTGATCAACAGGCCACTAAAAATATAAAGAATGACTGCAATTGTTGATAAAAGTATAATTAACCCCAAAATAAAGCCTCCTTGGCGATTGGATGTGAAGATATATTTTTGATTAATGATATATCTTTCACGTCGTCATATTGATCCTTAATGTTGACATAATTAATCATCGTGGTTAATATATAGTCTAATTGCATTTTTTCACCTTTAGAAAGATGAGCAGAAATCGTCGAGTTGCTTTTTTTGGCATATTCACTTAATGCAGTTTGTGTATCAAACTGATAACTATTAAAAAATAAGAATTTCTGTATTATAGATAATCTATTGAGTATAGATGTTTGATACATTGATAATGCAGTAAATATTTCATCATTTTGTTCGTGTTTTGCATGAACAAAATGAATATGTTCTGATGATTTAATGTGATCTAATGTATTGCGAACAATTTTGGCATCTTTTGAATTCCATTGTTCAATATTGCCAGATGGAAATGACTTTAACTGTGTAAACATTGCAGCTTTTATTTGTGCATCTTCAAAAGGCCATAGTAATTGCAACATATATTGAATAATGATTGCATCTGTCTGTTTACCAATAAAAAACAGTTCATCACCCATACGAAAATCTATATAGTGTTGAGTATCATTATTGTTATTATCTTTCAAAACATCTTTAAGTATTAAATTATAGTTTAATAAAACTTCTGAAATTTTTTGAGTAAAACGAGAATCTGTACTTCCAGAAACATCGATGATTAAAATAGAATACATATGACACCCCTTAAATAAAAGTTTGATTTAAAAATAGTTATTTGGATGACAGCTTATGATTAAATGATTTATAATTGGTTATATATAGTATGAGTATATATTAACATCATCACAGTTTTTCGTCTAATCAAACGAAAAATCATGATTTTCGTATATATAAACGAAATAACAACTTAAATACAATATGACATTACATAATAGGAGAAATAATATGAAATTTGTAGAATTAACAGATAAGCAATTTGAGGAATTTACAACAAAAAATATGTACCATTTTTCACAAACAAATGCACGATATGATTTAAGAAATGATAAAACCAATTCAACGATGTATCGTATAGGATTAATTGATGACAATCAAGAAGTTGTTGCTGCGACGATTTTAACATCGACACCAATCTTAAAGAAGTTTAATTATTTTTATGCAACACGTGGACCAATACTAGACTTCACTAATTTTAAAGTTGTAGACATTTTCTTCTATGAATTAGATAAATTTTTGAAACAACATAATGCACTTCATATAAGAATGGATCCATACATTATTCATAATATAAGAGATCATAAAGGAAATATACTAGAGTCATATGCGGATAGAACACAATCAATTATTGAACATTTAGATAAATTAGGGTATGAACATCAAGGGTTCCATATTGGCTATGACGGCAAAAGACAACATCGATTCGACTCAGTATTAGATGTAAAAGGCAAGACAAAAGAAGAAGTATTCAATAATATGGATAAGTTACGTCAACGTAACATTAAAAAGACTGAGAAAAATGGAATTAAAATAAAATATTTATCACGAGAAGAACTTCCAATCTTCCGTGAATTTATGAAAGACACTGTAGAAATGAAATCATTTGAAGATCGTGGAGATGATTACTACTATGATTCATATGACTACTATGGTGATCGAGTGAAGGTTCCAATGGCGTATATTGATATTGATGAATATGTTGCAAAAGAACGTAAAGAAGAAAATAAACTCGACAAAAATATCGCAAAAGCAGAAAAAGATTTACAAACTAAAGAAAATCTAACAGATAAGCAGAAAGAAAAGCTTGAAAATAAAATAGAAAACTTAAGAACACAGTTAAAATCACATCTGGAAAAAATTGAAGAATTAACAGCAGCTCAAGAGAAATATGGCAATGAATTACCTGTATCAGCTGGATTTTTCTATGAAACTGATTATGAGGTCGTTTACTTTGCTGGAGGTACTTCCAATGAGTTTAGACATTACGCAGGCAGTTATGCCATCCAATGGGAAATGATTAAATATACCATTGACCAAGGATTAGACCAGTATAATTTCTACGGTATTACGGGTGATTTCAGTGAGGATGCTGAGGATGCGGGTGTCATCAAGTTCAAAGAAGGATTCAATGCTTACGTTAAAGAATATGTTGGTGACTTCGTTAAGCCTGTAAATAAATTAGCTTATAAAGCATTCTTGCAATTGAAGAAAGTGAAAACTTACAAAGTATAATGAAGGTATAAGTAAATAAATAAAGGTTTATAATCTATCTGTATTATTATTTACAGTAATGCAGATAGATTATTTTACATTTTGGTTAACATAATATATATTATAGGAAGTAATGTATGTATAAGAAAGACACTTCTTTTTCGAAATGCCTCTCTTATAAACTCTACATAATAATTGAATTACTCTACATCAGTACGTTCTAAGTTATATACAGCCACCGTTCCAGAAAGTTCATGTGCGGCTAATAACATTGCTGATCCTGTTGGAGATTCTTCAGCGCTTACAAACGTTAAACCTTCAGGTGAAACATCTGTGTTCGAATCATCTCTAAAGTATGTCTCAAATTCAGGTTGTTCAGGGTTTGTTAAATTATAAACCATAATACCACCTGTACGTTCTAATCCAATAAATACGTATGACACACCATCAACAACACCGAATTCAATCGATTCAGGTTCAGGACCTTTATCATCACTGCGCGCGTCTAATTCAAATTCTGTCGCACTTTCAGCGTTGCTATTGAAGTATTCAGGAATTTGTTCTAACGTAATGCGTTCGAAATCATTACCACTATCAAACACTTGCTCCATCGTATTACCATTCCATACTGAAAAAGATCTTCCGCCATAACCGACGATTGCTTCATGTTCACCATGTTCATTAATGAATGGATGACTTGTAGTTGTTTTAAGGCGACCTAAGTTTGATTTCTTAAATAATCCATCTTCTATAAGTTGATCCAACTCATCTTGAGTATAACCTTCGTAGTGTGATGCGTCTAATTTAATATCATCTTTAATATCTTTCACACGCTCTTCTTCAGAATACCCATCATAGTCTTGAGCATCCCCTTCATTTGCTGTAAATAAGTAAGTTTCACCATTCATATCGAATGATGCAATTGCATCAGGCATATACATACTGAGTACAGGTTGCTTTTTAAGAGTTGTTTCATCATCTTTGTCACTCGCATCAATTTCATTTCCTGCTTTAGAATAATCTTTAAACCCTAATGAAGTAATTTCTTCAATTGTATTTGATGCAATTTTAACTTTAGCGATGGCATTTGATTCTTGTAAAGTGACGTATGCATATTTCCCTTTAGAATCCACTGTAATATACTCAGGCTCCAAGTTTAAATAATGCTCATCTGCATCTGGTCCTACTCCACGAATATCATCCGTCATTAAATCTTTTGTAAATTGAGTCGTTGTAATATCTTTTTGAGTAATTTTATTTGCTGATTTATTCGCTTTGACAATGCTAATTGAACCTTCTGGATTGATTGTGTAATCATCATTTGGTTCCCCTTCATTCGCGACTAAAATATGTTTGCCATCTGGTGAGAAAATCACCATGTCAGGTAATGGGCCGACAGAGAAATGTTTAATGTATTCCCCATCAGTTGTCAATAACACTAAATAGCCATCATTTGTTTTTGTTTCGTGAGGCGCTGCCACTGCAATATAATCCCCATTCGGATGGATTGCAACACTTGTAACGTCACTTGATTCAATACCGTAATCACTTAATTTAATACGTTTCGTCAATTCAACTTCTTTAGATTGGCCAACCCCGCCTAAGTGAATGACATCTAAAGACCCTTCATCACCATTTATTGAATACATGTTTTGGGATTTCGGATCATACTGAACAATTTCAGTTCCGCCTTCATCAAACGCTGCACCGCTCTTAAAACGAGATTGTAGTGATAATTGTAATTTCTTCTCAGAAGCAGTCTCTTGGACGACTCCCCCTGCACTTGCAAACGTCACTTCAGGGAGTACAATGGACGATGAAGCAAGCATAGATAAAGCTAATGTCGTTTTCAAAATAGTGTTTTTCATATGTATAATTTCCTCCTTTAAATGATATAGATGATTATTTAAAAGGACAGTTAAAATACAATCTATAAATAATCATACCTTCATCATAACTATAAAATGTAAATATTTTATTTAACCATTGTAAATATTGTGTAAAGTAACTTAAAATTATCAAAACTATAATTATACAGGTTTGAATAAGAACACAGTTTCTCGTAGGTTTATGTAAAATGTAGCCCTAATTGTAAAATAAGTCTACAGATTGTTATCTTCATACATAAATTGAGGCCTTATTTTGTACAGTAAGGCTTTAGTGTTAGTGATTTAAAGATTTATTTAACTGTTAGTCTATAATGAAAATTAATCACAGATTGATTTATTAAATTCTAAAAATTATGTATAATTAAACATATCGATAAAAGAAAGGATGTTAATATGACGACTCCATTAAGAAAAGATGTTGAAAAGAAATACACGTGGGATACATCAGATGTATTACTCAATGACCGATCGTTTGACGAACAACTATCAAACGTTGTCGATGAGACAAAATCATTTCATGAGCAGTTCAATCAAACATTAACGACTAAAGCGACTATCAATAATTGTTTGGATGAATATAGTATCTTGTTAGAGAAAATCACCCGCCTTGGTAATTACGTTAGTTTAAATATCGCTACAGATCAATCAGATGATTTATATCAAACAGAATATAGTTTGTTTAATAAACGCTATGGGATGATGATGTCTAATTTATCATTTGTTGAATCCGAAATATTAGAACAAGATGACCAACTATTAGATGAAATCATTAATGACAAATCTACTTATGCCAATTTCATCTATTGGTTAAAACAAGAAAAACCGTATCGCTTAGATAAAAACGTTGAACAGACATTAGCACAGCTATCAAGCGAACGCTCTATGCCTTATGAACTTTATGACACGACGAAGCTATTAGATATAAAGTTCCCTACACTCGAATATAATGGTGAGCAAATTGAGTTAACGTATAATAGTTTTGAAGGGACGTTAGAATCGCACCCTGATACAGAGCTTAGACGTAAAGCATACACTGCTTTTTATGACACGTTAAAACAATACGAACATACTCAAGCAAAAACTTATGATATTCACTTACAGATGGAAAAAAACATGAGTGATTTAAGAGGTTATAAAAATGTTACAGAGTACTTATTGAAACCTCAAAAAGTTGATGAAAGTTTATATCATCGACAAATTGATACGATTATGGAAAAACTTTCACCAATTATCCAAAAGTATGGTCAACTGATTAAAAAAGTTTATAATTTGGAAAAAATAACGTATCAGGATATGAAAGTACCACTTGACCCTGATTTTGAGCCTGAAATCTCAATTGAAGAGTCTAAAGAATATGTTATTAATGCATTGAAACCGCTAGGAGAAGATTATATTAAAATGGTTGAAGATGCTTATAATCATCGATGGATTGATTTCGTAGATAATAAAGGGAAATCTACAGGAGCTTTTTGTGCAACACCGTATGGATCACATCCATATGTACTCATCACATGGACAAACTTGATGACAGAAGTATTTGTCATGGCTCATGAACTTGGTCATGCAGGTCATTTTGATTTAACGAATAAGCACAATAATATACTTGATACAGATGTTTCTCTATACTTTGTTGAAGCGCCTTCTACGATGAACGAAATGTTAATGGCGAAATCATTATTAAAACAATCAGATGATCCGAGATTCAAACGTTGGGTCATTGCATCCATCATTTCTAGAACGTATTATCATAACTTTGTGACGCATCTATTAGAAGCTGCTTATCAGAGAGAAGTGTATCGAAAAATTGAATCTGGAGAAAGTGTTACTGCTGAGAAGCTCAACACAATGAAGCGTGAAGTATTAGAATCTTTCTTCGGAGAGGATATCGAAATTCCAGAGCACCATGAATTAACATGGATGAGACAACCACACTACTATATGGGGCTATATCCATATACTTATTCTGCTGGACTTACGATTGGAACGGTCATGGCAAACAGAATTGAAAAGGAAGGACAAACTGCTGTCAACGATTGGTTAAAAGTTCTTAAATCTGGAGATACTTTGACACCTGTAGAACTTGCAAAAAAAGCAGGGATTGATATTACAACAGATCAACCGTTGATTGAAACAATCGATTATATAGGTTCACTCGTTGATGAACTTGAAAGACTGACTGATGAGATAGACAATAAGTAAAAAAACATGTATATATGAAAATAAGGTAAGCCATTTTATGGCTTACCTTATTTCAAAAACGTTTGATCATGTTTAAATTCTATTTTTCTCGCTTTATATAAACGACCTAATGCTCTCTTAAAGCTTGACTTACTCATATTAAATGTATCCTTTATTTTAGTCGGATCTGATTTATCATTGAATGGCATATAACCATCATGTGATTTCAAATAATCTAAAATCACTTCTGCATCATCATCCATTTTTTCATGAGCGAGTGGTAGAAATGATCCGTTAATCTCACCGTGTTCATTAATGCCAATCACTCGAAATTCAACTTCTTCCCCTAGTCTAGGCTCTTCCTCTCGTTCTGTTTCATGGATAAAACACTTTTGTTTGTCATCATTAAATAAGAACGTACCAACTTTTAGTAAACGATATGGTCTTGCTTTAATACGCTTGGATTGAAATTCAGATTCCTTTGATTTATCAATAGGTTCGAATATTTCAGAAACAATTGTTTCACTCGCTAATCGACCGTACATCATTCCATCAGATTCAACGCGTAATGTGATCAATATTTCATCACCTTGCTGTGGCCATACATCTTTCAGTCTTGGCAAGTCTTGCCATGGTACTATAATTTCTCGTGGTAATCCAATATCAACGTGAGCTCCATCCATTGAAGTCGTAATAACAGGGGCATAACTATAATATTCAGTGGTCACGTATGGTTTAAGCGTCGTTGCGAATGGCTCCCCTTTTCGTGAAGAATATACGAACACTTCTATGGTATCTCCAACGTTAATGTGTTGCTTTTCATCTATTTCAGATTGATTCATTTTAATTTGTGTGTTTTCTACGGTTAACGTAATACTGGATGTTTCAATTGCCTCAACAGTTGCTTCATGGAACTGTCCAATGAGTTCAGTCATATAATTTCCACCTTAATCTATTTATAATTAATATTTATATATTTGATATAATATTTACTTGTATTATATCATGTATACTCTTATTCATATACTAATAGATGTGTTATAATGCATAAGGGTTAGAGGTTTTAATACTTCAATTAAAGAAAGTATAGACAACGTTTAGGAGGTCTACATATGTTACAAGTTACAGATGTTAGTTTAAGATTTGGTGATCGAAAGTTATTCGAAGATGTGAATATTAAATTCACACCAGGCAATTGTTATGGTCTAATTGGTGCAAATGGTGCCGGTAAATCGACATTTCTTAAGATTTTATCTGGTGAAATTGAATCACAGACAGGTCATGTTTCATTAGGTAAAGATGAACGATTAGCTGTTTTAAAGCAAGATCATTTTGCTTATGAAGATGAGATTGTACGCAATGTCGTATTACAAGGGCATCAGGAATTGTGGCGTGTGATGAAAGAAAAAAATGATATTTATATGAAACCTGATTTCAGCGATGAAGATGGTATCCGTGCAGCTGAGTTAGAAGGAGAATTCGGTGAAATGGGTGGTTGGACTGCTGAAGCCGATGCTGAGACATTACTCAAAGGATTAGGTATTAAACATGAATTAATGGATAAAACAATGTCTGAGTTAGAAAATAATCAAAAGATTAAAGTTCTACTTGCACAAGCTCTTTTTGGTAATCCAGATGTTCTTTTACTAGATGAGCCCACTAATGGTCTAGACATTAAAGCAATTCAATGGCTTGAGGAGTTTTTAATAAACTTTGAAAATACAGTAATCGTTGTATCACATGATAGACATTTCCTAAATAATGTGTGTACGCATATTGCAGATTTAGACTTTGGTAAAATTAAATTATTTGTTGGTAACTATGATTTTTGGTACCAATCAAGTCAACTTGCATTAAAATTAACACAAGAGCAAAACAAGAAAAAAGAAGAACGAATCAAAGAATTACAAGATTTCGTTGCACGATTCAGTGCGAATGCCTCAAAATCTAAACAAGCAACATCAAGAAAGAAAATGTTGGATAAAATTGAACTTGAGGATATACAACCGTCTTCTAGAAAATATCCTTTTGTAAACTTTAAACCGGATAGAGAAATTGGTAAAGAGTTACTACAAGTAAAGAATATTTCTAAAACCATAGATGGTATCAAAGTATTAGACAATATTTCATTTACAGCAACTCCAAACGATAAAGTGATCATCATGGGTGAAAGTGAAATTGCAAAGACAACTCTACTTCGAATATTGGCTGAAGAAATAGAACCAGATGAAGGCTCTATTGAATGGGGTGTTACTACAACAAGGTCATATTTACCTAAAGACAATGCGAAATATTTTGATACAAATGAAGATAACTTAGTAGATTGGTTGCGTCAATATGCTCCACCTGAGGAACAGACAGAAACTTTCTTACGA
Organism: Abyssicoccus albus; assembly: GCF_003815035.1. Taxonomy (NCBI): domain Bacteria; kingdom Bacillati; phylum Bacillota; class Bacilli; order Caryophanales; family Abyssicoccaceae; genus Abyssicoccus; species Abyssicoccus albus. The sequence goes on from NZ_RKRK01000002.1 coordinate 622,972, forward strand.
GGATTTTTAGGGAGAATGTTATTCAGTGGTGAAGAAGTGAAAAAGAAACCTAGCGTTCTAAGTGGTGGCGAAAAAGTACGTTGTATGCTCAGTAAAATGATGTTATCTGGTGCAAATGTTATACTGCTTGATGAACCAACAAACCATCTTGATCTTGAAAGTATTACAGCAATAAATGATGGATTGAAGAATTTTAAAGGGTCTATTTTCTTTACATCACACGATTTTGAATTTATAAATACGATATCAAACCGTGTCGTTGATTTAGATGAAGGTGGTTTGAGTAAAGAAATTACGTATGAAGAATATTTAAAAGAGCAAGGGATTTTATAAAACAACTGTTAATATTTATTAAGAACTCGTTCATGAGTTCTTATTATAATTCAGTACAAAAATAACCCCCGAATGACATGTGTCATTCAGGGGTATTGTTATATGATTAAAGTTTAACAACGTTTGCAGCTTGCGGTCCGCGATCGCCGTCAACAACTTCAAATTCTACACTTTGGCCTTCTTCTAATGACTTGTAACCTTCTTGGTTAATTGCTGAGAAATGAACGAATACATCGTTTTCCCCTTCGATTTCAATAAATCCAAAACCTTTTTCTGCGTTAAACCATTTAACTGTACCTTGTTTCATAAAAAAATTCCTCCAAATAAAAATGTTTCAATAGACAAATATTCGCATATGAAAAACTATGCGTAAAACATACTCTTTACACTATGGAATAACTGTTATTGCTTATGTTCTATTATACTCATTCGAGTTACAGTTTTCAATATGTGAATTGTAAAATAAGAGTTAAATTATCCCACTCAAATTTACAGGACTGTTACAAACATCATTATCTTTTAATATAATGAAGCTATAATATATTTGTAAATCTTCTTCACAACTTTCACAATAAGTAACTTCTTTAGGATTACTCATTGAGAGAATGTCGTACTCCCCTATTTTAATTTGATTTCTACATTTTGAATATTGTGTGTAAAGAGATTGATATATATCGATAAATCTATCCATATCTGAAATTACTTCTGTTGAATGAATGATATAATCTTTCCAATCGTCAAATAAAAACCAACCTTCAAAGTCAGACTTAATAATACAAATTTGATACCCCATAATTGCCCCTTCTTTCAATGCATACAATTATAAAACGATATATTGGTGATTTCAAGAATTAAAGATTATAATGAAGTCAAGGAGTGATTACCATCGAATATATACACATCACTGTGCATGGACGCGTTCAAGGTGTAGGATTTAGACAATATACCAAGAAGCAAGCGGATCGTTTAGGTATTACGGGTACCGTTGAAAATGTTTCTGACTATGTCGAAATATATATTGATCGGAATTGTAATCGAATAGATGAATTTTTAACGAGTGTAAAAAAAGGACCATCACCTTTTAGTAAAGTAAATGATATAAAAATAGAGCATGGTGAAACCAATGACTATTTCACATCATTCGATATTATTTGAATAAATTTAAATCAAATCATCGAATTCTAATCGTAATAAAGAAGGATTGAAATTATGAAAAAGCCAGTATCTAATTGGGTTGCAAGCTTTATAAGTGTTCCTGTAATGATCATTGTAACGATGGTTTCTAATACAATAATTGATGTGATGTTTTTAGGTGACATGATGATTGGGGTATTATTTTCATTGACGACTTATTTGCCAACTAAATTAACATTAGATCAATCTTTTTATAAAAAAATAGGATTAACAAAAAAGGAATATCGATATGTTCAAAAGCAACTATCCAATAGTAGAGATGAAATTAGACAATTAAGACAAATGTTCAAAAATGTTCGTAGACTTAAAGATGTTAAATCTTTATTTACGTTATATCAAACAGTCAATCGAATCAATACGATAGTAAAACAAGACCCTAAAAGATTTTTCTTGATTGAAAACTATTATTACGCTCACTTACCTAGTGTGATCAAGATGATACATTCATATCAACAGCTCATTCTAACACCGAATAAGACTGCTGAAGACCACCAACAAATTAAGAAGATACAATGGTCGATTGATGAGATGCAAAGAACATTATATGCAGATTTGAAACAAGTCAATAAACCTGATTATAATGCATATCAAATTGAAGAGGCGCTTATGGCTCAGCATAGATTAACACAGGGGGATCACAATGAACAATGAATACAAACAGTTAAGTCGAATGAATAGAAATAATAACAATACAGTTCCTACTGACTATAAAGGCTCAAATGAGGTTGTGAGTAATATTAATACTAGTCATAATGACTTCAATCAACAATCGATTGAAGCATTCATGTCTAAGGAACTTACTAAAGAAGATGAGCAAAAAGTTGAAAAAATGATCATATCTTTAGACCCATCAAAAGAAGAAACGATTATGGAGTATGGCATTGAAGAACAAAGACACCTGACAAAATTCTCTGAATTAATGTTAAAAAAAGTTGAACAATCAAAACAAAATGGAATTGAACAACAATTACAGTTTTTGATGAAAAAATTAAATGAAATTGACCCTTCTGAGCTCAAACAGAATGAAAAAAAAGGACTAAAAAAACTGCTATCAAAAGCAAAGTCCTCAACAAAAGAACTATTATCTCGGTTCAAAAATATATCACATGAAATTGATAAAGTAACAATTGAACTGAACCAATCAAAATCTGAATTAATTAGAGATAATGAATTATTAAATCAGTTATATAATGAAAATAAGTCATATTATGATCAATTAGACCTATTGATCCATGCTGCGGAAATTAAGAAGCAAGATTTAGTACAAAATGATTTAAAAGAAGCACGATTAAATTTAACAAAAGATGATGCAATTGGTGCGCAACAAATTACTGATTTAGAACGTTATATTAATCGTTTAGATAAAAAGATATATGACTTAAAAATATCTAAAAATATTACATTACAATCTGCTCCTCAAATTAGGATGATACAAGATGTGAACCACTCTCTTGCCGAAAAAATACAAAGTTCAATATTAACTAGCATTCCACTTTGGAAAAATCAAATGTCTATTGCAATGTCATTAATGAATCAGCAAAATGCAGCAAAAACACAACAACAAGTTACAGACACTACTAATTTACTACTCAATAAAAATTCAGAAATGTTAAAAGATAATGCGATTAAAACAGCTGAATTAAACGAACGATCAATCGTCGATATAGAGACACTACAAAATACTCAGTCGAATATTATTGATACAATTAAAGAAACAATTACAATTCAACATAACGGAAGACTACAACGTGAACAAGGTGAGAAAGAATTGCAAAGATTAGAAGAAGAACTTAAGTCCGAATTATTAAAACTTCAACATAGTAAATAAATATATAAAATCCCGCGTATAGACACGCGGGATTTTATAGTTATTCATCTTTTAAAAAATAGTGAGTATTATTGATTTGTTTAAAAATCAATGTACTTATGATTAATGTCACAATCATTGGAATAAACCATCCCATTGATTCTTTAGCAAGAGGTAATATATTAATCCATTCCACAATACCAAATTGAGTATTTAATACGGTAAGTAAACTAATTAGTACGACTAACGCTGTTGTAATTCTCACAGCATTAGTTGGAATATTTATAAATTTAGTTAACAAAATAATTAAGATTAGGCTCATACCAATAGGATAAAGCAATAATAATACTGGTATGCTTGTTTTAATGACAGCTTCTAATCCTTGATTCGATAGAATGAAGCTGATTAATGTAAACATAATTACATATGTTTTATATGGTATTTTACTAAAAATATCATGGAAGAAATTACTAACCGCTACAATGAGACCTACAGATGTTGTTAAACAAGCTAATGTGACTAATCCACCGAGCACAATAGGTCCAAATGAGCCAAATAGTTGATCAGTAATACCTGTTAATATTATAGCTCCCATATTTTGATTCTCATCTTGAATTAATGAAAGTTCTTGGCTGGAGAAAGAATATTTATTCCCAACGAATGAAAATGCAAAATAGATAATTCCTAGTAAAGAAGCCGCAACCATAGATGCTTTAAAAGTTAACTTAAATAATTTTTTTTCAGTTATATTAGGAAAATCACTTTTAATATTACCTAATACGATGGTTGAAAATGCAATTGCAGCAATTGCATCCATTGTTAAATATCCTTCTGTAAATCCTTTGAAAAAAGGATTTACTTGTTCATACGATGAATCGATACTTTGTGTTTTAACCCCAAACAAATTAGCAATACTTAAAATTAATAACACAACAATAATTATTAACATCGTTGGTGTTAAATATTTACCCACTTTATCGACTAAATTATTTGGAAATAAAGCAAGTAATAATGTAACAACAAAATAGAGTATCGTAAAGATTAATAAACTTATGTTTGATGGAGTATTTAAGTAAGGTAATAACGCCATTTCATAAGATGTGGTTGCTGTTCTTGGAATTGCAAAAAATGGACCAATTGTTAAATAAATTGCCATTAGAAAAATGAGACTAAATAGTGGATGAATTTCTTTAAATGCACCACGATAACCTGACTTATTAACTGCTCCAGCCATAATACCGAGTAAAGGTAATCCAACACCTGTAAAAATAAATCCAATAATGGCAAAGATAAAGGCAGTACCACTTTTACTTCCAACTTCTGGTGGGAATATTAAGTTACCCGCTCCAAAGAATATTGCAAATAATGTAAATCCAACAAGTATTACTCTTTTATTCATTGTGAGACCACCTTTAATTTCTGAAAATTCTATTTATTAGATAATACCATATATATAATTCATGTCAATGTTATATTGAATAAATCAATAATTTTTTTAATGTAGAATAGACATAATCACTTAAATTATCTAAATTATCAATGAATATAGCATTGTGTTTATATATATTTTTGATAGTTTGTTGGACACTCTCCTCTATCGGTCCATCATCAATGAATAAATTAATAATTTGTATACGTTCATCATTCGCCTCATTGACGGCATAATAAGTATCAACAATTCCATCATCCGCGTAGTCAAAGGCAGACGGCTCACCATCTGAAAATAGTAAAATGAATTTGTTCTTTTCTGTACGATATTTCATCTTTTCAACAGTTTTCCGAATGATATATCCATCTCTATTATCATCATGTGCTTTAATATTCATAATTGATGCATTTGGCTTCGAATATAAGCTTTCATTGTAATCAATAAATTGATGCATATAATTCGGTTGTTGTTTATCGTCAGAATCAAATGTATCTTCATAAAATGAATACACTTCATGTTTAATATTTAACCTTTTAAGAACTTCAACGAATAATATTACACAATCTTTAACGTATTCCAATTTATTTTCCATACTGTAACTTGCATCAATTAACAATGTAAATGTTGCATCAATATCTCTTGAAGGTTGATCTCTTTTATCAAAAACATGGATTGACTCTTTAGTAACTAATGGAATCAAATCTTTACCTAACTTTCCTTTTGATAAATGTGTACGTTTATCACTATACTTTTTATCTAAAAGTTTATTCATAACAGTTGCCAATTCATTAATGCTGCTTTTAACATTATTTAATGCTTGATCGTATTCAAGCTCTGCTTTAATATCAGAATCAATTTTCTTTTCTATAAGTATCGCATTTTTATTGATTGAATTTTTATCATCTTCATTAGTATCTAATTCAATGCTCGTAGATTTATCTTTAGTTTGTTGACCTTTACCTAATGTCACTTCAGTCATATCATCAGTGGAATCACCAGAACGATTTGCATCATTCGCATTGATCGAGTTTTCACTATCCACTTCCATTTCTAAATAGGCTTCGTCTTGTTTACGTGCTTCTTGTTTAATTTTTGTTTTGTCAGAAACATCATTTGAGTCATCAGAATCGCTAATCTCTTTACATTGGTTCTTTTGAAGTTGATTTATATATTCAAAAGTTTTAGGGCGATGAAAAAATTCTTCCCAACCATCTTTATTTACTTCTTTAGAAATAACGTGATAAAGCGCATACGTGTAATTGAAACTATCTTCACTATTTTTGTGTTTAACGTTTTTTAAACTTAAAACAATTCTATCGATATCAAATTCAACACTTGATTCGATATTAATATGTGACGATGTCATTTCATCGGTATCTTTAAATAGATACCATATAACAAATGCGATATGTTGATCAACGATACGACCACTATTTTGAAGTGCTATAATACGTTTCTTTGCATCATTTTTGACATGATTGATATATATATTTAATAAATCTTGTCCATTTGAATAGTGTTTTTGACAAAGTGATACTGAACGATAGGTTTCCATCGCTAAGTAGATTTGAAAGAATAATTTAGGGAATTGTAATTCTTCGTTTTGTATTAATTTAATTACATCTTCAAAAATCCCAGGTTGTTCAGTATTATATTGCATTGCTTGAATGACAACCTCGCCTTTTAATAGACGAAATTCATCTTTTCGATGACGCCATTTAAAAGGTGTAAACAATACTTTGTTTACAGGGTCTATATAACCATGTTTACCAAATACAATCTCATATTCAGAATCGTTTAATAAGAGCTTCACTAAATCATTTAGTAGTTCTTTTTTGAAAGGGTCTATTCGCTCATCGTTAAACTTTATAAATGAATGACTCATTGTTATATCAACTCGAACAACTGACGAATTGCTTCTTTTTCTCTATCCGTTTCTAATTTAGAAACTAAAGCTCTTTCAATTGCACGTTCAAATGGCATAATCGTCATTAAATCGCATGCATCTATTAATGCCCTAACACTAGCAACTTCTTCTGATATTTGGTGTTGTGAAACCATTTTTATAAGTAATTCGTTAAGTTTTATCATTTTTTCTATGTCTTGTTCATCTGTTAATATAGATTGATCAATAAGCACTTGTTTTAATGTTTCACCATCTATATATTTCAGTTCAATCGCAACAAAACGATTGACTAACGCTTCATTCATTGGCATCGTTCCAACATATCCCTCATTAATTGCAGCAATCACATTGAATCCTTTCTGCGCAATTACAACTTCATTATTGAAAGGGTTCGTCAATTTTCGACGATAATCTAATACGCTATTCAAAATTGGTAACACTTCAGGTTTAGCCATATTGATTTCATCTATATAAAGTATAGCCCCTTCTTTCATCGCTTTGATGACAGGGCCATCAATAAATACAATTTGCTGAACACCGTCAATTGTCTCTATCGTTTTAAACCCGAGTAAACTTTCAGCATCTAAGTCGACACTGCAGTTCACACTATATTGTTTTGCCGATAAAGAGTCAGATATATTTTCGGAAAGCCTTGTTTTACCAGTACCTGTCGGTCCTTTTAACAATAAATTTTTGCCTAATTTAACAATATTTATTGCATCATCAATTAGTTGTTGATCTCTATTTTGATATTTAATCATCATATTCACCATACCTTTAAAAAAATTAAGCAATAACTTAATGTTATCGCTTTTAATCAAATTTATGCTATATTTTCTAGACTTTAAACTTCATCAAAATATGTTTTATAAAATCCACCGATTTTTTGATGGTCATCTATTATAAATAAATATTCTTCTGTTTCATTCACAACATCATATACTTTATCCATAGTTAGAGATGTATCTACATTAAATTTTTTAGAGTCCTTATGTTTAACTTTAACTTGTTTAATTGCTTCTTTTGATTGCCATTTATATTCTGCCATAAATTACTCCTTAATATTTATAATTATTGATTACTATTAATCAGTCAATTTACTCTCTTGGTTCATTATCTACTATTTCAATTAATAATTTATTCATATCACGTATAAAAATTGATTCATATTGTTCTGCATTGACTTTTTCATAAGGCAATTTAATTTCATTTATCCGATTTTCAAGTGCAATAAAATCATCATGCGCTTCAACTTGAATCGCAAAGTGATCAATCATACCGACACCATGTGCTGTTTTAGTTTTGGTATCTGTAATGATATGAATTTCTGCACCATGTCCTTTACCATCCATCTCAAAGACGTGTACTTTACCTTCAACACCTTGTATTAAATAATCAGCGCTGTTTTTCATTTGAAGTAATTCTTTTAATACAGATCCTGTTAAAATTGGCTCACTTAATGTTAAATATATGGGTCCTAAACCACTCACTTGATGGATTGGATTAATATCTGAGTGATCAGCCGGAATACTCGTTTGTAATCCGATGTTTTGTTCATTTGAGATTAAATATAGTTCTTCGTGGTCTGGTCCTCTAAAAGGGAGAACATAGTGCCCATTTCTTTTTTCTAGCTTATACTGAACAACATCAAATTGATTTAATCGTTCTGCATAATAATATAAACTTTCATTTGAAGGGACTCTAAAACTGATCGCATTAATATCGTTATATCCTGTTTTATGTTGTGGTGCATTTGGTTGTTCAATTAATTTAATGTGACTGTATGATGACTCATCACCAAGTGAAAGTTTTGCAATATCTATATTTCGTGATTCATTTTTCATTGTTTCATGAAATACTAGATTTAATCCTAATATTTTTTGATAAAAATTAATACTTTTTTTATTATCTTTAACTATAATTTCAACATGATGGTTTAAATACATGAGATTCACCCTTTAAGTATGTAGATTAATATTATTATAACATGCTAGATTTATTTTTGAAAAAACAAAGGATAACGTATCACTTACGTTATCCTTTGTTAAATTTCAATATATAATTTGAATTCAATAATTATATGAGTTAAATCTTATTAACCTTCAAGTAATAAATCTTCTGGATTTTCAATAAGTTCTTTTACTGTTTTTAAGAATCCAACAGCTTCTTTTCCATCAATAATTCTATGATCATAACTTAAAGCTATATACATCATCGGACGAACTTCAACTTTATCTCCATCAACAGCAATAGGACGTTTTTGAATTGTATGCATTCCAAGAATTGCTGCTTGTGTTCCATTAATAATTGGAGTCGACATTAATGAGCCGAATACGCCACCATTTGTGATTGTAAACGAACCACCAACCATGTCATCTAAACCAAGTTTCTTATCTCTAGCTTTTAATGCTAAGTCATTAATATCTTGTTCGATTTCAGCAAAGTTTTTGCGTTCTGCATTTCTAACGATTGGAACAACAAGTCCTTCTTCTGTAGATACTGCAATCCCAATATCGAAGAATTGCTTCATGATCATGTCATCTCCATCAATTTCAGCATTTACAGCAGGATATTGTTTTAACGCTGCTACACATGCTTTTGTAAAGAATGACATAAAGCCTAAACGAGTACCATCATGTTTTTCTTGGAAAGCTTCTTTCTTACGTTTACGTAATTCCATAACATTTGTCATATCAATTTCATTAAATGTTGTTAACATTGCAGTAGATTGAGAAACTTCTAAAAGCTTATTTGCAATTGTTTTACGTCGACGTGACATTTTTTCACGAACAACAGGGTTTTCTGGATTGGCTGGCTTAGTAGATTCTTTCGGTTGTTCTTTCTTAGGTTTACTATTATGATTGTCAACATCTTGAGAGCGAACTAATCCACGAGGATCACTTGCATTAATTTCGGAAAGATCTATCCCTTTTTCACGTGCTAATTTTCTTGCAGATGGTGTAGCGACAATACGTTCTTCACCATTTGAAGAGTTACTTTCTGATGATTCTTTTTCTTTCAAAACTTCCTCGGATTTTTGTTCTTTAGAATCTTTAGAAGAAGTATCATTATCTGGAGTTTTTTTAGATTCATTTTCAGAAGAATTATTTGAAGTATCTCCAGCATCATCAGCATCTTTTGATTCATCTACAATTGCGATAACATCTCCTACTTCAACCGTATCGCCTTCTTCTGCTTTAAGCTCTGTAATAACACCTGCATGTTCACTGATCACTTCTACGTTTACTTTATCTGTTTCAAGTTCAAGTAAATTTTCACCTGCTTCTACAAAGTCACCAACACTTTTTAACCAACTTGCAATCGAACCTTCAGTTATTGATTCAGCTAATTCTGGAACTTTAATTTCAACCATATTAATAATCCTCCATTAATTTATAATTATAATTTTAATGCTAAATTGATAATATCTTGTTGATTATGCTTATGCATTTCAGGATCTCCCTCTGAAGTTGAAGCTCTTCTTGGACGCCCAATGTATGTTAACTCTTTTATTTTTGAAGGCAACATTTCACTTAATAAAGGACGGACAAAGCTATAGAAGCCCATATTGCGTGGTTCTTCTTGTACGAATGCAACTTCTTCTAGTTTTGGTAAATCCTTAATTAAGCTTTCAAGTTTTTCAGTCGGGAAAGGATAAATTTGCTCAAGACTTACGATAAGTAATTCATCATTTTCTTCTTTTTGAGCTTCTTTAATGTCAATAATGACTTTACCAGATCCAATGACCAACTTTTTAACCTTTGTTTTCTTATATGAAGGTATGATCACTGTTTTAAAGTGGCCTGTTGTAAATTGATCTATTGTATCTGCAACTGTTTGATTTCTTAATAAACTCTTTGGACTAGCAAGTACTAGTGGTCTCATAACATCTGTATCAAGATGATGTGCTTGTCGACGTAATAAATGGAAGTAGTTCGCTGTACTTGTTAAGTTAGCAACAGTCCAGTTATTTTCAGCGGCACTTTGTAAGAAACGTTCGATACGAGATGATGAATGTTCAGGTCCTTGCCCTTCATATCCATGTGGTAAGAACATTGCAAAACCAGATTGTTCTCCCCATTTTGCATTTGATGCAGAAATAAAATTGTCATAAATCATTTGTGCCATATTACCAAAGTCACCAAATTGCGCTTCCCAAATCGTTAATGCATTCTTTTTCTGAACGTTATAACCATATTCAAAGGCAACAACTGCAGCTTCAGATAACGGTGAATTATGAATAATAAATGGTGCCTTAGCATTTGTAATGTGTTGTAGCGGTGTAAATTCTCTACCACTTTCTTCATCATGTAATACAGCGTGGCGATGAGCAAATGTGCCTCGTTCACTATCTTGACCTGTCAGTCTCACTGGATAACCATCTTGTAAAATTGAAGCAAAAGCTAACGCCTCAGCATGAGCCCAATCAACTTTTCCAGTTTCTTTCTCAAATGGATCATTACGACGTTGTAAAATCTTCTTCAGTTTTGAAAATACTTTAAAATCATCTGGATAATTCATTAAATCGTTCTGAATTTGTTTTAACGTTTCTAAATCTACACCAGTATCGATTTGCTTATACCCTGAATTGATATGTTCAGGCGTTCGTAATGACGCATCTTTATTTTGATCAGACTTATTAATCTTTTGATGAGCTGATTTCATAGCGTTGAATGCACTTTCAATTGTTGTACTCTTATCTTCTTCAGAAATCACACCATCTTCTACTAAAATTGAACCATATAATTCATCAATTGGGTCATGTGACTTAACGTCTTTATATAATAATGGATTAGTCGCCATAGGCTCATCCATTTCATTATGACCGTAACGACGATATCCAATTAAATCAATGACTACATCTTTGTTGAATTTTTGGCGATATAAATATGCGACCTCAACTGCTCTAAGCACATGTTCTACTTTATCAGCATTAACATGAATAATTGGCACATCATAACCTTTTGCAATATCAGATGAATATAAGCCACTTCTTCCATCGTCTGGCTCAGTTGTGAATCCAATTAAATTATTTGTAATAATATGAATTGTACCACCGACACAATAGCCAGGTAATTGACTTAAATTTAAAGTTTCAGCCACAATACCTTGTCCGCTAAATGCAGCATCTCCATGAATTATAGCAGCAATGGATTTGTTGTAATCGACTTGACCATTAGTCTCATCAGAAGTTTGGGTCGCACGTGTTTTACCAAGTACAACTGGAGCTGTAATTTCTAAGTGTGATGGATTATTGGCAAGTTCAATTGTTTGATCAATATCGAATTCATTCGTTTTTGTAGTGGCACCTAAATGATATTTCACATCGCCAGTCCATCCTTGTGTTACTGACAATTTTTCTGGATTTTCGTTATAATCAATAGGATTTTCATGCATAAATTCTGCCAACATCATTTCGTATGATTTGTTTAAAACATGTGTTAACACATTTAGACGCCCTCTATGCGCCATTCCAATTTGTAAATTAGAGATTTGATCTACTGCCATAAGTTGTTGTAATTTTTTTAGTAATGGAACAAGTGAGTCTACCCCTTCAATGGAAAACCGTTTTGCACCAACAAAATTTTTATGGATATACTTCTCAAATCCTTGAACCTTCGCTAAATGATTAAACAATGATATTCTTTCATCATTATTCATCTCAACTTTGTCATGTTGCTCAATCGTTTCCTTTAACCACTGTCGTTCCATATCATTATTAATGTGCGTATATTCATATGCTATAGGTCCTTGATATAAATCTTTTAAATGCTCAATTGCTTCATATGCATTCTCTTTATCTTTGAAATGATCAGATACAAGTGAAGAAGGTAATGATTTAAGAATCGTTTCATCTAAATCATGACTCTCATATGAAATCGATGGTAAATCTTCACGATTTGGTTCATGAACTGGATAAATATCTGCATACAAATGGCCATATGTCCTAATATGATCAACTAAACGGATTAAATTTTTAACATGTAGCCCATTTAATCCTCCCTGATTGCCATTATTCGCATCACTTTGAGTTGAAGATAATTCACCAAATAATGTTTTCATTTCATCAGAAACAGAATTTGGGTCATTTAAGAACATGTCGTGTTGTTCAAGTAAATATGCTAAATTTTGATTGAATCGAACAGGACTTTGTTCTGTCTTACTTTTTGACATTTAGATTCACCTTCTAATTTGTTAATATTTTATGAACTTTTACACTATAAGTTTACCATTGAAAGCGCATTAATAAAAGTTAAACTATTATATTTATTTCTTAAAAAAGATAGTTTATTTATACGCGTTCAAAAATAACCTTTACAGTTGTAAATTTATTATATTCACTTGTAATCAGTACTTGTCCTTTGTTTTGTTCAACAATTTTCTTAGCAATTGCAAGACCGAGACCGTTACCCTCAATTTTCTTGCTTCTGGATTTATCTACTCTATAAAACCGATCAAATATATAAGGTAAGTCTTCTTTAGGAATTCCAATTCCACGATCAGTGATTTGGAGTTCAATGTATTCATTTTTTTCGGTAATCATTAATGAAATATTTTTATTAATATGGTCATATTTGATTGCATTGTCCATAAAAATTAACAAGACTTGTTCAAATTGATATTTATTAAAAAGTATATTGCAATTGTTCATCTTACTGTATATGTTAAATTTATAATCGGGATATACATTTTTAAAACTTTGCACTAATCTTTTAATCTCATCATTTAAATTGATATTGTGTCTTATGAGTTCATCACCTATTTGTCCTTTTGATAAGCTTAATAAAGAACTAATAAGTTTTTCCATTCTCTTGGATTCAGATAGTGAAATTTCAAGTGATTCCTCAAGTTGTTTTGGATCTTTTTTACCCCACCTATTTAACAACTTTATATGCCCCTGTATGATAGTCAATGGAGTTCTTAATTCATGAGATGCATCTTGCACGAATTGCTTTTGGCTTTTATAGTTTTCTTCAAGTACTCTCATCATACTATTAAATGTCGTTGTCATTTGATCTATTTCTGTGTAAAAACTCATATTTGTCAGTTTTTCTTTAAAGCCCTGTTTTTCAATATATTCCATTTGATTTGAAATGTTGCGTAATGACTTTGTTAACGTACGAGTTATAAAATAGGACACTAACAATGTAAGAAAAATTAATATAAAAGCAATAAAGATAGATATAATCTTCATATATTTCATAATATTATTATAATCATCTATTGGATGTACAATTTGTGCATATTTATATCCAAAGTGCGAAGATTGATTAATTTCAGATGTGATTGAAATATAAGAATAATCTTTCTGGTCAACAGCAATTATTTCATCGAGTTGATTTTTATTTACTTCGTAGTCATATTCTTTATTCGACAAATTATATTGGGTAATAAGTTGCCCTTGATTATCATATAAATTTAATATTTGATTATCACTGAGTCGTGTAATTATATCATTATCATTTATGTTTTGAACGTTGCGTGACAAAAATAGCTCTACAACCTCTTTATGACTTTTTCTTAACGTAGCATCTTCATTGTCATATAAATAACCACCCATTAAATGTATTAACACTAATGCAAACACAATAAATGATGTAAATATTAAAATACCAGATGAAATAACCCATGCAATACTTAATGGGACTTTTGGAAGTTTCATGACCTTATCACATAGCCCACACCACGAACAGTCTCTATCATTTTATCGTAATCATGTTTTTTTAATTTATTCCTTAAATATCTAATATATACGTCTACAACATTGGTTTCTACTTCATTATCATAACCCCAAATATGACTTAAAATTTGCTCTCTTTGCATCACGATATCGATATTTTCAATGAGCAATTTAAGTAATTCATATTCGGTTTTAGTTAATTCTAAATCTTCGTCATTTATGTACACTCTAATCCCTTGTGTATCGATGATTAAATCCTTAAAGTGAAGCGTTTGAGAATCATTTGAAAGTATTGTCGACTTAGTACTTTGTTCTTGTATTACTTCATTTCTTCTTAGAATTACTCGTATTCTTGCTAATAACTCTTCAATTTCTATTGGTTTAACGATGTAATCATCTGCCCCATAATCTAGTCCAATCACTTTGTCAGATATATCACCTTTTGCTGTAACCATTATAATTGGAGTATTTTTTACTTTTCTAAATTTTCTACAAAATTGTAAGCCGTTTAATGTTGGGATCATAATATCCAATAAAATAATGTCATAGTCCTCTTCAATCGCTTTATCATAAGCTTCTTGACCATCATATATTGCTTCTACTTCGTGTTCTTCATAAGATAGTTCTAACTGTAAGAATCGTGATATTCTTTCATCATCTTCAACGATTAATATCTTTGCCATAAACTCACCCTTCATTCTTTTTAATAAATTGTAACACTTTTTTAAATGATATTCTCTAAAATAAATATATAAAAAGTTGAGATCATTGATCTCAACTTTCTAAGAATATATAAAGGGTGGACGAAAATGAATTTAATCAATGATGATAATGATAATCATTTTCAATTAAATATTATATGATACGCTTTTTATTGTCAAATAATTTTTCTAAAATAATCGATGATAATATTACACTGATAAATCCACCGAATATACCAGCTAAGACATCAGTCGGATAATGAACACCTAAATAAACTCTTGAAGATGACACCATTAAAATGAAAAAGCCACAAATAGTTGTTATAATCCAATTTTGTTGTCTAGTAAATTTGGTATTCATAATAGAAGCTATTGATGTAAAGAATGTCGATGATCCCATCGCATGTCCGCTTGGAAAACTAAATCCAGATATATCAATTAGTCTAAGTAATGTTGGTCTTTCACGGTCGAAGATATTTTTTAGTACGGGATTTAATATACTGCTAATAATCATAGAAAGTGCAAAAAATAATGCTTCATATCTCATTTTTAAAATCATCAAAACAGCAATGACCATGAGACTTAATATAATCATTGTTAACACTTCTGCAATGAACGTAAATCCTAACATAAATGATGTCATTATAAATGATTCTGCAGAGTATATAAATTCATAAACTTCTTTATCTATAAATCGACCTAACCTACTTTCGTGAAACATGGCAATAACACCAAAAATCATAACAAAAATTATTAACAACTCAATACGTTTTCTTCGAGACATATTATGCTCCTTTCGTACAATTACGTACTCATAATTTTTTGAAGTAAATCTTCAGGTTCAATTTGTTTATGGTCTTTATTCATAGAATCGATATAACGTGATGAATGTGAAGATAACAATTCTAGTCGATCTAATAGGTTTTGAAGGTCTAATGCTTCTTCTTCTATCATTTCAGCGTACCCGTGTTTTTGAAAATGTTTAGCATTAAGTAATTGATCGCCTCTTGACTTTTCTTTAGACAGTGGTATTAATAACATTAATTTATTTAATGATAATAACTCAAAAATCATATTAGAGCCTGCTCGTGAAATGACAATATCACTTAACGCAAGTAAATGACTAAATTCAGTGGTAACATAATCAAATTGTTTATACTGATCTATATGGGTTAAATTTTTATTAACTTTATTTTTCCCAGTCAAATGGATGATGTTAAATTGACTTAAAAGTGCATCAATATTATCCCATATAAACTGATTTATAAATAAAGAACCAGTAGATCCACCAGTAATTAAAATCGTTGGTTTTTCATTTTTTTCAAAACCTGTTAATTCATAAGCTTTTTCACTATCTCCATTGGATAATGAGTCTTCTTTTATTGTGCCAATATATTCTGTTTTTGAATCAGGTAAATAGTCAGTAGTTTCCTCGAATGTCGTATATATTTTGCTGGCAAATTTACTTGCTACTTTATTGGCTAAACCGGGTGTATAATCTGATTCATGAATGACTGTTTTTATATTTAAAAGTTTACTCGCAATTACTACTGGAACGGTAACAAATCCACCCTTTGAAAAAACAACATCTGGCTTTTCTTTTTTTAGAATTTTATAAGCATCAAATATGCCTTTAATCACTTTGAAAATATCTTTTAAATTTTCAAAAGATAAATATCTTCTAAGCTTACCACTTGAAATACTACAATATTTAATTCCAGTTTCTTTCTTTATGAAATCTTTCTCTAAACCTTTTTTACTACCAATATAAATTGGAGTAATCCCACTCTTTTGGGCAACAGGTATTAGTTTTAAATTCAAAGTGACATGCCCCATTGTGCCACCACCGGTAAATATAATTTTTTTCGCCATATAGAAAGCTCCATTCTTAAAATATAATTATCATTCTTATTATATAATGATTTAATCGAATTTTCATGAGTCACAAGTAAATGTTTAAGTTATATATATTATAGTGAATTATAATATATATATTGAATTATATATTGTAAATTACATTTAAAAAGGCTGAACATTTTGTTCAGCCTCTACATTCATTTTCAACGGGTAAAAACATATGATCATGTCTGAGTCACAAATTGAATAACATTTTTCATCTGAGGATCATCATTTCTTAAATGATCAAAAATGACTTTCATAAATGTATCTGTTGTTTTTCCGTGCATTTCACCAGTTGCCTTTATTTCGTACTCTTGTTGAAATGCCTTGAGTGCTTTCTCAGTTTCACTATCGAATTCTTTATTTGGAGACTTTATTGAATAGCCTAATGATTGAAGTCCAAACTCTATAAACTGGATATCTTCACCTTTGCTATTTTCTTTGTAAACTTTATCTGAATCTAACATTGTCAAATGCTTATATATACTTGGTTTTATCACTTTGTCAGGTTTAATGCCTTTGTCATGAATCCATCTTTCATTCGGTGTCAACCATTTAGAGTTAGTGTATTTTAATAACTCATTTCCAAATTGCTTAGTCGTTTGAACAACGCCTTTACCATATGATGATTCACCAACAACTGTCGCATTTATATGATCTTGTAATGCACCTGCAAATACTTCAGATGCACTAGCAGATCCTTCATTGAGAACGATTGTTATCGTCTTATCTTCTAATCCATCTACTTGATCAATAGTTGTTTTAACTTCTTGCTGTTTACCATCTCTTGTTTCTAAAATTGCGGCAACTTTATTGTCTCCTACAAACAATCCAATCATATTTACAGCTTCATCTAATAAACCACCTGGATTGTTTCTGAAGTCTAAAATCAAATGGTTATGGTCATTGTTAACAACTTTATCTAATACATTGGATAATTCTTTATGCGTACCCTGTTGGAATCTTGATATCGTAATAATATCTGTCGATTCATTTTCAATAGATTGATGACTTACACTATCCATATGAATCTTATCTCGTGTGATTTCAACATCGAACGGCTGTTGATTTCCTCTGACGATAGTTAATGTAACTGTAGTCCCTTTTTCTCCTCGAATTTTCTTAACGGCATCGTTAACATCTTGACCTTCAATTGAGTCTCCATCAATACCGATGATTTGATCTTTAGGTTGTAATCCTCCTTTTTCAGCTGGTGAGCCTTTAATTGGGCTTGAAATAAATATTTCATTATCTCGTTGTTCAATCTCAGCACCGATGCCTTCAAAATTTCCACTAATTGATTCGTCAAATTGAGAAAGTTCCTCCTCTGTTAAATATTCAGAATATGGATCCTCAAGTCCTTCGACCATTCCATCAATTGCTGAATCTATAAGCTTATCTTCATCAATATCTTTATAATATTCATTATTGATTTGTTCGTATACAGTCTCAATTTTGTCAAAATTGTTTGCTGAATGGTTTTGATTAAATAAAGATTGATACAAATAAAATGTAGCCATTGTAACTATACTCGCTACAATCATGCTAATGAGTATAAAGAAAGTAAACAAGATCGGATTCATCGTGATTTTTCGTTTTAATATATTCATTTTATCCCACATTTCTATTACTTACTATAAAAATTAAGACATACACAATGTATGCCTTAATTTTTATAAATAGTGACTATAGATTACATTATTTAGATGCGAATTCAACTGCTGTATCGAGTGCTACTTCCATCATATCAACAAATGAAGTTTGTCTTTCTTCACTTGATGTTGCTTCACCAGTGATAATATGATCACTTACTGTTAAAATAGATAATGCTTTTGCATCATATTTTTTCGCCAATGTAAATAGCGCACTAGATTCCATCTCTACCGCAAGTACACCATACTCTGCTAATTGGTCATTATTATTTTTTTCATCATAGAACCAATCTGCAGTAAATACATTCCCTACTTTTACATTCAACCCCTTGCTCGTTGCTTTGTTATATGCAGTTGCTAACAAATCGAAATCAGCGGTTGGTGCAAAAGTAATCGGTCCGAATAATTTATTATTCGTATTAGAATCGTGAGAAGCACTCATTCCTAAAACAACGTCACGTACTTCTACATCTTTTTGGATTGCTCCGCATGTTCCTACTCTAATTAAGTTTTTTACGCCATATTCATTCATTAATTCATTAATATAGATTGAAATAGATGGTACACCCATACCTGTTCCTTGAACAGAAATACGCTTCCCTTTATAAGTACCAGTATATCCAAACATATTTCTCACTTCGTTATATTGAGTTACATCTTCTAAGAAGTTTTCTGCGATATACTTCGCCCTCAATGGATCACCTGGTAATAATATCGTGTCTGCTATATCACCTTTTTTTGCATTAATATGAACGCTCATCTTAACACCTCGTAATTTATTTTTATTCATAGTAAAATCAAAAATGTAAAATTAAACCTATGAAATTATTCATATAAATTTTATTTAATTATGTCATTTACTATTCAATTAAGTTTATCATAATGATTTTATAAATAATCATTAAAACAAAAGCCATTCTTCATAATCTTTCCATAAACAATCAAACACTGACAAAGGTAGGCTTGTCACATTATTTAACTCAAGATAATTTGATATATCATCATAATCAGATGATTGTTTAGGAAATTGTATATCATTGATTATATCCTCACACATCTGACTCTCTCTACTACTATTCAATCCCGTTCTAGTTTTACAATATTGATAAAATGAATATGATTTCATCTAAAGATTATTTAGCAGTTAAATTGAATATAACCGTTTGTCCTTTTTCAACTTGTTTAACATCATTCGATGTATAAGTATCGAGTTGATCTGTGTTCGTGATAATCACAGGTGAAATTAATGATTCTGCTTTTTGTGAAATATAATCGATATCGAATTGAACAAGTTCATCTCCTACATCGACTGTATCACCTTCAGCAATAAGAGTTTCGAACCCTTCACCTTCAAGTTGTACAGTTTCAAGCCCAATATGAATCAAAACCTCAATATCATTATCGGCTTTAAGTCCGATTGCATGCTTAGTAGGGAAAACTTGGACAACTTTACCTTTAATTGGAGAAACTACAACACCTTCAGTAGGTTTTACACCAAATCCTTCACCCATCATCTTCTCAGCAAATACAGGATCAGGTATATCTTCAATATTTACATATTCACCTGTCATTGGTGAATATAATTCAATATCTTTACTTACTTCTTCTTTAGAACCAAATAAGTTTTTAAACATTTTTTATCCTCCATATTTTAAGCTCTATTTCAATCTTAATTCTAAAATATTGTTCAATACCATTATACACAATTAAACTAACACTTAAACATTTTAACTTTAAGCGTAAATTTTAATGAATATTAAATCATTATTCAAATTGTGACAGCCATTTTTCATAGCCCGACTCTTTTAATTCGCTTTTAGGTATGAAATCAATACTAGCAGAATTAATACAATATCTTAATCCACCAGATTCCTTGGGGCCATCATTAAATACATGACCTAAATGTGATGTGTCACTTCGAACTTCAGTTCTACTCATACCATGTGAATCATCATGGACTTCGACAATATTTTCACTCGCTGCTTTAGAAAATGAAGGCCATCCACATGATGAATCAAATTTATCATGTGATGTAAACAACACTTCACCCGATAACTTATCTATATAAACACCTTCTTCAAAGTGTTTCCAATATTTATTTTCAAAAGGAGGTTCCGTGCCATCTTCTTGCGTTACATAATATTCTATATCTGATAACTCATCTATATTTCTTTTTTTTACCATTATTTTCACCTCTTATATCACTATTAATATATCAATATTCATTCAATTAATTCCAATGAGATTCTATGAATTGCTTTCGACCAGATCCTTTATAAAATTGATTATAATGGCTACTTTCTTTTTTATAGAACTCTTGATGGTAATCTTCAGCAGGATAAAAATTCTTATAAGGCTTTATTGGTGTAATAATAGGTTTATTAAATACTCCAGATTGATCAATAGAATCTTTAACTTGTTCAGCGATTTCTTTTTGTTGATTACTATGATAGAAAATAACTGGTTCATACATAGTACCTCTATCACCAAATTGCCCATCATTATCTGTTGGATCAAATGTTTTGAAATATATATTTAGCAGTTCCTTATAAGTCATCTTTTCATTGTCAAAATGAATCTGAACTGCTTCAGTATGTCCTGTTGTACCACTACCTACTTGTTCATATGTAGGATTCTCTACATGTCCACCAGCATATCCACTAATAACATGATTAACCCCATCAAACGAATCAAATGGCTTAACCATACACCAGAAGCATCCACCAGCTAAAGTTGCAATTTCTTGACTCATTGATACCACTCCTTAGATATTAAAAAATTTAAATATTATAGATTATAAATATTATTTTTTAATTATATCTGAATATTATATATATACAAATAATTTGATTGTATTCTCTATATTTATAATAATTGATATTTTATTAGAAGATATTCATTTAAAAGCAATGCATGTTTTATTAAGGTAATGGATTAAAGAATAAAATAATTTAAAGTTTTTCATACTCATTTTTTATTTTGTGCTCAACCATCGTCGTAACATCTTGTAGTGATTGTTCTTTAAATATCGAAGGCTCAATTGGCTCAAGCATTTTGATTTGTACAATTCCTTCTTTAATCATATTGTGATCATTTTTCTCCATTATCTCACTCGTTCCTTTAATTACGACTGGAACGATATTAACTTTTGCTTTTTGCGCCATTTTTAACGCACCTGCTTTAAATTCTTGAATTCCTTCTCCCTTTGAACGTGTACCTTCTGGGAAAATTAATATTGAATATCCATCATTAAGATTTTGAATTGCAGATTTAAGCATTTTCACACCACTTCTTCTATCTTTGCGATCTATATATATACAATGCATTAAATCCATCCAATCTTTTAAAAAGGGTATTTTCTCTACTTCTTGTTTTGATACAAATCCAAAAGGTTGAAGAATTGTACTTATTAACACTGGAATATCGAAGTTCCCTTCATGATTGGCAACATAAAGTACAGGTTCTTTATAATATGGTAAATCTCCATGTACTTTCACTTTGACCCCTGCAGTATTTAAAATATTACGTGCCCATAACTTTGGTTGAAGTTGAGTAAATCGATTGCGCTCATGGAAGTCTTCAATGTATTGCTGTTTCCTCTTAACTTCATTTAGTTTGAAACTTTTTAGGCCAGCAGCACCAATAATTGTAAATAATACTTTTGCAGTATGTAGCATTTATTCACCTCATTTTAAAGTAATGTAATTCACACATTGTATAAAATTAAACAAAATTTTTATTCTATTCTTTCTTCTTTATCATTTTCTTACTTAATTTATTCTTTATTATTTTTTCTTCCTATATTTCTTCTTTAAATGTAAATGCTCATAAGTCAATGACTCATTCTTATTTTTATTAAATTTTTCTGATGAAATGATTTCAAAATCTTCTAAGTTATATTCTGGAAAAAAAGTGTCACCAATAAATTTTTCGTGTACGAGTGTGATATACATTTCATCAATTTGATCTATTACTTGCTGATATAAGTTACCTCCACCGAATATAATCGGCGAATTGTAATTATTCAAATCTTCTATGCTATGAATTACTTCAATATCAAATTGATGATCATTATTAAATGTTTTATTTGAAGTTAGGACAACGTTAGTTCTATTCGGTAACGGTTTTCCCAACGATTCAAATGTACCTCTTCCCATAACAATCGTTTCACCAGTTGTTATTTGTTTAACTCTTTTTAAATCATTAGAAATATGCCATGGCATATTTCCTTTCCAACCAATAACATTGTTTAAATCATGAGCAACAATTAATTTCAACATAAATACCATCCTTTTAAAATTTATATTATCGATTTTATTGTTGGTTTTCAATATTAGCTTTTATAATGATTTTTCTCTTGCTTTAATGGATTTTATACCGGGTAGTCATTCAAAAGCTAAACTGCAATTGGCGCTTTGATTGTTGGATGTGATTGATAGCCTATTAATTCGATGTCTTCAACTTCTACTTCATCGAATGAAGTGAAGTTATAAATTTTAATATTTGGGAGTTCAAATGAGTTTCTTTCTAATTGAGTATTCACTTGTTCTATATGGTTACTATATATATGTGCATCACCCATCGTATGAACAAATTCACCTAC
This sequence comes from Abyssicoccus albus, assembly GCF_003815035.1. NCBI lineage: Bacteria > Bacillati > Bacillota > Bacilli > Caryophanales > Abyssicoccaceae > Abyssicoccus > Abyssicoccus albus. The sequence goes on from NZ_RKRK01000002.1 coordinate 646,177, forward strand.
TTCTAAATTGCACTCAAGTGCCACAATATGTAAAAGTAGAGCATAACTCGCTATATTAAATGGGACGCCTAAAAATACATCTGCACTTCTTTGATATAGTTGCAAACTCAGTTTATTATCTCTAACATAAAATTGGAACAGTGTGTGACATGGTGGTAATGCCATAGAATCTATTTCTGTTGGATTCCATGCGCTTACGATATGTCTTCTAGATGATGGAGTATGTTTGATTGATTCAATAACATCTTTTAATTGATCAACCACTTTACCATCACGACCATTGAATGCTCTCCATTGCTTACCGTACACATTCCCTAAGTCACCATACTGATCAGCAAAATCATCATCATTTAAAATACGGTGTTGAAAAAGACTCATTTGTTCATCATATTGAGCTTTAAATTGTTGATCTGTTAAAATACGGTGTCCAAAGTTAGTCATATCTGGCCCATTATAGTCTGCTGATTTTACATATTGTTCAAAGGCCCATTCATCCCAAATATGATTGTTATGCTCTAATAAGTACTTTATATTTGTGTCACCTTTAATGAACCAGAGCAGTTCAGATACAATTAATTTGAAAGGTACCTTTTTTGTTGTCAATAACGGAAATCCCTCTGATAAATTAAATCTCATTTGATAACCAAAAATAGAATATGTGCCTGTATTTGTTCTATCATCCTTACTGTTGGCTTCATTCAAAATCGTTCTACACAATTCAAGATACATTTCATCGGCATGGTTCATGTGAATTACTCCTTTTAAATTAAGTTATTATCTATTATAATATATTTGATTGAGCTATTAATAGTAAGACTAACTTTAAAGTATTTGTTTTAACGTTTACTTCGAGTTAAGAATAAATAATTTTTCAAATTAACGGAGGTGTATAGAAATGGGTCAAGAATTATTAGTTGTTTCTGGATTGGCGTTATTAGCACTATATATGATTAGTTTATGTATTACAGATTAATATGCTGTTAATCAAAACATGAAATAACATATACATAACTATTATTAATGCTTACAATGTTAATCTATGGAAATCTTAATAAAGATTTTAACAGAGGTATTTAAAAGTCATTGTATATAAAAATAAATTGTATATAAGAATAAATAGAAGCTTAGCTTTACTAAGCTTCTATTTTTTTATATTTATGTTATTTTATTTAATATATCTATTCTTATATGTCTAACGATTAATACTAAAAGTATTATGAGCTAATTAAAGCCTATATTACATATATTAACAATGTTCATCAAATGCATATTTGATATCCATACATAGCTCTTGAATATCACGGCCTTCAATATGCTCCCTTGGGATAAAGTGCACTAATTGCTCTCCTTTAAATAAAGCCATAGATGGACTTGATGGAGCTTGTTGAATTTTTTCACGCATCGTTTCAGTTGCATCTTTATCTTGACCTGCAAAGACAGTGACAGCATAATCAGGTTTTGTTGGATTTTGACTATAGACTGTATTGGCAGAAGGTCTAGCAAGCCCACCTGCACACCCACATACAGAGTTAATCATGACGAATGTCGTTTCATTTTCACTCACTTTATTAAAGTGGTTTTCAACAGCTTCTTTTGTTTGTAACTCTTCAAATCCGTGTTCAGTTAACTCAGTGCGCATGCCTTTTACCATTTCATTCATATATTGTTCATATGGGTTCATATTCTATCCCTCTTTCTTTATTTTCAAAAAATATAATTAATAAATAGATTTATAATGAGTGTATATTTATATAAATTTATTAAAATACAAATATAGTTTACTCCGTGTTATTTCGATTTGAGATTTGCTTCCAAACAGACCCTTTCGCATCTTCTCCGCCTTCAATTCTATGAATTGCCATCTTAACTTGAAGTGCTACTTCATAGGCATCATCATCTACATGTTGATGCAATGTTTTTAACTGATCTGAATTTCCTTCATCATAGATAAACATTGCAGCACGCCAACGTACGAGCTTACTCTTATCTGATAAAGCTTTTTCCATGATTGGCAGTGCTTCCTTATACCCTAAATCACTAATACAATCTCCTGCAGTTCTTCTAACACTTACGTTCTTATCATCTAATGCTTGATCAAGATACTTCAAAGTTTCAGCTTGTTCAATCATTCCTAAAAGTACAACAGCAAATCGACGTACTTGTGCTTTTTCATCTTGCAGCGCGACAGCCAACAACTCATAATCACTTTCATCAGGTGTAGGAAAATGATCAAGCATTCGTAATCTCTCTTTCCAATCTGATGCTGCTTCAAATTCACTTAACGTTACTTTCTTCATTTCTTTTTTTGGTACCGTGTATTCTGTTTCTTTCGCTTGTTTGATTAAGTCATCTAATTGTTTGTCAGAATATAATGCTTCTATTTCTTCTCGTATACCATCAATCTCTTCGTTCATATTGCCATAACGATCATCAAAATGAATCCATTGACGCATAAATATTACATTATCATGAGGCAATGTTACTGTTTCAACAGCATCTAAAAAACGTTCACTCAATTGAATACGCTCTTCATTAAAACGATTTGACAATTTAATTTGGTAAGGAATTTCTTTGAAGGTTAACAATTCAACTTTAAATTCAAGATCCATTGTTTGTGTCGTATTGTCTTCATTACCTTGATGCATTTGAGCTGAATGAGTATCAGTATTATTATGATCAGACTTGTCATTGATTGAGTTATTTATGCGATCCATCGTTTCTTCAATTTTAGGAATAACTAATTTCCATTCAGCTTTTGGATGTTTATCAATTGATACAAAATTTAACGCATAAAAAATTGATGTTACTTCTTCGATTTCAAGCAATGCGTTAATAAATATTGGATTTGTATCTTCAATCGACGTATAAGTTTCTGATTTCATCTCATTTTTTTCTTCATCTAATACAACTTTCATCGTATTCGGACTTGGCGTAGGTTCTATATTAATAATTTTCATCGTATGCTCCTTTATGGGAAAGGTTTTGACCTAAAGATTGTATCTTTTGGCCGATCGAACACATCGTAATACAATATTGATGTGCACTTGTCCTTGATTCTGATTTAATTAAATGATGTTTTATTGAACAATCTTTACAATAATAGTCTTGCAAATGATCAATACGATGCATAATCTCTAAATTCAATTGATCATCACCTCTTAAATATAAGTATATCTAACCTATTCTATATTTTAAAGTAAGTGATTTGTCGGATTTATAACAATGGTATACAAATAGATTAAGCTATAGATATAGATTAAGTTTATAGTAACAGATCATTATAAAAAGTATCCCAACTATTGACATCTATTGATATCACTTTATAATTATCCTTTATGAGTATGTAGTAATAAATTTAAATTGTGTGTTACATTTTATTATTAATTAATAACAATTAATAATATTCATTAAATTAATCCATTATTTACCACACTAATCATATTTTATAGTAGAAAGGATTAAAGCTATGGTTATACTAACAGGTATTATAGAATTATTTATTATATTCACATTACTTGTATTAAGTTATAAGTTTTTTGGTCGTACGGGCCTTATATTTTGGGTTGGTTTTGGCATTATTATTGCAAACTTGCAAGTATTAAAAGCTGTTGACGTATTAGGGTTTGAGGCGACTTTAGGAAATATAATGTTCGCTTCACTCTATTTGGCAACTGATATATTGAATGAAAAATATGGCCGTAATGTTGCTAAAAAAGCTGTTTGGATGGGCTTATTCTCAATGATCGCATTCACTTTAATTAGTCAAATTACGTTAGTGTTCACGCCAAGTAAAAGTGATTTCGCACATGAACATTTAGAAGTTATTCTTGGTTTAGTTCCACGTATTGCCATTGCGAGCGCTATTTCATATGTCATTGGTAATTTCTTTGATGTATGGGTATTTAATAAAATAAGAACTTTAGTACGGGCAGATAGAAAATTTTATATTCGAGCGATTGGTTCAACTTCATTAAGCTCAATTATTGATACAGCATTATTTGCATTGATTGCATTTTATGGAACTTACCCAAATGAAGTTGTTTTGAATATATTTATTACAACATATATATTAAAATTGTTAACAACAGTATTTAATGTTCCATTCGGCTATATCGCTAAATCAATCAAACCGTTATCTGAACGTCAATATAAATGATAGTTATTACAATTATAAATAACAGATAGAAAGTAGGTATTATCGTGGCAATTATATACATTGATGCAGCAACGCATAATCAAAAAGGTCCTACCGCTATAAGTTATGTTATTAATAATAACAATCAAAAATATATTCAATCAAAATATGTTGGTGATCAATTTGATAACCATGAAGGAGAATGGCTAGCTTTAATTAATGCATTAGAATATGCAGAGTTATTATCCATTGAATCAGTCATAGTCTATACAGATTCAAAGGTTGTTGCAGACTCAATGGAAAAAGATCAATTAAAACATTCAAAGTATGAAGGATTTCATCTTAAAGCTAAATTAATTGCCCATCGATTTGAACTCTGCCTAGTCAATTGGTCAGCACGTAAAAAAAACAAAGAAGCAGATTTACATGCAAAACAATGCTTGTATGAAGCAATGCATTCATTGTCAGAACGTAATCAAAATTCATCATCTAGCCAAGATAAATTAAAAGATTAATATTAAATCATTTACTGAGTACTGAGAAAATATTTCATAAAAACAAGGAGTGATTTTCACTCCTTGTTTTTATTGTTTTATTATCTTATTAATATTAAATGTTTATATTTTCTATTATAAATTGATTGTTTACATATAAAGTATAATAATATTTACTAATATTCATTAATAAATTTAAGAGGTTTATTGATACAGACTTTGATAGTATTTTTTCGTAATGGTTAATGTATGTGCATCTAAAACCTCTATTAACTGTTGCTCAGTTTGAGTTAATCTCATATCATTTATAATATCGTTTATCACTAATGGGACTTCAGTATAAATTTTTGCAAGTTTGTTCGACAAAGTAAGAGAATCCATATCATCCTCGATTTTTTGTTTTTGTCCTTTCGTTAATGATTCAAGATTTTCCAAAAGATTTGAAATAGAATGATGTGTTTGAATTAACTTTAGTGCCGTCTTTTCACCGATTCCTGAAACACCTTTGTATCCATCACTCGTATCTCCCATTAATGCTTTAACATCTACAAATTGATTCGGTTGAATATTGTATTTTTGAATAAATCGCTCTTTATTGTATATGTTGTACTCTGTAAACCCTTTTTTAATTAGCCATAATTCAATATCTTTGTCTAAGATTTGTAGTAAATCTTTATCCCCTGATACAGCAATCACTTTAAAATCATAAGATAAATATTTAGCTAATGATCCGATGACATCATCCGCTTCATATCCTTCCACTCCAATATTACAAAACCCTATCTCCTCGCTGATCTTTTGAACGAGATCAAATTGTGGTATGAGTTCACTTGGAGGTGGTTGTCTATTCGCTTTATAATCTTCATGAAGATCATTTCTGAACGTATATTGACCTTTATCCCATGTAATAATAACATTCGGCGTATTTGTTTCTTTAATTAAGTAAAATGTATGCCTTAGGAATCCTTGAATTCCGTTAGTAGGAATACCATCTTGATTCGGCATAAAATGTTTATTTATAGAAGTTGCGAAAAAATGTCTAAACAATAATGCCATCCCGTCAATAATAAGTACTTTTTCTTTAGGTTCAACCATAATATATCTTATCCAATCTGTGTGATTTCGTTATATTCATAATCATATGTTATATTTTTCTTTTAAATTATTCATTTATTTGTTTATTTGCTTCATTACTTAATTTATTTGTTATTATTCAATATTATTTAATATTGGAAGGTCTAAAGCTATCCATTCTGAGTAACTACCGGCATATACAGTTGAAGGGACATTAATTAATTGTAGTAATACATACATCATACAAGCACTTAAACCTGAACCACAACTTAAAATAACATCTCGATCTTCTCTAATATCTGATTGAAGTGAACGGTTTACATTATACAAGTGTGAGTATTCAAGTTTTAATTGATTTAATTTTTGAATCGTAATTCGACCCTCATCAATATAGTGTTCATATTCGAGGTTAAAGGTTTGTGGAATATGACCAGCTGTGGTGTCTATAGGCTCATTCTCACCAATAAACCTTGCATTATGTCGTACATCGAGAATTAATGATTCTTGTTTTATTGCATCAAAAACATCCATATGTGTTGAAATCAAATTTCTATTTAATTGATAAACAAAATCGTAATTGATTACATTATCTTGTTCTGCCAAGACTTCTTGATAAAGTTCATATAATGACGATTTACCTTTTGACGTTATTTTATGTTGTTCCACTTCATCTTCCATAATTTCATGCAAATAAGTGAGTTGTTCATTTCTGTAGTTTTCTTCTAAATTTACAGTTAAATCAATATTATATTTTTGACGTAAGGAACTAAATGTTTCATTAAGTAAGTATACATTGGTGAACCCCATTAATTGTAATAACCAGATCATTCTTGCACTATAAATATCTATCCCATCACTATAAACAAGAAACTTTTGTGTTTCATGTCGCTCAATTAATATTGTAAATAATTTGTATAAAAAATTAATCTTAGGGAGAGGATGTCTTCCTGCATTGTATAAAACATCATCAGTCAATATTGGTTTTATTGGTACATGATATGCTCTAGGTAAATGAGTTTTTTTAAATTTTTCTTTTCCTAGATCATACTCTTTCATATCATTTTGACAATCCAATACGATAAAATCAGATGCATTGGCCATGTAATCTTCATAATATAATAATTGCATCTTAATTCCCCTTTAACTTTTAATCATATAAACTTTTTGCAACGGTTTTTACATTGCTATGTTTACGTACATTATTACTTTTTTTAGGCGTCATCATTATTTCTTTGAGTAATTCACTATTTCTTTTAAATGATCTCGTTCATAATCAGTTAATTGATTTACTTCTATGATTTTTTCTAATTGTTTTATTAACTCTTCTAAGTATTTACAAAGTTGCTCAGCTATTTTTTGCTTTAATGAGTTAGTGCTTTCGGTAATATGATGTTCCACAAAAGATTCATATAATTGAATAGATTCATCAACAATGGATTGAATTGAATGATCCATTTGATCCATATTCACTTCATTCACTGAATCATTTGCAATTGTTTTTATTACTTCTTTATCAGCGGTGCTTAATGATAAAGAATGTGCGTAAATTTTATTCACAAATGGTTCAATATCAATCATAATTGGTAAGTTATATGCTTGTATCTCGTCCATTAACGATCCACTGATAGTGAATAACTGCTTGCGAATCCCTTCAATAATCGTAAAATAATGGTTAGTATAATCATTAAATAACACATCACGATAATGATTAATAAATGCTTCTTTTTTATTGTCACGTTCATTAATCTCCAATTTATTCAACTTATATTCATCATAACTTTTCAAAAATAGTCGTTTGGCACTGTGAACAATAAATTGATCTATATTTCTTTGTAAAGATTCGTCCATTTGATCAATAATCACTGACTCATCATATGATGATAAAGTATTCATTAAGCTCTTTATCCGCTGATTATTTTTATCATTTGTGTGTAATATCATTTTATCTATATAATCAGATGTTTTTTCTAAAGATAAATTAATTTCTTCCACCATTCTATCATGAAGTTGTGCTGGCAATATATTATTAAGATATTCATACAATGATTTAATGTGAAGGTTATTGTTTTCACTTATTGCTTTATAACCACTTGTTGTAAACAGTTCATAGTTTAAGTTCATTTGATTGAGTCTAGATTTAATATAATGAACTACACCTTCTAACTCTTCATTGTTCTTTCTTAAGTCAATTGCATTCAAGACAATAATTAACGTTTTTGAAGGATACATCGATTGAATCTCTTTGAACTGTTCTAAAAATGCTTCATCATCTTTAGTGTAAGCGTGTTGATAATACATAATATACATTGTAATGTCGGCGTGTTGAATATGATTTATTGACTCAATATTATGTCTCTGATTTCCTGATTGAAATCCTGGAGAGTCTATTAAGCGATAATGTTCTAACAGCGGATGATTGTAAGATAAATGACACTCATTGATAAAAACTGAGTATGCTTCATCACTTGTGATATATTTTATATCTTCATCTGATAAAGGTTCAGATGTACCAAGTTTATCTGCAAATTGATTATATCTTGTCAATAAATTTACGACCCATTGATTATTTGGGTGATTACTTTGCAAATACTTTGCCATATCATGAGTAGGAATATCATAATCATTTAATATATGTTTCGCATCTTCTAATAATTGTTCTTTATCTTTATATATTACATAATTCTTATAATGATTAGATATATATACTATAGAGGCAGTTGTCGGATGTGCACTTGATGCTAACAAATTTTTATTGACTAAAGCGTTAAGTAATGTACTTTTACCCGCACTAAAAGCTCCAAATACCGATAAATTCATTTTATTATTTTTAAGGCAAATTACCTTCCTTTTTAATGCACTTTGAAATGATTGGATCGGTTCAAGTTCTTTATTTAAAATAATATCTAAAAGTGATTCATTGAGTTGATGTAATTTAGTTTGATTAACTAAGTCATCCTGACCTTCTGTATTATTTTCATGTTTTAAGGAATCCGATTGAGTGTCATTATATTTTTCAAAATCTACTTCACTAGCATCTAAGAAAGTATAATTTGTTAATTCATTTAAACGATCATCCATGTGAATATAGAAATGCTCATATGATTTATTTTCAATCGATTGCTTCAACTCTTTCATCATTTTTAATTGTTTTGCATTGTCCTTGGCTTCTTGTAGTTGCTTAATTAATGTTTTATATCTGTTTATTCTTTCATCTTCTTCATTTTTTATATCGTATAATTTTTGATTGTCATTTTTATTACTCATTTCATTATTATTAAATTTATTTGAATCTAATTGTCGATATAACGCTTTTAATTGAACTGATAAACGTTTTTTTATTGATGTCTTAACTTGTTTTATAAATTGATCATTAAAATTTTTGACATAAACATTTTGAATGTTAGGTGTTGTGACCTCAGTTGCTTCCAACAATGATGTACTGATAGATAAGTCTAGGTCTGATAAGTTAAGTTGTTGTAAAGATTGATTTACAGGCATAATGATTAACTTATTAATCTCTCTGTTAATATAATCCGTGATATCTTTGACCATTTGCTCCCTAATTTTTAGAAGCTTTTCTTTTTTATTAAATATCCCTTTAACTCGATATGATGAGTCAAAAGTCATTAAATAGTCCTCTAACATACTTCTTAATTGTTGAGAGAGTATGTAACTATTATCTACATATTCAATCAATTTTTCTTGCAAATAATCGATGAATGATTGTTCATTTGATTGTGCTAATAGTTCTAGGTTATTAGTATATCTATTGTTTAATTGTTCCTTCAACTCATCGATTTGATCTAATGACATATTAGAATGGACCTGTGAGAAAATCGGTTTTATTTTATTTACATAACTATTTATTTCATGTTGTAAATAATCTAATTGTTCTTTGAATACATTATCTTTCAATCGACTTGCGTATAGATCGTCAAATTGATTTTGATTACTCCAGTAATTGATTTGATCTACAAGTTTACTCATTTGATTATATTTTGAGTCATATATTGATACTGGAACAATATTTTCAACATTTATTTCATGCTGCTCAAGTGTAGTATAAATTGTATTCATAAATAAATCGATCGATTCATCTTTATTATGTTTATCTATTTGGCTAATAACTAATAAGATTGGGATATTTAGTTTATTCAATTCTTTCATCATATTTAAATTAACATTTGATAGCACATGATTATAATCTGCAACGACTATCACTACATCACTTGCCAATAAATATTTTTTTGTATGATGATCGTGAATCGCGTTAATGGAATCTATTCCTGGAGTATCTTGTATTGTAATTTTATGATTAAGCTTTCCTTTGTTTGAAAAATATTCAACACGATGAAAACTATAATTTTGACGATTAAATAGTTGAACTTCTTCTATCGAACTTAATTCAGTATACGTATTGTCAGTTAAAAAAACTCTTGGTGGATTCAAATCGTCTTGCATATGAATCTGTACAGTCTGACTCGTTGTTGGCACAGGTGAAGATGGTAACAATTCATCTTCTAAAAGGAAATTAATTAAAGATGATTTCCCACTTGAAAACTGTCCCATGAAAGATACAGTTAAGTTTTTATTGAACTCTTTTTCTAAAGCGATATTTAATTGTGACACGAGTGTCTCATTTTCTGATTTTTCGATTTCAACCTTTAGTTGATATAACTCTCTTAATCGGTTAGACATAAAGTTTCTCCCTAGATTATTATTTTTTTCACAAATTTAATTAAAAGCGTTATTAAGTGTGACTTTTATCACATAAATAAAATTCCATTTACTTTATTATAATAAATGAATAAATGATTAGAAAGGGAGGAATATAAAATGACGGTTGAAAAAGAGTTATCTTACCGTAATAGTGATGTTGAACCTCATTTCGAAGAAAATATTCAACATCATGCTGATTTGAAAGGTACATTTATTTCTGTATTAATGTTAGGTGCCATATTCATCATTTTATGGGTTATTATTTTTATACTATTTTTATCAAGAATGTAGGAGGTTTTCATTATGCATAAGCTAGAGAAAATTTGGCTTGGTTTAGGAATGTTTAGTTTAGTGTTTTTCTTAATTATTATTGGAATTGGAGCATTTCACTCAGGTCATCAACCTGCTGCAAGTGGTCGGGAATATATTGATCCTGAACTTGTAGATAAAGACGCTCGATTTAAAGAACCTGGTCTAAAAAAAGTAGAAGGTAAAGATTATGACTATGAATTGTATATTGTAGCTCAAGCGTTTTTATATTCACCTCAAGAAGTTGAAATACCTAAAGGCGCTAAAGTTAAAATTTCTGGAACAACGAAAGATGTAGTTCATGGATTTGGTGTTGCTGGAACAAATATCAATATGATGTTAGAACCAGGTCATATTTCTACATATACAACAACTTTTGACCAACCCGGTGAATATTTAACGGTTTGTAATGAATATTGTGGTACAGGTCATACAGATATGAGCACGATGATTAAGGTGGTGGAAAAATAATGAGTTTACGAAATTTAGGTCCAGATCAAACTAGGAAATTAAATAGACAAGATTCCAAATTAGTTTTAGCTCATATGTATTTCGCAATGTTTAATCTACTTTTAGGTGGTGTGGCTGCTTTATTGCAAGTACTCGTTCGATCAGGCACACTTGAGTTACCTGCAGGTATTGGTTATTATCAATTACTTACAATACATGGTGTAACACTTGCTCTAGTTTTTACAACATTTTTCATTATGGGATTCCAAATCGCTGCAGTATCAAGAGTGTGTGGAGATCTAACGAGCACACAAAGATTACTTAGTTGGATTGGTTTCTATACGATGATTATCGGAACTGTAGCTGCTGCAATTATGATTTTATTAAATGAAGCAACAGTATTATATACTTTCTACGCTCCACTTAAAGCGCATTTCATTTACTATGTAGGTTTAGCACTAGTTATTGTTGGAAGTTGGATTAGTGCAGCAGGTCAGATCATGCGCTATGTTCAATGGAAACGTGAGAATAAAGGTGATAAATCACCATTGTTATCTTATATGGTGGCAATTAACAATGTGATGTGGATGGTTTGTAGTTTAGGTGTTGCGATTGAAGTGTTATTTATGTTAATTCCTTGGAGTATCGGTTGGGTTGAACGTGTAGATGTAAGTCTAAGCCGTACTTTATTCTGGTATTTTGGACATGCGCTTGTATACTTTTGGTTATTACCAGCATATATGGTTTGGTACGTTGTCGTTCCAAAAATTATTGGTACAAAAGGATTTAGTGATAATTTAGCAAGAATGTCATTTATGCTATTCTTATTCTTCTCTATTCCTGTAGGAATTCATCACCAACTTGTAGATCCTGGTATCGATGCGTTTTGGAAGTATATTCAAGTTGTATTAACATTCATGGTTGTAATACCATCATTGATGACTGCATTTAGTTTATTTGCGACATTTGAAATTTTTGGTCGTGAAAAAGGTGCTAAAGGTTTATTTGGATGGTTAAAACATTTACCTTGGAATGATTCACGATTTATTTTACCATTTATCGGAATGCTTGCTTTTATCCCTGGTGGTGCCGGTGGTTTAGTCAACGCATCAAACCAAATGAACCAAGTCATTCATAATACAATATGGGTAACTGGACATTTCCATTTAACAATTTCAACCGCTGTAGTTTTAACATACTTTGGAGCAATGTATTGGTTGATCCCTTATTGTTCTGGAAGAATTTTAACTAAACGTTTGAACAAACTTGCATTAATTCAAGGTTATACTTGGGCAGTAGGAATGTCGATTATGTCTGGTGCGATGCACTTTATCGGGTTATTCGGCGCGCCTAGACGTTCGGATTATTCTGAGTATGGTGGTGCCGAACAAGCTAAAGAATGGATTGCTTATCAAGCTGTTCAAGCTGTAGGTGGTACATTATTATTCTTATCAATCTTGCTTGTACTTTACATTTGTATACACCTTGCATTCTTTGCACCGAAAGGTCAGGAAATATTCCCTGTATCTGAAGCATTTGATAGAGATGAAAAGGTTTATCCTCTCGTTGAAAATTGGAAGTTCTTGATTGTCGTAACGATTGCATTGATTTTAATTGCATATACTGTTCCAGTTTCACAAATGCTCCTAGATCCAGCACCTGGTGCTAAAGGATTTGGTAAAGGACAAGTATGGTAATTATAAATACCTTTTAAAGAAGACTATATAAAAGACGGAAGCTAAATGAATAGCTTCCGTCTTCTTATTTTTATTTCCTGAATTTTTTTCCAAAGTATTGATAAAAAGTTGTTTCTAAATATCCATTAAATAGTTTCCTTCTTTTAGTTGCTTTTTTATCCACTAAATCTTCAAAACCTTCAAAACTAGTCATTAAGTAAACTGACCAGTACTCATTTTCTTTATATAAATTAACTATATGACGATAAACATCTTCAATTTTTTCCACATCACCAATTCTTTCACCATATGGTGGATTACACACAATGATACCTGTTGGTTTCGTTAATGATAAGTCCATTGCATTCATTTGTTTAAATTGAATGACACCGCTTAATCCTGCTTCCATTGCATTACGCTCTGCCATTTGAATCATATTGTGATCAATATCATGGGCGTATATTTCAATGTCTCTGTCTAATAATTCATTAGTCTCAGCTTTCGTTCTTACTGATTCAAATACAGATTGATCAATAAACTTCCATTGTTCAGAAGCAAAAGATCTATTAAACCCTGGAGCAATATTTTGAGCAATCAATGCTGCTTCTATTGCGATTGTGCCTGATCCAGTGAATGGATCAATTAATGGAGTGTCTCCTGTCCATTTAGTTAACTTTACTAAAGCTGCTGCTAAAGTTTCTTTTAAAGGTGCTTCACCTTGTTCAACACGATATCCTCTTTTGTGCAAGCCACTCCCTGATGTATCTAAAGTGATAGTCACAGTATCCTTTAAAATTGCAACTTCAATTTTGTACTCTTCATCAGTTTCACTGAGCCAACCATTAATATTATATGCTTGTTTTAATCGTTCTACGATTGCTTTTTTTACAATTGATTGACAATCTGGAACTGAATATAAAGTTGACTTATGACTTTTACCATTGACAGGGAACTTACCTTTTTCTGATATAAAGTGTTCCCAAGGTAAATCTTTTGTTTTGGTGAATAACTCATCAAAAGTGGTTGCTTTAAATTCACCCACGACCAATTTTACACGATCTGCACATCTAAGATGAATATTAGCTTTGGCAATCGCCTCGTCGCCACCTTCAAAAATTACTTTCCCATTTTCTACCGTTGGCTCAAACCCTAATTCTATGACTTCATCTTTAACAATACTTTCTAACCCCATAGGAGTTGTGGCTATTAATTTATAATTCATATTGAATTTCTCCTCATTATTACTCAATAATTACTCTATTTATTTTAACATATTAGATCAATCAACCCTACAATATGTAATTTACTTCAACACAACATATTATCACTGATTACAATTGTATAAAATAAAAAAGCTCTCCATAATGGGAGAGCTTTCGCTAGTCAAGGTTCTCTATAAGCCATGTTCTGTACCATAGTACTGCAAACGTGTACTAGTTACACTCGTACGTTGGTGATAATCATCTGTCTACATGTTATACATGTCTTCTATCTACGTTCATTTCCGTTCAAGAAGTGCTCCTACCTAATTTGGATTGCTCACTCGTGGGGTTTACCTCGTTCCACCTCATATATTTCTATATAAGCTCCGTCACTGTGGCACTTTCAAGCATATTAAACCATATCATATGACTTAGGTTGTTTTGCTGCCGTCAAACGTTCAATACGAATTGCCTTGGCTTATTGTTTCACCAAGCACGAACACTACGCTCATCTCAGATGCGTGTGAGCATGGACTTTCCTCTATAAACATAAATTTATAGCGATTATCCGAGAATCCTTGTAATCATTTACTACTCTTTTACTCGGCCAAATACTTGCTTCTCAAGATTTGATAAACGCTTTAAAATATCGACATTATTAATAGATGCTGTATTGCGTTGATCAGATTGAGATGACGATCTTGAACGTAGTTTAACATCATCTAGTTCTTTTTTTAATCGTAAATTTTCTTCTTCCAATTTTTTCACCTTAGAATCTAATTCACTCATTTTCTGGTAATCAGCAATCACATCATCCAAGAAGCTATCCACCTCTTCAGGCTTAAAACCTCTAAGCGTTCTTTCAAATTCTTTTTCGTAAATATCTTTAGCAGTTAACTTTAAAGAGAAATTACTCATTCAGTTCACCTCAATTATCATAATTAAATGAGATAAAGTCATTTAATTCATCGAATGATACTCGTAAAATATTATACACATGATTTGACGAATAATCAACTAAAGCATTGTAATAATATTTCAAGTTAGAGTTTGAGGATTCATCGTAAAAGATTAATGATGCAGAAGAATGTTCCATCATAAATAAATTAGCCCCTTTAAGCATCCATGGTCCTTCATATCTCTTTTTATATATGTAGTTATGATATTCTACTTGTTCTATCACTTTATTCCTTCTAATCTGCCAATCATTCAATTCGTCTTTAGGCTGTTGAATGAACGGTTCAATAATTGCAATATTCAAGTGATAACCTAACCTCTTTAATTCTATTAAAACCTCTACTGCAAATAATTCAATGCCTATCGAACCATGTGTTATAAACCATTCATATCCTTCTTCAATATAAGTTATAAGCTTTTCCTGCAAGAAATCTTTGAGTATCGTGATTCTTTTATCATTAGAATCAAACAAGCCTAATTCATAATATTTATATCCTATTATGTTCAAAACTGGTTTTGGATTATTACGTTGTTCTAATAAACTGTCACGACCAATATTTTCATTTTTAGAATTGAAATTGTTATGTTTCATCAATACACACCTATTATTTATACTCATTTTATCATTCAATTTACATTTTAAATATCAGTTCTATAATTGTAATTTACTACTCTTGTAATAATTCATATTCAACTTTATTCACAATGGATTTAATGAAATTGTATTTATTCATAAATTGCATTTTACTCTTATGACCGTCAAAACATTCTACACTAATACTATTATAATGATCAATCATCATCTGAATTTGTCCATCATGTATTGTAGGTATATTTTGCTGATTCTCTCTTAAAAAATGAACAAAATCCTCTACTTTTTGATCATATCTTTCTACAAATGGCTTAATATCATTTTCAAACGTATAATTATCAATATTTTTATTACTATCAGTTGTATTACAAACAATTGATCTAGAAAGTTCATACTGTGATTTAATCAACTGTAATAGCTCTTTCATATTTGCTATAATAAGTTGTTCTTTCATTAATATCCTACTTTCTTATATGAGATATAGATTTTACGTTATCCTATTCTATTTTATCCTTGATTATATATTAGATATAATAGATATAATATGAATATACTAATATTTTATTCATGAATAATGAGTTATAATTTGTTAATATCGGTATTTAAAGATTAAATTCAAAATTAACACAAGATATTAACTACTATTTTATTTAGTATTCGTTACTAAGTTGATTGATATATTTTAACAAACAGTTGGTGAAAATATGAATTATCCAAATGGTAAAAGAAACAATACTTACAATAAAGCTAATAACAAAATATCTCATGGTAACCGAGGTCAGACACTTGAAAAATCCATTGATTTGACAAACAGATACTATATCAATGAAAATATTGCAATTATACACAAAAAACCAACACCTATTCAAATTGTCGATGTACACTATCCAAGTCGTGATAAAGCAACAATTAAAGAGGCATATTTTAAAGTGCCTTCCACTACAGATTATAATGGAATCTATAAAGGTAAATATATTGATTTCGAAGCAAAAGAAACTCGTAATAAAACAAGCTTCCCTTTTATTAACATTCATCCCCATCAAGTAAATCATATGAAACAATGTTATGAACATGACGGTATTGTATTTTTAATTATTAAATTTACTTTACATGATGAAATTTTCTTTATTCCATTTGATTTTTTCAATAATTATTGGACTAACTATATGAATGGTGGTCGTAAGTCCATTCCTTATAAAGAAATTAAATTACACTGCCCTCTCATAAAAGAATCAATTAATCCTAGAATTAATTATATACAAGTAATAAATGAAATCTACTCACTCTAGTTAGATCATTACACTTGTACTCCTTTTTATATTGACATATAAACGACATATTATTATTTTATAATATATGTGTTAAAATATATACAATTAATAAGTAATATGCATTATTAAATTAATGTTTAGCCTATTTAGGTGGAGGAGAATTATGACAGAATACTCAAGGTCTACTAAAGGTAGACATAAAGCTCGTAATAAACAGTCAAACAATAAACAGAACAATAAAAGCAACAATAAGTATCAATGGATTAAGAGAATTATACTTTTAGCTATACTTGGTACTTTATTGTTTTTATTATTAGGTATAGGGTTATTTGCATATTATGCTTCTAATGCACCAGCTTTTAATGCAGATAAATTAAAGGATCCTATGCCCACAAAGATATATGATAAAAACGACCAACTTGTCACTACGTTATACACTGGCAATAAAAGAGAAAAAGTAACATATGAAAATGTACCTTCACACGTTAAAGATGCTGTACTCGCAACCGAGGATGATCGATATTTTGAACATGGTGCTATAGATTTTAGAAGATTATTTGGTGCGGTATTTAGTAATGTTACAGATGGTTTTGGATCACAAGGTGCATCGACAATTACACAACAAGTTGTTAAAAGAACCTTTTTAACAGATAAAAAATCTATTGAAAGAAAAGCTCAAGAAGCATATTTAGCTTATCGACTAGAGCAAGAGTATTCAAAAGAAGATATTTTTGAAATGTATATTAATAAAATATATTATTCAGATGGCGTATACGGTATTCGTACTGCTTCAAAATATTACTTTAATAAAGAGCTAAAAGATTTATCATTAGCAGAATCAGCGTATTTGGCAGGTCTTCCTCAAATACCAAATCGATATAATATATATGACCATCCAGAATCAGCGGAAAAAAGAAAAGATATTGTTCTACATCTAATGCATAAACATGACAGAATTACAGAAAAAGAAATGAAGCAGGCTCAACAAGATGATTTGACTCAAAATCTAGTGAGTCGAAAAGATGAAGAAAGAACATTAGAAAACCCTGCTGATGATGTTTATAATGCTTATGTTGATGTGATTCGTAAAGAGATCAGTCAACATGATGAGTTCAAAGGAATGGAAGTTAATGAAGCTTTAGCTCAAGGCTTATCTATATATACTAATATGGACAATTCTGTACAACAACGATTAATTGAACTGAGTAATAATACAAGTTTCTATAGTAATCCTAAGTATAACTCACAAGATTTTCGATTAGGTGCAACGATACTCGATACTAATACTGGTGGATTAGTAGCAATCACAGGTGGAAGAAACTATGAGCGTGTTGTCGATACGAATGAAGCATTGCAAAAGCACTTTGTTGGATCCACAATTAAACCAATTTTAAATTATGGTCCGGCTATAGAATATTTAAATTGGCCAACAAACCATAAAGTTGAAGATGAAAAAGAATATAAAATTGAAGGATCAGACAAAACAATTTCAAACTATGATGGAGAAGGCCATGGTGAAGTGACGATTAGAGAAGCCTTGAAAGTGAGTTATAATATACCTGCCGTTAAAGCCTTTGAAGCTGTAAGGGAAAAAGAAGGTTTAGATGGTATTATAGACTTTGCTAGTAAATCAGGAGTAAATTACGATCAAAACTATACAAAAGATGCTAAAAATATAACAATATCTGATGCATTAGGTGGTCATATATCTAAATTTTCTACTGCAGAAATTGCAGAAAGTTTTGCTACCTTTGGTAACGGTGGACAGTATAACGAAATGTCAGCAATTCGATATATATCTAATCCTCAAAATGAAGAAATCAAATTCGAACAAGATAGTCATAAAGCGATGAAAGATTCAACAGCCTTTATGATTACGGATATGCTAAAGGATGTTATCACTCCAACAGGATCAGCTTATAGAGCTCATATGCCAAACTTAAATGTAGCAGCAAAAACTGGAACACAAGGTATACCTGACGAACAAGTTGAAACTAATCCAAACCTAGATGTTGGTGCAGCGAGTGATGTATGGATTTCTGGTTATACTCCTCACTATACAATGAGTGTTTGGATGGGCTTTGATACTTCTGAGAAAGGAAGAATAAATGAAACTGCATTTATTGGTCATGATGAACAATTAACACCTCAATACTTCTTTAAAGAAATAATGCAGAATATTACACCAAATGATAATAAGGATTTTGAAAAGCCTGATAGTGTGGTTGAAATCGGTAACGGCGAATATGCTGTTAAAGATTCTGAGATTTTCGATTCTATCATGAAAGATAAAAAAGAAAAATCATTAGAAGAAGCGAAAGCTAATAAACAGAAAGCTGAAGAAGAAAAGAAAAAGGCTGAAGAAGCAAAACAAAAAGCGGAAGAAGAAAAGAAAAAAGCTGACGCTAAACAGAAAGCTGAAGAAGAGAAGAAAAAAGCTGACGCTAAACAGAAAGCTGAAGAAGAGAAGAAAAAAGCGGATGCTAAAAAGAAAGCTGAAGAAGAAAAGAAAAAAGCTGAAGAAGAAAAGAAAAAAGCTGAAGAAGAAAAGAAAAAAGCTGAAGAAGCAAAACAAAAAGCTGAAGAAGAACGGAAGAAAGCGGAAGAAGAAGCAAAGAAAAAAGCTGAAGAAGAACGAAAAAAAGCTGAAGAAGAAGCAAAGAAAAAAGCTGAAGAAGAACGAAAAAAAGCGGAAGAAGAAGCAAAGAAAAAAGCTGAAGAAGAGCAGAAAAAAGCTGAGCAAGAAGCTGAACAGCAAGCAAAAGAACAAGAAGCAAAGAGAAAAGCACAAGAAGAAGCTGATAAAGCTAGACAAAAAGAACAAGAAGCAAAAGAAAGAGCAAGATCTACTGAGAATACAGAAGAAGCATCATAAGTATATAATAAAACAAGAGATCACTTGAGCTAATATCAAGTGATCTCTTGTTTTATTTAATTATTATTGTTATTTAGTCTAACAACTAAACTTGAATATTTTTTCTTTTGTTCTATAAACATACTTTTTATTTGTTCAACACTTTGATATTTACAAGGACGTAATTTTAAATATTCAATTCTCTCATGGAAATTCATCGGTGTAGTTTTACATCTATTTAAAGAAAATTCATCCTCTTGATTTATAGAACCTTCTGATAAAAATTTTAAATGCATATTTGTTAATTTTATATAGCGTTCAAATGTGATGATTAACATTGAATATAATTCACTGTTTACACTTTTACTTGATTGAAAACTTTTATCTGATGATTCTATGTAATACTCCATTTCATTTTTTACACGATTAAGTTCGTCGATTATATCGTGTTCAGTTGTTAAGTTAATCAATCTTAACAAGTCCTTTCCTTAAACGTTTTTGCCCTTCTCTACAGTCATTGAGTAATGGACACTCTCTACACTTTGGATTTCTGGCTAAGCAATGGTAACGCCCAAAAAATATTAATTGATGATGCGTTTTACTCCATCGTTCTACAGGTATAACTTTTTGTAATGTTTTCTCAACAGTAAGAACATCATCCTTATATCGACATATACCTAACCGTTTAGATACTCTTTCGACATGGGTATCCACTGCTATTTGAGGTTCATTAAATGCGACTGAAGTGACTACATTTGCTGTTTTCCTACCTACACCAGGTAGCTTTACTAATTCATCTCTTAATGAAGGGATTTGACCATTATATTGATCGATTAAAATTTGACTTAACTTTTGAATATTCTTTGCTTTATTTCGATATAATCCAATTGAACGTATATCTTGTTGTAATTCCTCTAGTTCAACTGATAAATAATCTTCAGGTGTTTTGTATTTATTAAATAAATTTGGTGTAACTTTGTTCACTAAAGCATCAGTACATTGAGCTGACAGTAATACAGCAATTGTCAGTTCAAATGGATTATTTGCATGTAATTCACATTCTGCATCAGGAAACATCAGATCAATAGTATCAATAAACTCCATTGCTTTCTTTTTACTTACCATATTATTTATCCTCCAACCAATTAAAGACTGGATATGATTGAACAGTCTTTTTAAACTGTGTATTATTTGAACGATAATATTTATTCGTATATTCCTTTGCTTCTGAAATATTTGTGATATTTTGTTCTTTCCAATTTGAAAGTATTTTTGATATATATTTAATATTTAATTTATGATTCAATACTGCTTCAACTAATGCTTGCTCAATCAGACTTTCATGATATTCATCAATCCACTGTCTGATCGATTGTATCTCAATTGGTGAAAAGGTTCTACCGAATTCAGCTTCAAATTTTTTTAATAGTCTTTCGAACTTTAATTGTAAGTCCGATTTAACAGGTTCATTATCTTTTTGAGTTTGATTAAGATGATTACTTTCAGTGCCTTCTATCGGATGGGTTATTTCAGAAGGTCCTTTTAGTAGACTAATGATTTTTTCGTGAAGTGGCTGAGTTGAAATCACTTCTCTATATATTCCATCATTCCCCTTCTGAGTCGATGAATGAATATAATTTTGTTCTGTTAACTTTTTTAAAGCTGTTGCAGCCATATTCATATTAAGTGGTAATGCTTCTGTTATATCTGGAAGAGAGACTAGATGATTAGCAGAATTCATTTCTATAATATATAACAAGACAATCATCTCTTCTGCATTTAAATTTGTAAGTTTGTTTTGGGTAATCAAAAATGATTTGATATCGAAATGATTCCCCTCAATGATTCTTTCTATTGTATGTTCTAATTGTCCTACTTTTGTCTTGATGGGATCGTACGATTCCATTTAATCACCTACTTTATAAACTAAAGCTTTAACTTCAACAATAGCTTATGTTGAGTTAAAGCTTTAGTCATGTTATATCAATACGATTACATAATAGTTAAATTTATGGGTACAACCTATTCAATAATCTTGGGAATGGACTTGTTTCTCTTACATGATCAACCCCACTGATCCAAGCAACAGTTCTTTCTAACCCTAGTCCAAATCCAGAATGAGGCACACTGCCATACTTTCTTAAGTCTAAGTACCAACCATATGTTTCAAGATCCAATCCGTGGTCTAAAATTGATTGTTTCAATTCGTCATAGTCATCCATACGTTCAGATCCACCAATAATTTCTCCATAACCTTCAGGGGCTATTAAATCAGCGCAAAGTACAGTTTTTGGATTTTCTTTATTGACTTGCATATAGAATGGTTTAATTGCTTTCGGATAATTGACAATGAATACAGGCTTATCATAATGATTAGCAATTGCCGTTTCATGTGGTGAACCAAAGTCGTCTCCCCATTCTATGTCATCAAAGCCTTCTTTATGCAAAAATTCAACGGCATCATCGTAAGTGATTCTTGGGAATGGCGTTGTTACTTTTTCTAACTTTGCAAGATCACGATCTAAAGTTTCTAATTCTAAACGACAATTTTTTAATACTGATTGAACAATATGTGTTACATATTGTTCTTGTACTTCTAAACTATCGTCATGATCATAGAATGCCATTTCTGGCTCAATCATCCAAAATTCAATCAAATGACGTCGTGTTTTTGATTTTTCAGCTCTAAATGTCGGTCCAAAACTAAATACTTTACCAAGCGCCATGGCACTTGCTTCAGCATAAAGTTGACCCGATTGTGATAAATATGCATCCTCTTCAAAATATTTAGTGTGAAATAACTCACTTGTTCCTTCTGGAGCACTTCCTGTTAAAATCGGCGGATCTACTTTTGTAAAGCCATTGTTATTATAAAATTCAAACGTTGAACGGATAATTTCATTTCTAATCTTCATAATCGCATGTTGCTTTTTACTTCTTAACCATAAATGACGATTGTCCATTAAAAATTCAGTACCATGTTCTTTTGGTGTTATTGGATAATCCGTACTATCGGAAATTACTTCAAAATTTTCAACTTCCAACTCATAGCCAAAACTAGATCTGGTATCCTCTTTGATGATACCAGTAACATATAGAGAAGTTTCTTGAGTTAACGCCTTAAATTGGTCAAATTTATCTTCTCCTATATTTGCTTTCACAACTACACCTTGCATAAATCCAGTACCATCTCTAAGTTGCATGAATCCTATTTTACCACTTGATCTTTTATTCGCTAACCATACTCCTATTTTAACCGTTTCACCAACGAATTGCTTTGATTGATTAATTGTTATTTTTTTCATAAGTCCTCCTATAATGCATCTTTTAATTTAATCATAAATTAACTATGTTCTAGTATTAATTATGATTTCTTAGAGTTTATAAAGTGTTTAATTCTTTCTATAGCTGTTTTAAATGATTCAACATCCGTTGCATAACTTAATCTAATGTTATCATCACTACCAAAAGCACTTCCAGGTATCACAGCGACATGTGCCTCTTCTAATAATGCTTGTGCAAAGTCACTTGATGAATTATAACCGCATAAGTTCATTGCTTCTTTCACATTAGGATATAAATAGAAAGCTCCGTTTGGCTTGATACATTTAAAGCCTGTAATTTCATCAACTAAAGGATATACTTCGTCTAAACGTTTTTTAAAGATTTCATTCATTTTTTGAATATATTCTGGCTGTTCAGTATAAGCAGTTAAAGCTGCATATTGTGATGGAGTCGTTGGATTACTTGTAGAATGACTAGCTAAATTTGTCATCCCTTTTATATAATCAACAGGTCCAATCCCATACCCAATTCTCCAGCCAGTCATTGCATGTGATTTTGATACACCATTTACAATAAAAGTTCTATCTTTTGCATCTTCATTCAATGTTGCATAACTTACATGTTTTCCATTGTAAATTAACGTTTCATATATTTCATCAGATATAACGATTAAGTCATGTTGTTTGATGAGATCATCCAATGCTAATAATTCTTCTTTTGAATAAATCATCCCAGTTGGATTACTTGGCGTGTTAATAATGATCGCCTTTGTGTTGTCATTGATATGTTGTTCTAATTGTGATGTAGTTAATTTAAAATTTGTTTCCTCGTCTGTTTTAACAAAAACAGGTGTACCACCTGCAAGCTTAATTTGTTCCGGATAACTTACCCAGTAAGGTACAGGTACGATAACTTCATCACCTTCATTTAGTATAGACATGAAAATATTGTAGAGAACATGTTTTGCTCCAGTACCAACAAATACATTAGATGTATTATAATTTAAGTTTAAATCTTGATTAGTTTTATTAACAATGGCTTCTTTCAACGATAATATACCACCACTTGGGGTATATTTTGTCTGACCATTATGTATCGCATTAATTGCACCTTCAATAATGAAATCAGGTGTATTAAAGTCTGGCTGACCTGCACCTAAACCAATTACATCAATACCTTCATCTTTAAGTTTTTGAGCGGTTGCTGTAATCGCTAATGTTGTAGATGGTTGTATGTTAGACACTTTATTTGAAAGCATGCTATTCCTCCTAATATATAAAATCAATCACAAAGTAAATGATACGATATTAATTATATTATTTAGTTCATTGTACTATAACAGAAGGTCATCAATCTAGTCACACATGTTATTTATTTGTTGATCCATTTCATCTAAACTATAGTACTTAATATCCATGTTCGGTAGACCATTCAAAAAATATTTTTTATATAATCCTTTAGTTAAACGGTCATCCAGACAAATTATAATACCTTGATCCGAACCATCCCTAAGCAATCGACCTATCCCCTGTCTGAATCGCTGACTTGCTTTTGGTAATGTATATTCAATAAATGGATTATCATATTGCATCGAATGATAATAACTTAAAGGATCATTTGGAGAAAGAAATGGTAATTTTGTCATCAATAATATTTTTTGAGTATTGTTAGGCGCTTTAAAATTTACACCTTCGTAAAAACTTAAACTCGCTAACAATAAACCATAATCAAGTGGATTGAATTTTTGTAAAATCCTTTTATTGTGTATTGATTTGTGCTGGCTAATGATTGGGAATTGATTCATATTTATGTCCTCAAAGTACTCTTTGACCTCTTGTATCATTTGATGGTTTGTAAATAATGCTAATCCTTTATTTTGTGGCATAACAACAAGTCTATAACAACATTCTACGATGTGCTGAATATATTCATTAGAGTATGGAAAGCTTGTTGATATTTGGTCATTAGATACCCATAGTTCCGCATTGTTCTGATAATCTATAACATCCTTGAATGCAATGGAATTAAGAGAATAATCCAGATTTTCTAGTCCTATTTCTTGAATGAAGAAAGAAAAAGATTCATTGACTTGTAGTGTACCACTTAAAAAGTGTATAGACTTATATTGTTCAAATAATTTACGCTTTATAATGTACTTTGGTGATTCTACTAAATAATTGATCGAAACAGTTTCATAATATTTTTTATTATCACTATTTAAATATATAAATTCACTATTAAAAATTTGTTTTTCAATTTGATTTAAGTAAGCATTAATATTCGAGATGATTTCATCTAAAAATATAAAACCTGGTACATTCGTTAACGTTTCATCATTTAAAATATTTTGCATTTGGTTTAATTTATGAATGATGTATAATTCGTCTACATCTATCGAACTTTTCTCATTCTGTAATGATTTATGCAAATTTTTAAAAAGACTATGAACCACGTTATCAAGTGTTTTATATAACTTTTCTTCAATATTGCTAGTATGACCTGATTGAATGGGATTTATCACTTTCTTCAATGATGGTAATGAGACTTGTCTATGTGCATTCGATGTTGCAACATTCAATAAATGATGTGATTCATCAATAATTAAATGATGGTATAATTCACAAAGACTTTCTGTTTCATCAACAAATAAATTACTATGGTTAGTAATACCAATCATTGAATTCTTCAATTTATTTTTGTGGAAATCATAAAATGATGGATGAATTGAATTATGGTGATCATTTAATACTGAATGATAGTATATATTTGCACCACCTTTTAAATTCAACTCGCTCACTAAACCGGTATTTGTTTGTAGTAACCAAACGATTAATTTTCCTTTTAAAATAATGACTTCATAATTTAACGTATCGTCATTTAATATCTTTCTAACGATTGGTAAATGAATATAGTTACTTCGTCCCATTAACATTGAATGAAATGATTTAACATTAAGTGAATTTTCAATAGATATCATCAAGTCCTGTAATTCATGTTGTAACAGTTTAGTGTTTGTCGAAATTAATGTACGCTCTCCAGTTTCTGAATATTTTATAAGCGCATTAT
Source organism: Abyssicoccus albus (assembly GCF_003815035.1). Lineage (NCBI taxonomy): Bacteria > Bacillati > Bacillota > Bacilli > Caryophanales > Abyssicoccaceae > Abyssicoccus > Abyssicoccus albus. The sequence continues at coordinate 672,261 of NZ_RKRK01000002.1, forward strand.
AAATATATGTCAATGTTTTACCAATTGCAGTTGGTGCCTCTATAATTGAAATCGTTTTATCTTTCATATGGCTTAACAAATAATCTTGTAAAGCATGTTGTTCTTCACGATGTTCGTAATCCTTTAGAACATTTTTACAGAAATCTTCAAATGATAAATCTTTTACTTTATGTTTAATATCATTTAAATTCTCTTTATTTAATTGACTAATTTCATCCATCATATCTTTAAAAAATATTCCATTAATCTCTTTTATACCACTACTGACCTCGCTGATTTGATAGGTTTTATTCAATGTCTGAAAGTATGTAAGAATTCTGTTGATATCAAAATTTAATCCACAAGCAACGTCAATGAGACTCTTTTTTGATTCAAAATTAAAAGACATGTATTTTTTTATTGAATGAATAAATAATTCAGCAGTAACCTTAGCATCATAAAATGCTCTATGAGCCATTGTATGTTTAGTGCCGATAATCGCTGAGAGATTTTCAAGCTTATAACTAGATTGTGTTGGATAAATCATCTTAAACCAGTCATGTGTATCGACAATTAATTCAGGTTGAAATTCAATATCACATTGTAAGAATGCATATTTAAGAAATTCCAAGTCAAATTTTGCATTATGCGCAACAAATGTACAATCATTAAGCATTTCATAGACATGATTAGATATGTGTTGGAATGAAGGTTGATCAATTAAATCTTCATCCTTAATATTGGTTAAACTTGAAATATAAACTGGTATCTCTTTTTCAATCGATATCAAAGACGTAAAAGAATCAATGATTTCTAAATCTTCAGTTATCACAATACCTAGTTCAATAATGTCATCATCTTGATGACTTTGTCCTGTTGTCTCTAAATCGACAAATGCAAACTTCATTCCAACACCTCCTTTATAATCATGTCTATTTCGAACTTAATATATCACCACTTGAAATCGTGACATGTTGTCCATCGTGATTAATCACTAATTCACCTTGATTTGTCACATCCAATGGTATACCAATAAAAGAATGCTGACCAACTAAAAAATTGTATTCCTTACCCCAAATATTTGAATAAGATATATACTTATCCTTATAATCCTCAAATGAAATACTATCCATTATTTCAAAATACTTCGTTAAATAATTAAGCATATGATTTAGAAATTCATATTGATTAATATCTTCCACATGATTATTTAAAGAGGTAATTTGACGTTCAAATTGATTTGATAATTGATCACTATCTTGAAATAAATTAATACCAATACCGCATGTCAAATGATGCAATTCATTTTGACTGAATTGCCCTTCAGTGATAAAGCCACATATTTTTTTATCATCAATATATATATCGTTAGGCCACTTTATCATCGCTTGTAAATCATATTCATTTCTAAGAACCTCAATAATGGCTATTGAAATAAACAAATTAATAGGCCCTATTCTCTCAAGACTGATTTTAGGGTAGATAACAATACTCATCCATAAGCCAAGATTTTTGGACGAGTCCCACCTCCTATTAAATCTGCCTCTTCCTTCAAGTTGTTCATTCGCTATTACAATAAAAGGATTACTATATTTGTATGATAATTCATTTGCAATATTTTGAGTTGAAGAAACAACATCTTCAAAATGAATAAATTCATAAAAAGGATGTTGTTTATGAAACTCATGAATTAATGATTCTTCATAACCTTTTTTAAAATGTTTTATTTGATAACCTTTTCCTTTAATAGATTCAATAATGTAACCGTTTTGTTTAATTTGATTAATATTTTTCCACACTGCTTGTCTTGAAATATTTAATTGTTCGCTAATATATGAGCCAGAAATATATTCATGTTGATGTTGATATAGAAGTATCAATGTCTGTTGAAGACTGTTCACATTATCTCTCCTAATGTTTATAATTCAAATTGCTTTAAAAATTGAACTTGCTTTATCTTTGAATTCATATCAGTCGGATTTATAAAATAATTTAGTACACATGCATTCAACCAATATTTTATCATTTTACCTTCTTTAATAAATTGCATTGATTTCAACTCATGACCATCGATTTCTAAGTCATTTATTTTATATAATCTCGATTCAGCTTTATTAAGCCAATCTATAATTCTATCTATTTCATCTATGCAATAAGTATTAAAATCAAATGTTTCTAATTGTATAGATTGTTGTTCTTCTAGTTCATGACTTTGATTTAATTCTTTAAATATTAGCTTCAAGCAAGTCAAAACAAAGATTAACGTTTCATGGTTAAATTGATATTGTGAAATATAATATTTATAAAACTTTCTCATAAATTCATGGTCAATCGTATGTATATTTATATATTCGATTGGTAAGTCATATTTAACAATGTCGCCTCTACTTAATGAGCCATTATAAAATAAATTCATAATTTCAATCAAATTTGCGCATAATTTATCATATGCTTTAATATATTTAACTGAATGTCGTGATAATTTCAACTTTGAAAGTTCATCAATAACTTCATCATAAACCATCAAACCATTATCGTTTGAAATGATTAGTTCGCTATTGTTAAATTGTTTTATTAGACAAATTAAACCAATAAAATCATTATAATCTAATTGAAATACTTTTTTCCTTCGACCATTTATTGTGTTGTGAATATTATGTTCATCAACAGTAAGTTCATTTAATATATTAATCAATAGATTGAAGTCAGATTGATTAATATATTTAAAGAATGGGAGCGCTTCTAATAATAAATCTTTTCGAATCATTATTAATGTTTGGATTAAATATTTACCTTTTACTAATTTATTAAGTTCGACATTTACTCTTTCAATTGCAACTTCTTTTAATAGGCGATGATGTTTTACGATTGCTTTGTATGTATCATCTACAATATTAAACCCTAATGTTGATTGAAATCTAAGCCCCCTAATGATTCGTAATGCATCTTCTTGGAAACGTTCATTAGCTATGCCAACGGCACAAATTTGTTTATTTTTAATATGCTGAAATCCATTATAAAAATCTTTAAGTTGTCCATCCTTAGTCATCGCAATCGCATTCATTGTAAAGTCTCTACGTTTTAAGTCTTCTTTTAATTCTCTAACAAATTGAACATTTTCTGGTTTTCTATAATTTATATATGTGGACTCTGTTCTATATGTTGTAATTTCATAGTTTCCTTTATCTGTGACCACTGTTACGGTACCATGTTCAATCCCGGTTGGGATCGTTTTAGTAAATAATTCAATAATCTCTTCAGGTGTGGCATTAGTTGTGATATCAATATCTGCAATTTGATTATTCATCAAATAATCCCTTACTGATCCGCCAACAAAAAAAGCTTCATAACCTGAACGTTCTAACGTATCTATAATATTATATGCATTTTTAAATTCTTCAGGTACCATTATTTACTTCCTTTATTCAACAAACCCAAATAAAGTGATTCATATTTTCTTACAATTGGATCTGTTGAAAATTTATTGATTAATATTTGTTTCATATTTTCTTTGATTTTTTTCATTTTTTCAGGATCACTTATTAAATCAATTATATAATCACTCGCTTGATTCGTATCTCCGACATCTACAAGAATACCATTCTCGTTATGGTGAATCACTTCTTTCATGCCACCAGCATTCGTCGCAATACAAATTGCACCACCATACATTGCTTCTAACAACACTAGACCAAAACTTTCTTTCTCACTCATCAATAAAAAGAAATCAGAGATGTGATAATAATGTGTGATTTCTTCTTGCTTACCAATAAACCTCACTTTTTTTTCAATTCCAAGTGCTTTTACAAGTGTTTTAGCTTTAAATAACATCGGTCCATCACCGATTAACAGTAAAACCGATTTCTTTTTAAATTGAACTTTATAAAATGTATGTATGATATCTTCAACCCTTTTTACAGATCTAAAGTTAGACACATGACTAATGACAATTTCATCAGATATACATAATGATTTTTTAACCTTATTTAAATCAATCTTAGGTGTTGAAAACTTCTCTTCATCAACGAAGTTATATATGAGTTCAATATCCTGATTTGGCTTAATGATTGTATCCGTATCTTCTATAAGAGATTGACTCACTGCAGTGACAGCATCTGATTTTTCAATACCAAATTTTATCGCGGGTTTCAATGATGAATCATAACCCAATACAGTAATATCAGTGCCATGCAATGTAGTAACCATCTTTGTATCACGATTTGCCATTGAAATCGCTAAATGACCACAAATTGCATGTGGTACTGCATAATGCATATGAATGATATCTAATTCATATTCTGAAATAACTTCACTAATTTTAGTACTTAGCGTTAAATCATATGGTGGGTATTGAAATACTGCATAATTATTCACTTCAACTTCATGGACATATATATTATCATTCATCTGATTTAACCTAAAAGGCATTGAGCTCGTTATAAAGTGAACTTCATGACCTCGCTGAGCAAGCTTTTTACCAAGCTCAGTTGCAACAACACCACTACCGCCAATGTTTGGATAACATGTAATTCCTATTTTCATTTGATCACCTAATTGTTCTTACTCTTTATTTCAGCCAAATGCAACATAACTGCACTGGCTGTTCCTTCATTCGTTGCTAATGGCACATCATACACATCTGATAATCTTAGTAATGCGGATACATCTGGTTCATGTGGTTGTGCAGTCAATGGGTCACGGAAAAAAATGATACAATCAATATCTTTATTGGCAACTTTTGCTCCAATTTCTTGATCTCCTCCGAGGGGACCACTTTTAAATCGAGTAACATTTAATGACGTTTCATCCATAATACGTTGTCCTGTTGTACCCGTTGCAAATAAACTATGTGTTTCAAATATGCCAATGTATTGATTAATAAACTTTATTAAATCATCTTTTTTCTTATCGTGAGCGATTAAAGCAATATTCATCGTATCACCTCTTTAAGTAATGTGTTTAAATTATAACAAAATTTTATATACACATATATTATTGTGCAATAAAAAACACAAAACTATTAATAGTTTTGTGTTAAAAATGACTAATCTTGACTTTTGGCAATTAAAATTAAACGTAATAGTTCTGCAACTGCAACTGCAGCACTTGCAACATACGTCATTGCGGCAGCTTTCAAAACTTTATTTGCGTGAGAATATTCTTTTTCATTGACAATCTTATGACTTTTAATATACTGCATCGCCCTATGACTTGCATTAAATTCGACTGGCAATGTGATAATTTGGAAAAGTACACCTAAACTCATTAATCCAATTCCAATCCATAACAACGTTGCACCAAAACTTCCCATCGTATTGTTCATGTATGTTAAGAAAATACCAGCCATAATGAATAAATATGAAGCTTGACTACCTAATGAAGCGACTGGAAATAATGCTGTTCTAAAGTTTAAAAAACTATAGCCTTCTGCATGTTGGATTGCATGACCAATTTCATGAGCAGCAACTGCAGTGCCTGAAACAGATGGCTTGTTGTAGTTATGTGGACTTAATCTCACAACCTTTGCTCTTGGGTCGTAATGATCTGATAAAAAACCTTGTCCTTGTTCAACACGCACATCTGTGATCCCATGATCGCGTAACATTTGTTCCGCAACTTCTTTACCTGTTAATCCACTCGTAGAACGAACACGAGCATATTTATTGAATGTAGATTTAACATTATGACTCGCCCACATAGGGATAAGCATAATAATACCGATATAAATTATATACATTAACATGAAATTCACTCCATTTTACTTGATATATATTATATTATATTGTGACAACGAATAATAGTCAAAATTTTTGACCATTATTCGTTGTGTCATACTTTTTATGACAATAGAAAAATGCAATAACCATTGCAATAAATCCTAATAGTAATGAAATGTAACCAATTATATTAAAATATTCTTCAAGGACGGGATACTTCGGATAATGACCAATAACGTAATCAATAAAATCATTATGAAAAACCCATAACATAACTAGAAATAATTGACCAAAATTAAAAGAGTATCGTGGCAAAAATAATAGCCCTTCAATAGCCATTATAAGATGTGAAATAATCAGCATAGATCCCATTAAAGTGATTTGTTCTAATTCTATAAACATCAACAAATTCATAATAACAGCCCATATTCCATACTTAAATAAAGTGATAAATGCTAACAATTCAACTAATCCATTTGCTTTATTAAATAAATACAATATCAATACAATACAAAAAAATAAACTTGCAGTCGGTGAATCAGGAACAAAAACCTTAAATATTAAAGGTGTTTCTTTTAATTGCGGAATATACCAAATATATCCATATATTGTTCCTAATAAATTTCCGATTAACAATAATGTAAGTAATGGCTTATAAAATAACAGATATCTAGTCATAACGTCTCCTATAAATAAAGACCATCCTTTGGATGGTCTTTAAATCTACTAAATATATTAATTTCCCGAGTCTTTAGTTGATGCAGCATCTAATTTATTACCATCGGCATCAGTCTCATTTAAGTCAGCAATGAATTTCGAAATTTGGTCAATTTCTTCAGCTGATAATGAATCTTTAAATCCAGGCATATCCCCTGATCCATTCTCAACAAATCCTTTAACTGCTTCAGCAGGCAATTCAGATTTAATTAAGTTAGGTCCAGAACCACCCGTTAATTCACCACCGTGACAACTTGTACAATTGGATTTAATCAACCCAGTGTATACTTCTGAATCCTTATCTAAATTTGAAAATACAATTTTACCTTGTTGATCTTGTTTCTCCCAATCATGATAAGTAAATGATTCCCATGTTGTATAGAAAATAATTGCAACCGACAATATCATTAATCCTGATGCGATTGGTCGTTTATACCATACTCTTGCTTTACCAGTATCAAGCCAAGGCGCAAATAACAAAGCTCCAAATGCTAAACCTGGTAATACAATAGCTCCAAATGTATTAAATGGTCCTGAAGCATAAGTATACTTCAAAATTTGGTACAAGAATAAGAAGTACCAGTCTGGTAATGGTGTATAACCTGTATCACTTGGATCAGCCATACGTTCTAATGGAGCAGGATGTGCAACGGTTAGACACATAAATGCTGTCAAAAATACTGCACCTGTTATCCATTCTTTTAATAAGAAATCAGGCCAAAAGTCTTCTGTTCTTCCCGGAAATTCTGAGTAATCTCTATTTAACTTTGGTTTTTCGTAATCACGAATTCGTGAATCACCAACAAATTTCATACCTTTACCGCGATGCATTCAATTAACCTCCCTTTTTTATATTCACAATATTCTATAATGGTCCAGAAATACCTTGCTTACGAATCATAATAAAGTGCGCTGCAAGCAATCCAAATAATGCTGCTGGCAAGAAGAATACGTGAATAGCAAAGAAGCGCGTAAGTGTTTGAGCTCCAATGATTGCTTCATCTCCTGCTAACAATGTTTTAGCCCATGGCCCAATGATCGGAACACTCTCTGCAATTTGAAGACCTACTTTTGTTGCAAATAATGCTTTCATATCCCACGGTAGTAAATAACCTGTAAATGCTAAGCCTAACATTACAAAGAAGATTAATACTCCAACAACCCAGTTTAATTCACGTGGTTGCTTATAACTTCCTGTAAAGAATACCCTTAGCGTATGTAGAAATAGCATGACGACGACAACACTTGCACCCCAGTGATGCATCCCACGAACAATAACACCGGCTGCAACATCATGTTGCAAGTAATAAATAGATTTCCATGCATTAACAATATCTGGTACGTAATACATCGTTAAAAACATACCTGATAAAACTTGAATTACTGTCACAAAAAATGTTAACCCACCAAAACAATAAACAAACGCCGAAAAGTGATAAGCAGGGTTAACATGCTCTGGCACTTCGTGATCAGCAATATCTCTCCAAATTGGTGTGATATCTAATCGATCATCAACAAAATCGTAAATTTTATTTAGCATACTGTTTTACCCTCCTTTATACTAATTGGTTCTCACCTTTGGCTCCGATAGTTAACATACCGCCTTTTTCGCCAACTTCAAATTGATCTAATGGTGAAATCGGTGGTGTTCCTGCGATATTTTTACCATTCTTTTCATAACGTCCATTATGACAAGGACAGAAAAATTGGTCTGGCTGTGACTCGTCTCCAGCCCAAGTAACAGTACATCCTAAGTGCTTACAGATTGGTGAAAGTGCGATGATTTTGTCACCTTTCTTGTATACCCAAGCAAAATCCGTTACTTCACTTGAATACCAACCATCTTTCTGTTCGTATTTAAAATCTACTTTGGTCGGTGTTTCACCTAATTCACTTACTTTAGCACTTGTTTGGATCATTTTTGAATCTGACCCAGTTTGGAATAAAGGATCTACAGCAAAACGACCCATAGGTAAAACCATTGTCGCTGCCATAAATGAACCTACACCCATTAATGAGTAGTTCAAAAATTGACGTCTTGTGACGCGTTGACTCATATGAATTCCCCCCTCTAACTCACGTACAATTATACTATAATATTAATTTCTAGGACATTCTAATTTTAGCCTATTAAATATATTCGGTCAATATAAAGTCATAAATAAGTCACAAAGATTATGATATCTATACAACTTTTTATAATTTAACTTGTTTAAATTTAATATTTAATTGTTCCAAATTGATATGAATTGCTTAACAGATGATTTTACTTGTTCTTTGATTAATCCCTCGTACATTTCTCTATCCATATGTTCAACAGGAAAACTATCCAACAAAGCAACATTGGCTTTATTGATTAATTCTTGATGGTTTGATAATTGTAATAAATGATTCATATCAATTTCACTATGTTTAACATAAATAAATATAATATGATTAAAATCGTCAATTTTGATTTTATCAAAAATTGATAACACTCCTTCAAAGTATCCAATAGAAGGCAATACAAATAATCTACCTTTCAATTGTTGCTCAACATTTATAATAACATTTTGCAAAATTTCGTAATCATTTGTACTTTGCTCATTTAATCGCATGTTAAATATTGGAATAATCAATGTGTCGATATATTCTTTTTGCGTTTGAAATTGTTTAATTGATTCTATATCAAAATTCATAAATCCTCCTCGAAATATTTTATTTGGAGTTCTATAACATTTTTTAGTTGATTTAATTGCAACAAGTCATTGAAATGTCGTTTTTGTAATGCTACATCATATTTGAGCATAATGTAATTCAAATAGTCTATTAATAGTTCAATAATATTTTCTTTAAAAATCGTTATGTTTTTCTTATTAACTAATAAAGCTTCTTTTTTTATCATTAAATTTATTTGATTATATAAATTGATAATATCAAAAAAAACAACATTTTGCTTATTAATCACTAGCTCATTCAACATACTTATAATGTCTTGACCATTATTCTTTTCAATATTAAGGTCAACGCCATGGTAATAACACTTAACTTGTCCAATTTCATACTGATGATTAAATATTGATTGAATATGATAATCATCTTGATTTGTTGAATAGTGATTAAGTCCATTATTAGATAAATCGTTAGATATATGTGTATTTTTATGACCTAAAAAATCGTTGTTATTATGATAAGTGGAATCATTGAATAATTGATCCTTTAAAAAGTCGAACTCCAAGTTAATTTGATGGTGAAATTCAGGTTCGACTGTTTCTTTAAAATCGAACAGTTGAATATTCATTAATAATTGTTCATTATCTTTTAAATAATTTAAAACATGAATAATATCTTTTTGAATTAATACATTACTATTATTATTTGTGTTATTTTCAGTAGTTATTACATGTTTTGAATTAATAATGCAATCATTGAATAGGTTTAGAATACTTTTGAGAATTTTATGAGACATTATAATACTTATTTTATACATTAAAACCGTCTTCATCATTTACAATGAATGAGTGATTAGGATTTAATTTAGATAGCATATTCTTAGCCTTTTGAACATTGTCAGTTTGAGCGATTTCACGCATATAATCAATATAGTCTTCCAAAAATGATTCATTATCATTCAATACAGAAATTAAATACTCAAAAATTGGTTGAGCAATTTGATCTTTTTCTAATAGTTGAGCAGCTTTTGCGAATATCCAGTACACTTCATTAGAAATTAGTTGATTATCATCATTTGTATCAATGAATTGACCATTTTGAATTAAGTTTGAGACATTAAAGTATGACAATAGTTCTTCATATTCTTCATGATCATAAAGATACTCTACTAATAACTCTTGTGCCTTTAAATAATCTGGTTCTATTGCGAGTGCATCCTTTAATAATTTAATACCATCAGAGTTTTTTTGATTTAATAATAATCTTGATACTTTATATTTCATCTCAACATTAAAGTCATTATATTTGATATGTTCGTATCCTACTTTAATCGCTTCTTGATCGTCATGCTCATTTTCGTATATATCAAATAGTAATTCACTCGCTTGAGTTTGTTCTGGATAATCATTTAATATAGATTCCAATATTTGAATAGCTTCTTCTTTTAATTCCAATTTATTAAAGACTACTGCTTTTTTTATTAATAATGATTGATCTAAATCATCATTATCAATTTTGTTGAAATATTTAAAACTAGATTCAAAATCTCCAACCATATATTCACAATCTGCTATACGCTCATTCACATTTACATCATTAATATAATCCATATCTATATTGATTAATTGCTCATAATAACGATTCGCTTCATTAAATAAACCTTCACTATATAATAACTCTGCTTTCGCAAAATGTATTACTGGTTCTTTCGGTGCAAGTTCCATAGCTTTTTCGACTTTATCAAAACTCACTTCAGGCATATTCATTTGTTGATATAAGTCCGCTTCAATAAGTAATGATTCAGGCGAGGGTTCATAATCATTTAAAATATGAATTGCTTCATCAAATTTCCCATCTACAATATGGGTGTCGACGAGCATTGCAGTTAAATCTAATTCGTTTGGAAATAATTCTATTGCTTTATTAAGTATCACTTGCGCTTCGAGTATTAACCCTGCATTGATCAGTTGATCGCAAAGAACGACTAATTGATCAAGTTCTTCTTCATTAATTGTATCTATCGTTTCAATTTGTGTCTTGACGTAGTCAATTTCACCTAAAAATAACTTATCAATCAGCGTATCTATCTTATTCTCCATCATAAGCTCCTTTATATTAAAATTATATTTTCTAAGTTATAGGTCGAATATTTCCTTAAATGTAGGAAATGATGTTTGTATACATTCATCACCAATCACTTGAATTGGCTTATTTACAACTGATGATGCAATATATCCAGACATTGCGATTCTATGATCATGTTCAGATTGTAATCTATAAATTCCTTCATTGTTCTGTTTATCTTGTTTAATGAAACGTTGGAGTGATGGCTTAATGGACTTATATTCATTTAAACTTGAATCAGATGACCATTCATTGACATCTGGATTAATTATTAATGTAATATCACCATCACCATTTTTTATCACATCATATGTCGTGTTCAAGTACTCAAGTAATTCAATGGTTTTTGCAAGTCTGTTCGATTCTTTAACAATTAATTCATTGACATGTTCAATCTTACTTTCACCCTTTGATTGACTTAATAGAACTGAAAGAATTGGTATTTCATCAATAATATTAGGTATGTCATTTTTCTGTATTGTAATCCCATGATGATTTGAAGAATATTGTACAATAATATTACCAATAGTTTCACCGTGCTCAACTGATATATTTTTTATTGATATGACATCATCGTTATCAATTACTTTATTTATATAATTGATGATTGCATTACGAGTAGGATTTAATCCAACCCTATTTAATTCAATGTTAGAGCCTTTATTTAATAAGGCATGTATAATGATAAATGCTGCACTCGATACATCGGATGGCACTGAATAGGTTAAAGGCAAAAATCGATTTATTGGTTTTACAGTATATTTAAATTGACCATTTACTTTTTCAACTATTACATGATCAGCATATAAATTATTGACCATGATTTCTGTATGATTCCTTGTAGCTGCTTGTTGATATAAAGTAACTCCTTGATCATTAAGTAACCCTGCAAAAATTAAAGATGATTTTACTTGTGCACTCGCTTCTTTAATTTCATAATTTATTGATCGAAGTGATTTACCATATATAGTCATTGGTAGTGTGTACTCATCATCGCCGGAATGATATTGTGCGTCAATCTTCGCACCCATCAGTTTCAGTGGCTTGATTACTCGTTTCATCGGTCTTTTGGACAATGATTCATCACCAGTGATATGTACGACTAAACCATCAATGCTTGCAAATAAACCAGTCAATAGCCTTAAAGAAGTCCCTGAATTCCCTAAATCTATAGTAACTTCTTTATGTTTGAATTCATCAATTCCAGGTGAAGATATCACTAAATTGTTATCATCATCAATTTGATAAGTTACACCTAAATCAACAAATGATTGCATTGTTTTCATACAGTCTTCACTTAATAAAGGATTTCTAATATGACTTTGTCCATTAGCTAAGGCGCTAAAAATAATTGCTCGGTGAGTGATTGACTTATCTCCTGGAATTTTAATTTCACCTTGTAACGGGCTATTAAGTTGAACGCCACTATTTATCATGTAATAACACTTCTTTCATATAGTGAATAAATTCATTTATATTTTGATTCATTTCAGCTGTAGTATACACTTGTACATCCATAATAATATCTTCAATCGTTGGCTGTATTTCAATCGGTGAATTTAGTATATGGTTTTGTAATGATGTGAGTTTATCCATAGAAATAGTTATACAAGCTATTTTATTGTCTTTATTTTTCTTATCATGTTTCATGTATTCAACAATCGACTGAATCGAATGATCTTTATCCATTTCAATAGAACGAATGACCTCTTCCAACGGATAATCTTCTTTATTAAATATCATCATTAATTGTGATAGGATGTCTTCTAATTGCTGCGCCACTCGATTAGAAGAATTCTCTTTTAAGTTGTTAACAGATAGCCATAAATCAAATAAAACACCAATGGCTACCCCATAACCATGCTTTACTTTATATTGATATTCTATCGCATGACCGAGTGTATGACCTAAGTTTAAAACAGCACGTAAATTATTTTCTTTCTCGTCAATTGATACAATATCACGTTTTAATTGAATCGCGAAGTTAACATCCTCCATTAATGATTCAAGACTTTTAGACTTAAATCTTTCTAACTTAGTTATGACTTCATTAAATCTCCCTGTTAACATCATCATTTTTATAATCTCTGCATATCCATTCAATCTTTCCTCATGACTTAATGATTGTATAAAATATGCATCAAATATTACTAGCGACGGCCTTTTAAACAATCCTATAAGATTTTTGCCTGATATTGAGTTAAGCGCAACTTTACCTCCAACAGATGAATCGTGTGCTAATATAGTTGTTGCTACATTAATATAACGAATACCTCTTAAAGCTGTACCAGCCAAAAAGCCTACGAAGTCACTGACGACCCCACCACCTACAGCAATTAACGTAGTATCTCTGTCGATTCCTAGCATTAGAAGTCTTTCAATATGCTTGCTATATTGATTTAGTGATTTCAACTCTTCATTCACTTCTAATAAAATTAATTCATCATTTGATTTTATAAATTGATCGATGTAGGTATTGTGAAATTCATATACCTTTTGATCGATATACCATATATTGCGTTTTGAAGTTACATTATTGATTTCTTGTAGTACTTGGTTTCCAACGATAATTGAGTAGTTATTTGAATCATATGTTGTTTCTATTGTTTTCATTATATTTACCCCTATTTACAACATTTAGATGGAATAAGCCATTTCAGCATTACTATTTAGTATGTTTTAATCCATTCTTTGAAGCGGTTATAATTGTCTATTAATTGATTAATTTCATTGCTTTGAAATTCTTCTAATATCATTTCTGTTAATGCAATCGCCACCATATGTTCACAAACAATACTTGCAGCAGGTACAGCACAACTATCACTACGTTCTAATTGAGCTTTATATGGTTCTTTCGTATGAATATCAACACTATTCAAAGGTTTATACAATGTTGGAATAGGCTTCATCACAGCACGGATAACTAAAGGCATTCCATTCGTCATTCCACCTTCTAATCCACCTAAATGATTAGTATCACGATTAAAACCATTCTCCTTATTATAGTTGATAGGATCTTGTACTTCTGATCCAAACATATTCGCCATTTCAAAACCATCACCAAACTCTACACCTTTAAATGCATTAATACTCATTATTCTATCAGCAATATGAGCATCCATTTTTTTATCAAATTGAGTATAGCTACCAATCGTTGGAATTAATCCATCAACAACTACTTCGACAATTCCACCTAGTGAATCCCCGTTTTTTTTAGTTTCATCAATAAGTTGATGAACTTCTTCTACGTATTGATCGGATAGAAAACGTATATCATTTAAATCTTGATTATCTCTATATTCCTCAACTGTATATTTATTTTCATCCTTTATTTTCCCAATTTGTACAACTCTTGAATATAAATGAATATCAAGTTTGGCTAATAACTGTTTACATATTGCACCCACCACGACTCTTGCTGCCGTTTCACGAGCAGATGATCGCTCTAATACATTCCTTAAATCACGGTGATTGTATTTCATTCCGCCTACTAAATCAGCATGTCCAGGTCGAGGTTTATGAATTTGACGCTTCACTTCTTCATTATCATCTATTTCATATGGACTCATTATTTTAAGCCAATGTGTATGATCATCGTTGATAAGTTCTAAGCAAATCGGAGAGCCTAATGTTAAACCGAATCTCACACCTGCCGTAATATTTACTTTATCTTTTTCAATTTTCATTCTACGACCACGACCATAACCACCTTGTCTTCTTGTCAATTCTTCATTGATTTGATCGATATTTATTTTCATGTTCGAAGGAATACCATCCACTATTGTTGTTAATTTAGGACCATGTGATTCACCTGCTGTCAAAAACCTCATTGAGTACACCTCATTTTTTACTATTTTTTCAGTTGTTATTATTGTAACACGCAGATTCAATTGAGTTGAATGATTGATATTTAATTTTATTATAAATAAAAATAAACTAAACTATTTTCATAGTTTAGTTTAT
Organism: Abyssicoccus albus; assembly: GCF_003815035.1. Classification (NCBI taxonomy): domain Bacteria; kingdom Bacillati; phylum Bacillota; class Bacilli; order Caryophanales; family Abyssicoccaceae; genus Abyssicoccus; species Abyssicoccus albus. Next base: position 687,413 of record NZ_RKRK01000002.1, read on the forward strand.
CAATGTAATATAAAAAATTAGTAAACCCACTTGTTGTCATCAACTGTATATTCTACTGTTTCACTATCTTAAAACCATATTGAAATTTCTCTTTCTGCTGATTCTACAGCATCAGATCCATGAATAATGTTTTTGCCGACTGTTAAACCATAATCACCACGAATCGTTCCCGGTTGACTTGATGCAGGATTCGTTTCACCAATTAATGTACGTGCTACAGATACTGCATTCTCACCTGATAAAATCATTGCAAATACTGGACCTGAGGTAATGAATTCAACAAGTTCTCCGAAAAATGGTTTATCAGAATGTTCTCCATAATGTTCTTTAGCTATATCTTCAGTTGCTTGAAGCAATTCAGCTTTAACAATGTTTAAACCTTTTTTCTCAAAACGGCTTGTAATCTCACCAATTAATCTTCTTTGTACGCCATCTGGCTTAATCATAACGAATGTTTTTTCCATATGTATTCTCTCCTTTGAATTTGGTATACCACAAATATAATATCAATACAAAAAAATATATTCAAGACTTATTAATTAACCGTTTTCAAACGTACTTTACAATTTTGTATATATCCTTTGATCATGTTTTCAAAGTGTTTTTCATTTTTTCTGATGAACAGTAATAACTTTCCCAAAACAATAAACAAAGCATTAGTTCATACGCTTTTCAATTTTCTTAATAATAGTCATCCAAGTTTTCACATGCTCTTTAGGAACAGTATCATCGATTAACATTTTCGCTTTATTCAAATACTTCTTGCTGACTTCCCTAGATTTTTCAATTCCACCTAAAGCATTCATATGAGATATAATTTTAGACAATTGTTCTTCTGATGGATTATGTTTAAAATCAATAATCAATTCTTTGAGTTCAGGCTCTCTCTTAATTGAATATAAAATAGGCAATGTAATATGTCCATTTTTAAGGTCTTGAAGTTTCGGCTTACCTAACGTACTTTCATCTGCGATATAATCTAAATAATCATCAACAATCTGGAAGCTCATTCCAATGTAATATCCTATTCGATAATATTGATTAACTTTGTGTTGATCTAGGTTTACACTCATCGCACCCATTTGTGCACTTAGCGCAATTAAATTAGCCGTTTTTCTTTTAATCCTTCTTAGATAAGTTGTATAAGACTGATCCACATCAAATTGTTCATTCATTTGGTTCAATTCTCCAACAGTCAATTCAATCATCGTCTGACTTAATGCGTTATGTATACCGTCATGATTAACTTCATTAGCAAGTTGGAGTGCAACAGTGAGTAGAACATTCCCGACATGTATCGCTCTTTGATCTCCAATACGAGCGTTAACCGTAGGATTTCCTCTTCTTACAACACTTAAATCAATAATATCATCATGAACTAAGCTCGCCATATGTATCACTTCTAAAATCGTTGCAACTTGAATCAGTTGAGCTTTATCTTCTTCATTGTGAACATTATATATGCCAGCAAGTATTGTAAATAATGGCCTAATTCTCTTTCCACCGCTATTTAACAAATATAACGATTCATTACTGATTGGGTGATCAAACGTTAATGTAGCTTGTAAATTTTTCTCTACATCTTTAACTAATGATTGTATATTGTATCGTTTCATTATAATCACCCTTTACATCAATTGATTATTACTATTTTTGTTTAACACCATAATGGAGCGCACTCGCTCCAAACGAATATGTCTTATACTCTATATGATCAAATCCAACTTGAGCAAATAATTTGGCAAGTTCTTTCGGAGATAAAAAGCCGAATGTGGATTTTTGAAGCCAATTATACTCTTCTTGCTTTTTAGCAAATAATTTACCAAAAACTGGCATTATATATTTGAAATAAACTTGAAATCCTTCTTTTATAATAGGTTTAGTTGGTTGACTCGTCTCAAGACATGCTAATCTGCCACCAGGTTTTAACACTCTATAAATTTCTTGTAATGCTTTCTCATAATCTGGGACATTACGCAATCCAAAACCTATCGAAACAACATCAAATGTATTATTCTCAAATGGAAGTTCCATAGCATTACCTTCGATAAATTCAATATTTTCAACATTGTGTTTTGATATTTTATCTTTACCGATATTAAGCATATTTCGACTAAAATCAAGACCAGTTACAAAACCATCAGTAAGTTTCAATGCATGTTGAATAGTCCAATCTCCAGTACCACAACAAACGTCTAATACTCTTTCATTAGATTGTACATTCAACTTTTGATTGGCATCTTTTCTCCAAACTTTATGTTGTTTGAAACTTATAATATCGTTTAACTCATCATATTCATTAGAAATGTTTTCAAAGACTTTATGAACGTATTTTTCTTTATCTGTTTTCATTTTATCACCACTTAATTTTTATATGACTCTGATAAATATCGATTGAATATTTCTTGATCTATGGACAGTGTATCTATAAACTGCATTCGCAATTTATTGTATTTTATATATTGATAAAGTTTCTCATCATCATTATTAGATGATCTGAAATGGTATAAATGCTGATTATAATCCATTATTTTATCATTTAGTATATTAAATAGTTGTGCATTATTTACTTTAGAAATATGTTTATAATAAAGCGCATTAAATAAATCTGCAATTAAAATAAAATATGCTTTTTCTTTCACTGAATGCTGTTCAATATGATCCATAATCTTCATGGCAAAATCTATATATAACACTGCCATAATATGATCTTCACTATCTTGAGATGTTTCAATAACATCAAAAATTGAAACATCATTAAAATCATTAGCTTTTTTTAAAGTACTATATTGATAGCGTTCAATGATTTCAGCGATATCCTTTTTATGTAAATGATCGTTATTAATCATCTTATCCTTATATGTAATCATAATCATTCCTACCTTATATTCTCTCTATTTTAGATTACACTAGGATATATATATTGTAAATAAAATAAAGAAAACCTATCCATTAGGATAGGTTTTCTTATACTATTATTTTACTGCTTCTTTAAGAGCTTTACCTGCTTTAAATGCTGGTACTTTGCTTGCAGCAATTTCGATTTCTTTACCAGTTTGTGGGTTACGTCCTTTACGGGCAGCACGCTCACGTACTTCAAAGTTACCGAAACCGATTAGTGAAACTTTCTCACCTTTTGATAATGAATCTTGAATAGATTCAAATACTGCATCAACTGCAACACCTGCATCTTTTTTAGATAATTCTGTTTTTTCAGCAACAGCGCTGATTAATTCAGTTTTGTTCATTATAAAGTCACCTCCTGAAATTGTATGTAATGATAATTAAATTATCACTATAAATTGACTTTATCACAAGCATATCAATGGTTGCAACGATTTATACATTTTTAAAGCTAAATAATCAAAAATTAACTACTTTTTACTGTTTAATGATGTTTTAAGCACTATTTCTCCAGTTTTATCGACAGTATAATCTGGCGAATGAATTGGTAAAATGGGAAGTTCTTTGTATAATAAGTGATTTATTTTCTCACCTTTATATTGTTTCAATTCATCAGGGGTAAACATTTTATTTAAATCAATTCGATAGTCTACGATAAATTCATTACCACCATTCATATAAACTGGTAATTTTTCATCCGAATATGGACTATCAACCATCGGTGGTTCATCTATTCCATATGCTTCATAATCAATTTCATATAAATTGGCTCCTACTTTTTTTCCTAAAGAAAGTGGCTGATCACTTGCTGTCAACTTAATACGCAAATCTTTTAATACTTCACTAATTCTTAAGTCTGCAACATAGACCGTTGGATCTTCATCAACGTCCATAATAATATATTGATAGTAGCCACCCTTTTCATAGCTGTTTTGTGGAATTTCATTTAAATATTTAGGCAGCATCTTATTAAAATCAATCGGGTGTTGTAAATAGTCTTGCGTATCATTATCTCGTTCGTGAATTGGTAACATTCCACCTTGATCCTTTTGATATTGATCGATGCCCTGTTGCACTGTTTTAATTTGATCTTCATGAGGTGGAGCATTTTTCATTTTTTCACTTTGTGGATACATACATCCATATTGCGAAATCACTATTAAGAATATTATTGATAATAAAGTCTTTTTAGCCATGGTTAGAGCCTCCAAGTACAGGCAGCATCAATAAAAATGCAAGAATTAAACATACGTATGCTATAAAACTAACAATCATTCGAATTGGTTTATTGTTTATTTTATGTCTTGCTAATAATATCAAAAATACTGACAAAATCATAAGACCAATCGAATAAAAAGATACCCACATCAAATCCATTCTAGATATATTAAACATTTAATCCCTCACTTTAAGCAACGCTTACAATATTCTATTCTTCAGTTGTTCGTTTTCTATTCATTAATAAATCAAAGCATGTTTCTTTATCTAATTGTTCAAAGATAAATTTATAAAGAGTAGATGTAATTGGCATATCAATTTGGTGTGTTTGGCTCAATTTATATGCTGCTTCAATTGTGTTCAAACCTTCTACTGCCATACCTAGTTCACCTAAAACTTCATCTTTAGTTTTACCTTTAGATAATCCATAACCAAAACGCCAATTTCTTGAATGAGTTGATGTACAAGTGACGATTAAATCACCGACACCACTCAGCCCTAGAAATGTTAATGGATTTGCACCTAGCGATTTACCAAGCCTTGATATTTCAGCTAATCCGCGTGTAATGAGTGCGGCTTTTGCATTATCTCCCATATCATAGCCGTCTAAAATACCAGCAGCAAGTGCAATAATATTTTTTAATGATCCTCCAAGCTCAACGCCAATCACATCGTCATTTGTATAAACTCTAAAATTTTGGTTGATAAATAGATCTTGGAAAAATTCAGCTTCATCTTTATTTTTGCTTGCGACTGTAACTGTCGTCGGTTTTCTTAATGCAACTTCTTCAGCGTGAGAAGGTCCACTTAGGACCGTAATCCCTTGAATATTTTGATGTTGCATTGTATCTTGAATCACTTTACTCATTGTCATCAATGTTTCCTTTTCAATACCTTTAATGACATGAATAATTTTAAACTGTTTATTATTTTTTGTTGCGAATTGATCAATTAATTCACAGACAGATCTTAAAGCCTTAGATGGTACGCTAAGTAGTAGTATTTCGCTATTATTCAACGCCTTGTCAAGGTCAGTCGTTGCTTTAATATTTGAATTTAGCGTGATAGACTTTAAATAATGTTCATTCGTATGGGTAGTATTGATTTCATGAATAACACTTTCATTACGACCGTAAATTAATACATCATGGCCATTGTCGTTTAAGACGATTGACAATGCAGTTCCAAAACTTCCCGAACCTATAATTGAAATATTCATCATTTCACCTAATTTCTTTTTCGCGCAATAATATGAATTGGCGTTCCAGTATAGTCAAATGCTTTGCGTAATTGATTTTCAATATATCTTTTATATGAGAAGTGTAATAATTCAACATCATTTACGAAGAGCACAAAAGTTGGTGGTTTAATTGCAACTTGTGTGGCATAAAAAATATTCAATCGTCTACCTTTATCAGTTGGTGTTGGATTCATTGCGACAGCATCAGCTACAACTTCGTTTAATGTGCTTGACTGTATTCTTCTTTGTTGATTCTCATATGAAGCAATGATTTCAGGGAACAAGAATTTTAATCTTTGTTTTTTTAAAGCTGATACAAAAACAATCTGAGCATAATCTAAAAACTGAAATTCGTTACGAATTTTATCTTCGAATTTTTTCATTGTATGTGTATCTTTATCTACAGCATCCCATTTATTGACGACAATGACAACACCTCGACCTTGTTCATGTGCGTAGCCTGCAACCTTTTTATCTTGTTCAATAATGCCTTGGTCACCGTCAATGACAATAATGGCAACGTCACTACGTTCTATTGCTTTTTGAGCACGAAGGACTGAATATTTCTCAATATTTTCGTATATTTTACCACGTTTTCTCATGCCTGCAGTGTCAATCATCACGAATTTTTGCCCTTCATATTCATATTCAGTATCTATCGCATCTCTCGTTGTGCCTGCGATATTCGAGACGATAACTCTTTCCTCACCAACAATCGCATTAATTAAACTACTTTTACCTACATTTGGTCTACCGATAAAACAAAACTTAATTGTGTCTTGATCGTATTCAACAATTGGAATATCTTTAAAATGCGATACAACTTTATCTAATAAATCGCCTAATCCTAATCCATGGGCGCCACTGATTGGATAAGGGTCACCGAGACCTAAATTATAATATTCATAAATATTTGATCTCATTTCTGGATTATCGATTTTATTTACAGCGAGTACAACAGGTTTTCCACTCCGTTGAAGCATTGACGCTACATGTTCATCTTCAGCTGTTATACTCAATTTACCATCCACTATAAATATGATAACATCTGCTTCTTCAATTGCTATTTCCGCCTGTATTTTAATTTCTTGTTGAAAATCCTCATTGTTTAACTCAATACCACCGGTATCAATAATGTTAAACTCATTTGTTAACCATTCACCTTCAGCATATATTCTATCTCTTGTAACACCTGGTGTATCTTCTACGATTGATAATCGTTCTCCAACAACTCTATTAAAAATTGTTGACTTACCGACATTCGCTTTACCAACAATTGCAACTGTAGGCTTCATGTGATCACTCATTTCTATTGAAATATATTATATTTATTATATTAAATGCATATTATATTATACCATAATCTTATTTTTAAAATAAATAAAGCTAGAGATATAAGTAATCTCTAGCTTTATTTAATGATCGTAATATAAATTTATTGATCTGCTTTAAAACCTTTTAATTTATCACCAAACATATCACCTAATGTTGGTGCATCTTGATCAACATCTTGTTGACTATAATTATTTTGTTTTATATAAGATTTGTCGTAGTCATTTGTAGATCCAGTTTGTTCTTGTAAAGCTTTGATAGATAATGAAATTCTTTCAGCTTCTTTATCAATATCCAAAATTTTAACTTGAACTTCTTGACCTGGTTCTAATACTTCTTCAGGCGTACCTATGTGGTCATGGCTAATCTGAGAAATATGAACTAAACCTTGTAAGCCAGGTCCAATCTCAACAAACGCACCAAATGGTGCAAGTCTTTTCACTTCACCTTTAACAGCATCTCCAATTGAAAAGTTCTCTTCAATTGTTTCAAACGGTCCAGGTAATGCATCTTTAATTGATAGTGAAATTCTCTCAGCATCTTTATCAACACTAATGATTTTAACATCTACTTCATTACCAATTGTTAATTCATCTTCAGGCTTTTCAACATGGTGATGTGCGATTTGAGATACGTGAACTAGTCCATCAACGCCACCTAAATCAATAAATGCTCCGAAGTTTGTTAAGCGTGCAATTGTACCCGTTACAACTTGACCTTCTTCTAATTTATCTAATACAGCTTGTTTCTCTTCAAGCGCCTTAGATTCCATAATTGCTTTACGAGATAAAATTACGCGATTTTGCTCAGCATCTAATTCTTCAACTTTCATTTCAATTGTTTGACCTTCGAAGTCTGAGAAATCTTCAACATATTCATTTGATATTAAACTTGCTGGAATAAATCCGCGTAATCCAACATCAACGACTAATCCACCTTTTACAACTTCTTTCACTTCAGCTGTAATGATTTCATCGTTATCTTTTTTCTTTTGAAGATCTTCAAAAGAAGATAATTCATCAACTTTACGTTTAGATAAAATATATTTTCCATCTTCTTCATCATTTTCAACTTTAGTAACGAAAGCTTCAATTTCATCTCCAACAGCAACAACTTCTTCAGCATTTTCAATTCTTAATCCAGATAGTTGGCTAATTGGAATAATGCCATCGAATTTGCCACCTTCAATATGAACGATTACTGCTTTCTCTTCAATTTTTACTACAGAACCTTTAACACGGTCTCCTACTTTAACTTCATCTATCATATCTTCTGTCATCTGTTCTACTTCATCACTATTTGTTTCTTCAGTAGATTTTTCGTCAGTTGATTGCTCAACTGTTTCAGTTACTTCCTCTGATTCAGTTGGTTCAACGTTCTCAACTAGGTCTTTCTCGTTTAACTCTTCTGTTTGATTGTTTAATTCTTCAGTCATAGTTAGCGTCCTCCTCTTATTTACAATTACTATTATATTAAATACACTGAAATATTTCAAATAATCACTATAATTTTTAACAATTATATGTCATAGCTGTTTAAATTGTTGTATCTGCATGTAATTTCTTAATTTCACTCATAATCAATTCAGTAAGTTCTTTCGTTTTAATTCCCTCGTCTTTAAGCCGAACAGTGCTAATCGGAGCTCCAAATACTACTTTATGACGTGTAAATGGTTTATACGAGCCTTTAATGCACGCTGGCACAATAACCGCACCACTTCTTAAGGCAGCAAATGCTGCACCATTTTGTCCCTTTTGTATTCGACCATCTTTTGAACGTTGTCCTTCAGGAAAAATCCCCAATGCATTACCCTCTTCTAAAACCGAACTGATTTGTCGTATAGTGTTACGATCCCCTTTTCCTCTATCAATTGGAAATGCATTTAATCTACTAATTAATGGGCCAAGAAGCCAATGAGTAAATAATTCCTTTTTAGCCATAAAAGAAACATCTCTAGGAACACATATACCTAAGAGGGGGGGATCAAGTGCACTTGCATGGTTTGAGCAAATGACAATGCCTCCACTTCGGGGAACTCTATTTTTCCCTATCACTTTAACTTTGAAAATAGGGAATAAAATTAAAATCAATAAATATTTCGCTATTTTATATAACATGTAATATAACCTCCTATAGTGATTAACATTTAGTTCAATGTATAACTATTGACTCGTTTTAAATTTCTGTATAATATTCAACATTTGTTCAACGACTTCATCAATCGTCATATTTGAAGTGTCAATCTCAATTGCATCATTTGCTTTCTGTAAAGGAGATTCTTTTCTTGATATATCTTTTTGGTCTCTGTCTATAATTTCTTGTTCAAGTAAATTAATATCTTGATGAATACCTCTTAATTTATTCTCTTCAAATCGTCTAAGCGCTCTAGTTCTAGGGTGAGCAATCATATAAAACTTTACGTCGGCATTCGGGATGACTGTTGTACCTATATCACGTCCATCCATAATGACCTCACCATTTTTTATAAATTGCTGTTGTTGTTCGACTAAAAATCTACGAACTTGTTTAATACTAGCAACATAACTTACATTGTCCGTTACTTGTTGACTTCTAATCTCATCTGTTACATCAACCTCATTCAACAAAACTCGCTGTGGCTGTTCTTTTGTTAAAGATATATGTATTTGATCCAATGATTGAATAATTGAATCACTTGATTTTATAAATCCATTATTTAAAGCATACAATGTTACGGCTCTATACATTGCGCCAGTGTCTATGTATCTAAATTCTAAAATTTCAGCTAACCTTTTTGCGATAGTACTTTTCCCCGCTGCTGCAGGACCATCAATAGCAATATTCATATTTAATCACCCTTAATCTTTGTTATAATAATCATAGTTAGTTTAACATATTTATAGTATTAATATAGTTGTATTAATACCATAAAAATATGTTTATTTTTTGAAAAACTTAATAATAGATTGCATAATAATAGATTACATAATACTTAGATAATGATAGGAGAGAATGTAATTGACTAATACACGACAGCCTAATATTCTTGCAATACATACAGGTGGTACGATTTCAATGCAAGAAAATGAACTTGGGTTAGTTTCAACGCAAGCATCAAATCCATTAGCACAAATTGAACAACAAAGTGTCAATTTAACCAATATAGAATTATTAAATAAACCAAGTCCTCATATTAATTTTAACGACATGCATTTAATTATGGATACGGTATTTTCAAATTATGATCAATACGACGGCTTTGTCATTACTCATGGGACAGATACATTAGAAGAAACTGCCTACTACTTACTTGAAACATTACCACATGATAAACCTGTTGCGATTACAGGTGCGATGAGATCATCAAATGAAATTGGTTCCGATGGTCTGTATAACTTCTTATCTGCGATAAGAGTGGTTAGTGATACTAACCCTTTAAATAAAGGTGTATATATTGTATTTAATGATGAAGTTCATGATGCTAAATATGTGACCAAGTCACATACAACAAATACAAATACATTTCAAAGTCCAAATCATGGACCTGTTGCAATTATTACTAAAGATAAGATTGTATATTTCCATGAACCATCTATTAATACACATCACCATGTTAAGAAATCAATTCATTCTAACATCGCTTTATTAAAAGCATATGTTGGTATGGATTCAGAACTTCTCACATATATTGCTCATTCGAATTATGACGGTGTTGTCATTGAAGCATTAGGCCAAGGAAATTTACCCCCTAATACATTAAATGGTTTGTATGAGCTCAAAAAACAAAATATCCCCGTAGTTTTATTAAGTCGATGCATCAATGGTATAGTTGGTGGATATTACAACTACGAGGGTGGCGGTCATGATTTAATCAAATACGATGTTATCTTTAGCTATAATATCAATGCGGTAAAGTCTAGAATTTTATTAGGTTTATTACTTGAAAATGAGGTTAACCACGAAGATATGGCATTTTATTTTAGTTCTTAAAAAAACAAGATGCAAATTATTTCATTGCATCTTGCTTTTTTATTAAATTCAAGTATATTATTCGTTATCAAATTGATTTTCATCATCCACATCATTAACATGAGATATATGTTTAACAATATCATCCGCAATTAGACCACCATGGAACTTTCCGTTTTCAATGAAGATTTTATTTGCATCATCTCCCGCTGCAATGACACCAGCTAAATATAGCCCTTTTACATTTGTCTCCATTGTATTTTCATCAAATATTGGCTGTTTGAATTTACCGTCGGATTTAATCTCAACACCAACATCTGTGATCAACTTATAATTCGGATGGTAACCTATCATTGCGAAAACAGTATCGTTTGGTACTTCTATATTGAGTCCATTTTGATTTAATACGACCTTATCTTTTAAAATTCCAAGGACTTCAGTATTGAAATACATTTTAACTTTATTATTTCTTACAAGTGACTCAAATCCAGGTAAAACCCAAGGCTTAATACTTTTAGAATAGTCACTTCCACGATATACAACAGTTACATTTGCACCCGCCTTCTCAAGTTCAATCGCTGCATCAACAGATGAGTTTTTACCACCAATGACAAGAACATCTCTATTAAAGTAAGGGTGCGCTTCTTTAAAATAATGTTTAACTTTTTGCAATTGGCTACCTGGTACATCCAGTTCATTATGATGCAAATAATAACCAGTAGCGACAACCACCTTAGAAGCTGTAAATGTCATTTCTGTATCCTTATTTTCCATCGATTTAGTTTTAATTTCAAAATAATATTGCTCATGCTTTAAGTCATTATTTAATTTATTAATAGTTGTCACTTCAGTATATGGTTTAATATTCAAGTTATACTCTTTAACAACTTGTCTATAATATACTAACGCTTGATTTCTTTTTGGTTTATGTTCTTCAACGATGAAGGGAATATTACCAATTCCTAATTTATCTGCAGATGAGAAAAATGTTTGGTGCGTAGGATAATGATATATTGCTTCAACAACATTACCTTTTTCAATTACAATATAACTTAAACCTTTATTTTGACATTCAATTGCAGTACTTAATCCACAAGGTCCAGCACCAATAATTAAGACATCATAATTCATATTCATTATTAATGATCCTCCATTACTATTTCATATTAATATTAATAAATAAATCTTAGTATTAAAAAGATGAAGCCAGACAAATGTCTGGCTTTAGTTTTTAGTATTATTTTGGAATTTTAATTTGCTGACCAACTTTTAAATTCGTAATATCATTAATGCCATTTGCAGCTTTAATTTTATTAACATTTTCTGGAGTACCTGAACCATAGTATCTTATTGCAATACGATACAAATTCTCATTAGCACCAATCGTATGGGTTGTTGCACCCGCTGAATTATTTTGGTTGTTTGTTTCATTTGTTCTTTGTTCAGTAGTTCGTTCTGACGTTGGCTCATTATTTATTTCATTTGTAGCTGTAGATGTATCTCTATCTCTAGTATTAGTATTTGTCGATTGATTATCTGAAGTATTATTTGATTGTTCAGTTGTCGATTGATTATCTGAAGTATTATTTGATTGTTCAGTTGTCGTTTCATTTGTTGTTTGTTGGTTAGCTTCATTTGTTTGAACATTTCTGTCAGATGTACTTTCATCTGCAGAGTTATTACTTGAACTTGCGATAGCTTCTTCTGTTAATACTTCATTATTTATTTCATTAGAACTATTATTTGCTACTTCGTTTTGATCATGAACTGACGTTTCATTTGATTCTTCTGTTGACTCTTCTATTGATTCTTCTGTTGACTCTTCTATTGATTCTTCTGTTGAATCTTCAGTTTTTTCTTCAGTTGGAGGTTCCTCAGTTGAATGTAATTTCTTTTCTTTTCGTTCTTCATTATCACTGAGTGACGTAGATGATTCCTCAGTTGATTCATCTTGTGTCACTGCTACATCATTATTTCCATTATTGTTTTCTATATTGTTCATTAAGAATAATAAACCAATTAATAATATTGGCAACAATAAAGCAATACCAATAATATAAGGTAATAGTGATTTTCGATTACTTCCTGGACCGCCATGATCACCATCATTAGTATCTATTTTATGTGTGTTTTGGTTACTGTTAGCATTTGCTTTCTTTTGAGAAGCAGTTGCTCCAACAGCTGAACCAACTGTCGCAGCTCCAGCTGCTTGTCCGACCCGTTTACCAGTATTAGACTGTTTCGATTTACTGCCTGAACTCTTTGTATTATTTTTCTTATCTTTAGCTTTTTGATCCCTATTTACATCTTTATCACGAGTATTTCGATTAGATTGATTTGAATCACCTGATTTAGCCGTTTCATTAGATTTTTTAGAAGCATTTATATTACTCTCTGCTTTAGCATCGTTGTTAACTGCTGAACTACCAACAACGCCAGCCGTAGCACCTGTTGCCGCTTTCTTGTGAATAGATTCATTTTTGTTTCCAGATTTATTTTCATTATGTTTAGTTTCTGAATTATTTTGTTTACTTCTCTTTAAGTCCACATTTTCTGAATTATGATTAGGGTTGTGTGACTCATTTTGATTTACAGCTTTATTTCGAGGAGATTGTGTATTTTTTTCTTCATTTAATTTTTTGTTTAACGGTTTATTTGTTTGCTCAGAAGTGCTTGTTTTGTATTTATCAGACCTTCTTGATGCATTCGTTGTATTCGTATTTTCTTTATCAACATTAGTGTGATTAGATTGTTTCGTTTGATTTGCAGCTTCATTATTTTGTCGTCTACGTTTTAAGTAGCTAGGTAATTCATCATCTGTGACTTGCTTTTTACTTTGTTCGAATTCATTTTGATAATTATCTTTAGTCAATGTAATCACTCCAACTTTAGTATTTATAATATAATAAGACAATATGTAATATAAATTTGTAAAATGAATTAATTTTAATTCAATTAAATCAATTAATATAACATTTAATTCAAATTCATTAATAGTTCGTCAAATAAATGTATAATATATATAAATTTACAAATAGAATATATAATTTTTCAATTAATATTCAATCTATATTATATTACAAATACGAACTAAAATCTATCTTTCAACTCACTAAAGTTGCAATAATAAATGCGTATTTATTTAAAACTTAATTTGAATCAATACCATTATAATTCAACTATAAATTAACGATTTATTCATTACACATTTAACTTTTTTTAAAGAAAATATAGACAATATACGAAAAAAGTTGTATTTACTTTATATGACGATTTCTATATATTATAAACAAATAACTAGTTATGTTATACTAGTTTCGTTGTATACAAATTGTGCATAGGGAGGTCCAAAATCATGACAAAAAAATATACAATCGTTGACATGGATACATGTATTGCTTGTGGCGCTTGTGGTGCTGCAGCTCCAGATATATACGACTATGATGATGATGGAATTGCTTTCGTTATTCTTGATGATAACCAAGGAACTATGGCTGTTCCGGAAGAATTACATGAAGATATGGAAGATGCATTTGAGGGATGTCCAACGGATTCCATCAAAGTTGAAGAAGAACCTTTTGATGGTGATGCTTTAAAATTTGAATAGTAATGATTAATAGATTGTTGCATTATAGTTAATATAATTGTATATAATAACAGTACAATTTAACGATTGTTTTTCATTTTTTTATATTTAAATATTATGTATCATCACACACTTGAGTATTATGTAAAAGAGCAATGTATATAAATGTACATTGCTCTTCTTTAGTTTACAATTCGTTATTATATATTGTCTTTTAACTATATTATTTATCATTTTATAAAATATACATATCTCATTTAAATTCAATTCTATACATACAATTCACAGAAATCTGTCACGTAACATAGGAATTAACTTTATATTCAAGATATATAATAATATGGTTAACATTAACCCTTTAATCATGTTAAATGGAATAATTCCAGCCGTAACGATCGTTTTAATATTACTTACAATATCATCTAAATTCATAATCATTCCATACATAGGCAGTAGTACAAAATAATTTAATAACGTCATTGTAATCGTTAACATTAGTGTTGCTATAATTCCTGATATAAAGAATGACTTATTCATTTTTTTATATAAAATAAATAAAGTATATAAAAATATTACACTTGCCAAAAAATTAGCTAATGGTCCAATTGGTTCAGCCGTTGATGCAAAAATAAAATATAATACACCTTTTAGTAACTCTACTGTGATACCAGCCAAAGGACCAAATAAAAGTGTGATGACTAATGCTGGTAGATCACTGATATCTATACGTAAAAAAGGTGGTAAAAATGGTAATGGAAAACTTAAAAACATGAGAACAAATGAAATTGCTCCCATCATAGATATAATAATTAATTGCTTCAGTTTCATTTTTTTCCTACTTTCAATTCGTTTAAATATCAATTTAAAACAATTTTTTTACTGTTGTAGTGAAGTCAATATTATCGTAGAGACAACACAAAAATAAATATTCCTAATAACTACACTTGGTAAGAAATACTATTATGTTAATTTGTATAATACTATGGTAAATAAATTGTGAAAGCAGTTCCTTGATTTATTTCACTTTTTGCTTTAATCTCACCTTGATGAGCGTTAACGATTTGTTTAACGATAAACAGACCCAACCCAGTTCCAGACTTACCTCGAACCCTAGACTGATCAACTTTATATAGACGATCAAAAATATAAGGGATGTCTTTATAATGTATTCCAACCCCAGTATCACAGATAATTATTTCATATCTATAATTCGATATATGACTAGGTTTCATCATCACTTTAATACAATCACCTTCATCTGTATACCTTAAAGCATTATCTAACAAGTTAATAAAGATTTGCTGAAACTTTTCATAGTCAATTACAATTTTATCATCAATTTCATTATTAACGATATACTTTATTTGATGCTCTGCCATTCTGTTAGAAAAAGTTTGTATTAACCACTTTTCTATGTCTGTTGTCGATATATCCGTTTGATTGAGTTTAATTTCAAATTGGTTTAATTTTGATATTTGAGAGAAATCATTGATTAAATTGTTTAACCGCTTTGATTCATCATGTATTATATCCAGCATCATTTGACGCTCTTCATCCGTCTCAGCAACACCATCTGCAATCGCTTCTGTATAACCGACGATCATAGACATTGGCGTTCTTAGTTCGTGAGATAGATCACGTATAAATTGTGCTTTCATCTTTTCTTCGTTATATTGAGTCGTAACATCATTTAGAAGTAATATGAAAATAGACTGTTTAGACTCAATATTTCTTTCATTAAATATAAAATAACCGCCATCATTATTTTGATGATTAATTAATTCTGCAACATTAAAAATAAAAAAACGATCTGCAATTTGAATGACACGAGAATTAATCAAACTCACATTGTCAAATGTTGATAATTTTTCATTTAAATCATTATGATATTGTGATGTTTGAATCATTCTAAACACATCAGAAACATTTAACGATAATTGATTAAAAAATGGTAATAATTTTTTTGCGGCACTATTCATTAATATTTCATCGTCACGATCTTTTTCATAAACAAATATAGGCTCTGGTATTTCTTCTAACAGCTTTTTGTTAAATTGTTGTTGCGCTTCAATAGATGAAATATATAATTGTGTATCTTTCGACATTTTATTAATCGCTATAGCCAATTCCCCAATTTCATCTTTAGATGGAATTTGTAGTTTTTGATTGTAATCACCTTGTGCCATCTTTAACGTCTTATCTTTCATTGAAATCAAAGGTTTGACAAGTCGATTAATCAAATAAAACGCAAATATTGTAACGATTAATAGCATTAATAATAGAACAATAAATATAACAAGCATATAAGAATTCATCAACGGGCCTAGTATTGACAGGTCCTGAAAAATAATTAAAGTATGTGTTGACATTCCATTTTCAGAATAAATTTTAATAGGGTATTTAACAATGACATATTGCTTATCATAATTAGAACGATCTAACTCAATAAATTGAGATATAGGCTTAGTAATTAGCGTTGAGTCCATCTGTTTTGTCAATACTTTTTCAATGTCTGGATCAATATCATTTGATCTCATAATTTCATTTGTAAACCGGTTAAAGAATAAATATCCAACATCTTCATTTATATGATTTGATAATTCAATTTCACTGACCTCAGTTTGATGGTTTTGAGTGTAGTATTTTTGAATCGTTACGGCATGGGACAATAAATCACTACGCGCTTTATCTTTATACGTATGTTCCATAACATAGAATAAAGAAATAGATAACAACAATAAAACTGCAGTAACGATTATAATAATCGTTAACCACAGCTTTATCACAATACTGTTAAAAATCTTCATGTCAATTCCTCAAACTTATAACCTACACCCCAAACTGTTGCAATCATTTGTCCACTTCCAGGGGCTACTTTATTCATTTTCTCACGCAATCTTTTTATATGAGTATCAACTGTTCTTAAATCACCATAGAACTCATAATTCCAGACAAATTTCAATAAATCCTCTCTATCATACACTTTATCTGGAGTTTTAACTAAAAATAATAATAGTTCATATTCTTTAGGTGTCAACGTTACATCTCGTTGATCAATTGTAACTTTATGTGAATCATTATCAATCACCAATCGATTAAACACTATTAAATCTTTCGTGTACATAGACTTTTTTGAAAAGCTTTCTTCAGATGTTCTTCTCAACAAAGCTTTTACTCGTAATACAACTTCTCTAGGTGAAAACGGTTTAACAATATAATCATCTGCTCCCAATTCAAATCCATCAACTCTATTTGTTTCCTCACCTTTAGCTGTAAGCATAATAATGGGTGTATCTTTAACTTTTCGTATTTCTTGACACACTTCTTCACCAGATAATTCCGGTAACATTAAATCCAGCAATATACAATGAAAATCTTTTGATAAAGCAAGTTCTAACGCTTGTTGACCATTTTGTGCTTCTGTAACCTCAAATTGCTCTCTTGTTAAATATAAATGTAATAATTTTCGAATACGATCTTCATCATCAACGAGTAATATTCTATATTGGTCATTCGTCATTTATACCCCTCCTAAGCATACGAGTGTAATCCTGCAATGATTAGATTCACAGCAATTAAATTAAAGAGAATCACTAACATTCCTATCACTGCTAACCATGCACTTTTTTTACCATCAAAACCTTTGTTCAAACGGAGGTGAAGAAATACTGTATAAAACATAAATGTAATAAATGCCCATGTTTCTTTAGGGTCCCATCCCCAAAATCTACTCCATGCTTCTTGTGCCCATATTGCTGCAAATAACAGTCCACCAAGTGCAAATAATGGATAACCTATAATTACACTTCTATACCCTATCTCATCCATTAATTCAATATTAACATTTCTAGTCCAAGGTTTAACAAGCATGAATAAAGGTTTTCTTACGAATAGACGTATTAAACCATATAACAGTGTTCCACCAAAGATTGACCAGATTACAGTATTTACTTTCTGAGCGTTAATAAATGGTGGAAGTTTTATAAATCCTTGATTACCATCAATTTGTTCATATTGATTATCACCAAGATCATTCACTGGTACAGAACTGTCAAAAACAGTAATTGCAGGCAAATGATATTCTGCAACTTGTGTTTGATCATTTTTATCAGTATATAAGTATAAATCTTCGTATTGAATAATACCTTTCATCGTAATAGTGATAAGAATAAATGCGATCACCGTAACGATAAACCACATAATCATTTCTATCCCGAAAAATTCCTTATTGCGAATTGAAGGTTCTGTTGTTTTAATAATATATATTAATCCTGCAACTGCACTGATGGATAATACACCATATGAAATACTTACAGTTATTACATGGATTGCTAGCCAGTGAGACTGAAGTGAAGGTACTAAAGGTGATACATCTCTTGAAAACATACTAGCATATCCGATAACTAACAATGCAATGGGGATAGCAAATAATCCCAATACTGGTGTGTTATATATCATATTGAATAATAAAAACCCACCAATGATCATAATACCGAAGAATGATACGAACTCATATAAATTACTTACAGGTGCATGACCTGCTACGATCCATCTCGTTATAAAATATACAATTTGTAGTACGAATGCAATCGAGGTCATGATGATTGCAATTTTATTATATTTATCTTTATGTTTTGATTTTACTGCCAAAGAAAATGGAACGAGTGCGACTAACATAATGATAAAAGCACTATATAAAGCAAAGTTACTAATCGTCAACATTATTTTCAACTCCTTTGTGAAGGCTTAATTGAGTCGCCATTTTTTCTATATCTTTATTTAATCCGAAATAATTTTTATTCGTATGTGCTGCTAAATTCAAGGTTTGACCATCATCACTAATATTTAACCAAATTCTACGATGGTTAACATATGAACCAATAAATACACCAATTAAGAATATAATAAAACCTGTGAAAATAAACGGCAATGTTTTATCTTTTTTAACAGTTAATATTGTGGCCATATGATTTGTCATACCATCAAATTTTATTTCATAATGATTTCCTTCAGAAATCTCTTTAGCTTCCTTTATTTTAATGAAACTGTATTCACTCTCTTCACCTTTCTCATTTAAATCAAATACAAAAGCTGGATTAATCGTATTTGGTGATTTTGATACAAGTGATCCTTGTGATGATATTTCTTTGAAATCAGGTACATAGCTTTTAATGTCTATTGATATTTGATCATTAATTGTATAATGCTCCTTTGGATTATCCAAGTTCACTTCAAATGGTTGACCAATTTGTTTTTGTGATGATTTTTCAATCAATTTAAATGTCATCGTTTTCATCTGAGATTGATCATAACTCGATTGATATAAATGATAATCGTCAAATTTGAAAGGATGATTCAATCTAATTGAGCCTTCATCAACTTTTTTTAACTCGTCACTTTCACCTAACATTGCTGAAGTATTCTTATATAAAGTTAAGTCTGTTTGATAATTTTTAGCAATCATGCCTTGAGACTTTTCAATAGCCTGTTGGAATGCCTCGCCATCAGAAGCATCATAATTTTCAGCCGTAAACTTTTTGTTCTCAACATAATACTCTCTGTTCGTAGAAGGGACTGGTTTTCTGTCACCTTCTTTAATATACATCAATTCATCTACATACATGCCAGGGAAAAACCTCAACATACTACCAATTAACAGTATAATTAAACCTGAATGATTGATATATGGACCATATCGACTGAATCGACCTTTTTCAGCAAGAATATGTCCCTGATCTTGTCGAGTTTTATATCGTTGCAATTTTAATTGAGATTCAACATCTTTCAGGTTTAAATTTTTTGCTGGAAAACTTTCATTAATTTTTTGTCGACTATAAAATGATGGATGTTTTTTTACACGTTGATTACTCAATGATTTGAATAACGGTACTCCTCTATCTATGCTTGCTGCAATAATACTTAACGCAATCAAAGCTAACAATACAATAAACCACCAAGAAGAATATAAATTATGGAAGCCTAATTGATAATAGAGTTCTCCAAGAGCACCATAATTCTCCTTATAATATATAGATGGATCAACACCTACTGGGATGAAATACTGCTGAGGAAAGATTGTACCAATTGCAGCGGCTATTGCAGTTAATGCAATAAGAGTCACTCCGACTTTTATACTCGCAAACCAATTCCAAATTTTATCAATGATTGTTTTATTTCTGACTTTCGAGCGTACTGCCGAACCGTCATAACGCATCACATCTTGTATTTTCTTTTTATCATAGTCTTCATTAATCATTCGACCACAAGAAATACATAACTGAGTTCCAGGCTCATTTTTTTGACCACATGAACATATGATGTAATCATCATTCTTACTTGTTTGTTCATTGTTTTTAAAATTATCTTTCATATTATCACTTCTCTTTTATGAAATAGTTCATTCATTAACTTAAGATACAAAATCATCCGTCACATATTCAATACAATCCATATAATAATTAATCATATTAAATTTGTTAACGTTTTAAGAGTCAATCTTTTCTATCTTCGATCCGTCTTCGAATGATTGAACAATTTGATCTAATTGATCTTTAGTCATCATATATTGTTGGATATACTCGATTTTACCCTCTTTATCAATCACCATTGTTGTTGGTAAAGGACCAATATCATAAGCTTTTGTAACATCTCCATTGGCATTATCTAAAATCACTGGAAAAGAAATTTCTGTTTGCAAATCGTTAATAAATTGTTCAACTTGTTGTGGTGAGTTTTTTACATGAAGTGCTAAAATTTCAAAATTGCCGTCAGCATTTTCATAAGTTTTTTCAAAATCTGGCATCTCTTCTTTACAAGGTTCACACCATGTTCCCCAGAAATTTAAAATGACAGGTTTCCCTTTATAATCAGATAATTTTACAGTCTCTCCATCAGTACTTTTCAACGAAAAATCTGGAGCTTGTGCACCGACCTCAATATTTGACTTATCTTTTGTAAAATTTAAATATAGTGTGATCGCTAACATTAAAAATACAATCAATAATACTATTATTCGAATCATATTTCTTGTTTTTTTCTTCATTATTATTCCCCCGTTACAAATAATGTCTTCATCATTATATCATTGGGCATAATATCACTTGTGACAAATGTTTGACATTATAATATGTTCTATGTTAATTCCTTTAATTGTTTTACCTCATGTGGTGTTAACGCTCTAGACTCTCCTTCTTTCAAACCTTTAAGCGTCAACTGAGCATATTGAATTCTTTTCAGTTTCTTAACATTATAATTAAAGTATTCAATCATTCGTCTTACTTGACGATTACGTCCTTCATGAATCGTAAGTTCTAATTGTGAACTATTTTCTTTTTTATTTTCTTGTATAACTTTCACTTTACATTTAGCTGTCATACCATCATCCAA
This sequence comes from Abyssicoccus albus, assembly GCF_003815035.1. NCBI lineage: Bacteria > Bacillati > Bacillota > Bacilli > Caryophanales > Abyssicoccaceae > Abyssicoccus > Abyssicoccus albus. Next base: position 709,027 of record NZ_RKRK01000002.1, read on the forward strand.
CATAATCCCTTTTTCTAATGTCTTAATTTCTTCTCTCAACAATATGCCATCTAAAGTAACTAAATATTTTTTCATCACTTTGAATTTGGGATGTGTTAATTGATATGTTAAATCTCCATCATTTGTTAGAAGTAACAACCCCGTCGTCTCATAGTCGAGTCTTCCAACAGGATAAATTCTAAAGTTTAATCCTTCTAATAAATCAATGACTGTTTTACGATCATGTTCATCTTCAACAGTAGACACAACACCTCTTGGCTTATACATCAATATATATATAGGTTGTTCTTTTTCAATTGGAACTCCATCTACTTCTACTCGATCATTAGAACCAGCTTTAACTCCTAATTCAGTGATGATTTGACCATTGACAGATACACGTCCATCCAATATATATTGTTCTGCTTTTCTTCTTGATGTGATACCACTATTCGCTATAATTTTCTGTACACGTTCTTTATGATTCATTAGAATCAGTCCCTTCTAGTTCATTGAAGAACATTTCAAGTTCTTCTCTTTCTTTTGCATCATTCATTGTCGGCAAGTCCGCTATCGATTTTAATCCAAATTTATTTAAGAAAAATTCTGTCGTAATGAGTTGTTGGCTTCGTTCACCTTCAACTTCTAATTTATCAATTAACCCAAGTGCATACAACGTATTCACTGCACCATCTGAGTTTACTTGTCTTAAATTTTCAATGTCATTTCGTGTGACTGGTTGATTATATGCAATAATAGCAAGCGTTTCTAACGCTTGTTGTGATAACTTTTTTTCTTTTGATATAATCAGTTCTTTTATATACGGTGAATATTCATTCGTCAGTGTTAATAAAATTTGATCACCATAATGATGAATTTGGAATACTTCAGAATTAAATGAAGATATAAGTTCTTGAACAATATGTTGATCAACGTCAAGTACATCTTTAATTGTTGAAAATTGTAACCCTTCATCACCCGCCACAAATAATAATGACAACAATATATTTTGCATTTTATCAAATGATTTTATAGTTGAATCAAAGTCGTCCATAATAGTCACCTCTATATATCAGTATCTCACTAAACGCTTTTTCTTGTTTTATTATAATTTGTTGATGTTTTATCATCTCAAGCATTGCAATAAAAATCGTTACAATTCCATTGATATGTTGAATGACATTTGCTAGGTTTGAAAATTGTACATACTCTCTGTCAGAAGAATCCAAATGCTTATAAATTAATCGATTCATTTCAAGCACACTATATTGATCTTCATATATCACCACTTCATCTTGTTGAATCATTTTTTTTCTTTGTTTTACTCTTTGATAACTAATAATTAAATCAGATAACGATAAATCATCAGATAATTCTACTTGGCTATTTGAATATGGTGTTAAGTCCATCGGTGTTTTACTCACGTATAACAATCTTTCGTTATATTTTTCTTCTAGCAATTGTGCTGATTGCTTATAATTATCGTACTCAAGTAATTGCTCAACTAACTCTTCCCTCGGATCATCGACTTCAATATCATCATCAACCGGAAGTAATAATTCACTTTTAATTCTAATTAATTCACACGCCATCACAAGATATTCACTTGCTAAATTAATTTCAAGTGATTCAAAGGCATGAATATAAGACATATATTGATTCGTCAGTTCGCTCATTGGTATATCATATATATCAATTTCATATTCTTTAATTAAGTGAAGTAACAGGTCTAGCGGTCCAACAAAGGCATCCAATTGAACTTCATATAGATGGGTTTGTGTCATATTGATCAATAACCTTTCTTCTTTCTAATTAATATCGTCTATGTTATTTTAAGTCTATGTTATTTTAAAAAGTATAATTTTTAAACAACAAGGGGTGAAAATATGTATTCTAATCAACTTATAGAACATTTCTATCAACAATTCTATATCCAACAGGATTATTTTGAGTGTCATGAACTATTAGAAGAGGCTTGGAAATCAAACAACAATCATAAAAAAGATGACTTTCTTGTCGGACTCACGTTATATGCCGTTTCATTGTACCATTATAGGCAATTAAATTTTAAAGGTGCATTGACGTGTATTAAGAAAGCATCAACCATTTTATCAAAACACCCTAAAAGCCTTGAAGCATTTAATATAAGTCCAAAAAAAATGATTGTTCAATGTCATCAAATAGAACACGATATTTTAACGAAACAACAATTCAACCATATTATGCTACCGCATTTAGATGATCAATTGAGTCATCTATATCCCAGTCAAATAACATCAGATAAAGAAATCATATTGAAGCATAAGCTTAGAGATAGAAGTGATATTATTAATTTAAGAAAACAAAAATTAAACAAGAAAAACCCAATAACAGATACCCCAAATGATTGATAATGCAATTAATATAATTAATGTAATATAACGATTACCTTTCATGAAAAATCCTCCTATAATAAAAAAACTATAAATATCATAAAAAAATTATAGATTATTAATTATTTCTTCGCACGTGGATGATACTGGTTATAAATATCTCTAATTTGTTTAGAGTTAATATGTGTATAAATTTGTGTTGTAGATATATCACTATGCCCTAATAATTCTTGAACACTTCTTAGATCTGCACCATTTTCTAACAAGTGGGTTGCAAATGAATGGCGCAATGTATGTGGTGAAATCGTTTTATTAATATTTGCTTCGATTGCTCTTGTTTTCAAAACTTTCCACACCGTTTGACGACTAATCATTTGACCTCGGTAATTCAATATTAAAGTATTAGAATTATTATGGTCTAAATCCGTTCTGAATAGATTAATGTAATCACTTAATATATCAATACACGTCTGATTAAGCGGAACAATTCTTTCTTTATTACCTTTACCTGTAACATGAATAAAACCCATTGATAAGTGAATATCAGATAAATTTAAACTAATCAACTCAGATACTCTAATACCACATCCATACAACAATTCAAGCATAACCTTATTCCTACAATCAATCGGTTTATCACCAGATTTAAAATCTAATAACCGGTTGATTTCTTCAATTGTCAAAACATCAGGTAAACTAGATTTAGTCTTCGGTGGCTTTATCAAGATTGTTGGGTCCTTCGTCATGTATTGTTCTCTAATCAAAAATTGATGATACCCTTTTAAAGTAGATATGAGCCTAGCAATTGATTTGCTTGATTTACCTGTTTCGTTTAAGGTTCGTATATACTGTTGTATCATGGGTGGCACTATACCATTCAGGTCTGATATATTATGTTCTTTCATATAATCAATGTATTGTACTAAGTCAAGTCTGTAGGCTTGTCTCGTATTATGTGATAAACCTTTTTCTAATCTTACGAAGTCCAAATATTCATCAATGGTTTGATAATTCATAAAGTCACTCCTCTATGCTAAATCAAAAATTTATATACAAATTTAATATTAAAAGACGACCAACTTTACTTACTGTTGATCGTCTTCCTTACATTTTTTACAAATCCCATGAAACGTTAGACGATGATCGTGGATTTGAAAATCATATTTAGTCTCAACTTTACGTTCTACTTCTGGAAGCAAGTCTTCTTCAATTTCATCAACACTTCCACATTTGATGCATACTAAATGGTGATGAAAATGGTTAGCTCCTTCTTTTCTCAGGTCAAAACGTTGTACTCCATCGCCAAAACTAATTTTATCTACGATATTGATTTCTGTGAGTAGTTCTAACGTTCTATAGACAGTTGCAAGACCAATTTCAGGAGATTTCTCTTTTATTTTCAAATAAACATCTTCAGCACTTAAATGATCCGCTTCATTTTCTAACAATACTCTAACGGTTGCCTCGCGTTGTGATGTAAGTTTGTAAGAGGATTTTTTCATTTGGTCTTTTATTTTTTGAATACGATCTTCCACTCGGTACACCACCTTAATCGTAGCAATTATACCATAATTTAAAATTATTATAAATAATAAGTTGTTTATTCAATATACTAAAAATATAATAAAATAATCTTAGAATAATACTCAATAAATGGTTGCTTAATGAACTTAAATCTTAGTAATAAAATTTTGTCCACTATTCATCATCGAGAGTGTTCAGATAATATTGCAATGCTATAACTGTTTTTGCATCATTAAATGTCAAATTTTCTAATCCTTCTTGTATTTTTTCAACAGTTAAATACTCTAAGGTAACAAATTCATCACTATCTAATGACTGATTTGTTTGTTCACTAATATTTTGAGCATGATAAATGTACAATCTTTCATCTGTAATACCTGGTGAAACATAGACATCTGCTATAAGTCGTAAATCATTTGAACTATATCCCGTTTCTTCCATTAACTCTCGCTTTGCACAATCAATAGGTTGTTCATTTTGCTCAATCTTTCCAGCAGGGATTTCGAGTAATTCTTGATCAACGGATAGACGATACTGTTTTACAAAAATTACTTCTTGTCGTTCATTAATTGCCAATATAGCAACTGCACCAGGATGATAAACTACTTCTCTGTTTGCTTTCTTTCCATTTGGAAGCAATACTTCGCTTTTTTTGACTTCGATAATACGTCCTTTAAATTCAGTTGTTTCGTATAATTTTTTTTCAGAGTTTCCCATGTATTAAGTCCCTCACTTTATCACAAAATGCATTATGTTGTATGATTGTATTATGTTATATAAATTATATCATTTCTTACATGAGGAGGATAATATTTAATGATGCAAACTAAGATGCGATCAAACAATGAGTATTCAATATTAGGGTTAGGTTGTATGAATCTACCTTTGGACAATATTCGTGAAACTGAACAAATAATACACTACGCATACGAACAAGGTATTACCTATTTTGATACAGCAGATGTATATCAAAGAGGACAAAATGAAACCATTGTGGGGTCGATTGTACGTGAATTAATGCAACAAGATAGTAATGTTACTATCGGCACTAAAGGTGGTAATCGATTTCATGATGTTGAATCATTCCAATGGGATCCTAACCCAGAGTATTTGAGATTTGCACTAGAACAAAGTTTGAACAGATTGAAGTTAGATAAAATACCATTATATTTAATACATGGTGGAACGATTGAAGATGATTTAGTAGCAACCATAGAAACCGTCAAACAATTTAAAAAAGACGGTTTAATTGACTCTTATGGATTATCTTCAATCCGACCTAATGTTATTAAAGAATACGTTAACCATAGTGAATTAGCAACCGTTATGATGCAGTATAACCCTATCGATAATAGACCTGAGTCAATATTTAACTTACTTGATAAACATGATATCCCCGTTCTTGTAAGGGGTCCAATTATGAAAGGATTATTCACTAAAAACTATGAACAAGTTTTAATCGATAAATTTTCAGATGGATTTGAATCTGTCTCGTCAAATGAACTTCGTGAGCAATTAAGACAAATTGAATTAGACTATAACGATTTAACAACATATGCCTATAAGTATATTATAGATCATGCAAATGTATTAAGTATCGTTGTAGGAGCAAGCTCATTGAATCAATTGAAATCGAACATTGAATCATATCAAAATTTAAATGAACTTAAAGATGTTCATAACAATAAGAATGTATTTAAAGATATTAGTTATATAAATCACAACATTTAATATAACTCTTAACAATTCAAATATTTAAACCTAATGAGGTAAATCTATGAAAAAGACTTTATTTTTTATTTCCATCCCACTCTCAGTCATTATCTTATCCCTTTTATCTATTGGATTTTTTGCGGTCAATTACTTACTAAACTTTAAGTTAAGAGATGTTGGTATTATTCGACGAAGAGAAATAAAAGGAAATCGACTAAGCCCACAAACATTTAACGCATTGCCTATCACACCATTTAAAATAGATTCTAAACATGGTTATAAGCTGAGTGGTATTGAACTCAAAGCTTATGAACATAATAGATTTATCATATGTTTACACGGTGTGACAGAAAACAAAATTTCATCTAATAAATATATGATGTTGTTTCATAGCCTAGGTTACAATGTCGTATTATATGATCATAGAAGACACGGTTCAAGTGGAGGGGAACATTCTAGTTACGGTTATTATGAGAAAGATGATCTAAATACAGTCATCGACTTTTTGTATCATAAATATGATAATATTTATTTAGGCTTACATGGTGAGTCAATGGGCGCAGCAACAGCATTACTATATCAAGGTTCATTAAATGGAAAAGCTCAATTCTTAATTTCTGATTGTGCATTTTCTTCATTAGATCAACAAATTATTTATTTAGTCAAAGAAAAAATATATTCAAAATTAAAGGTTTTTACACCGATCCTTATATACTTTATTAATAAAGCTCTGCAAATCAGGACCACATATTCTTTGTACCAAATTTCACCAAAACAAAGTGTTAGACAGATTAATATCCCTATTTTATTTATTCATACTAAAAATGATACATTTATTCCTTATCAACATACTCAGTCCTTGTATAATAATAAGTCAAATGCAAAAATGTTATGGTTACCCACTAAAGGTGATCATGCAACAAGCTACAACATACACTCAAAAAGCTATAAAAATAAAGTAATTGAGTTCTTCAATCAATATGACATCCCATATGATTTACAATCTAAATAAACAGAAGGCAACTTTTGAGGTGCATCTCAAAAGTTGTCTTCTGTTTATTATTTCAAGTCACAACGCTTATCCTTTGAATCTTTATTTATGGTTTATGAATTTAAATTTTTTAAAATCACTTGCTAAATATGTTTTATATGGCAATGTTGAAATACTATCATTTATTATTCTTTGCAAATCATAATTGTTATATCTATTTGATAAATGTGTCAAAATACACGCACTCATCTGACATTCACTTTGAATCATTCGAATATCATTCAAATGTATATGCCCATATTTCCTTGCAGTAGCGTAATCACCTTCTAAATAAGTACATTCCATGATGATAATATCACATTCTCTTAACGTCGTTATTAAATCATCGAAATACATCGTATCTCCTAGTACTGCAATATTGATCCCTTTCTTACTATCTGTCATAAAGTCTTTCGATAAATATGTTTTTCCATTATGAGTAAATTCATTGTTAGTCTTTATTTCTTTATACAAAGGTCCAGGTTTTAACCCAATATTTTTAAGTGCATCAACTTTAATTGAACCCAATTGTTCTTCTTGACAAATAATATAACCAAAACTTTTAATCGTGTGTTGCAAAGGTTTGACCTTTACGACAAAACGGTTAATATTAAATTCATCATTTTCATTTACTTCTACAATTTCAATTGGATAATTTAAATGAGTACCGGTAATTTTTAAAACATTATCAACAAGTTTTTTAATACCAATAGGTCCATAAATAAATAATTTAGACCCTTCGCCCCCTTGGAAAGACCGGCTCGATATTGCTCCAAATAAACCAAAAATGTGATCACCATGTAAATGTGTTATAAAAATTCTTTTTACTTTACCTAATGTATATGATGTATTTAATATTTGATGTTGACACCCTTCTCCACAATCCATCATCCATAATTCTTGGATTTCTTGTCTTAAATCTAAAATCATCGATTGTGTGTTTCGAGTTTTTGATGGTGAACCTGCACCTGTCCCTAGAAACATTACCTCCATGTGATACACTCCTTTTACCGGTCAATTATAGCATATAAATATTGTTTTTTACGTAAACTTATGAAAAAATGATAATTAAAGAACTTTAGAAATGAGGAAAACAATGAAACATCAAATCGTACCTACCACTATCATTTTATTTGGTGCTACTGGAGATTTAAGTCAGCGCAAATTATTCCCATCTTTATACCATTTATATATATACAATAAGCTGCCTTCAAATTTCTGTATTGTGGGTACGTCACGTAAAGATTTAACTGATCACGATTTTAGACAGATGATTAAAGAATCCATCAGTAAAAAGTCATTTGACTTCACCCACCTCGATGAATTTTTAACACATCTTTATTACTCACAACAAGATGTTCTTTCAGAAGAAAGTTACATCAAATTAAATCAAAAAGTTAATGATTTAGAATCTAAGTATGATATACCTCAAAATAGAATATTTTATTTAGCCTTAGCACCAAAACTATTTAATGACGTTACTGACTTTCTTGATAGTTCCGGTTTAACAACTGTAAAAGGATATAAAAGACTTATTGTTGAAAAACCATTTGGTGACAGTTTAAACAGCGCAATACAATTAAACAATGAAATTTCGACAACATTTAAAGAACATGAAATCTTTAGAATTGATCATTATCTTGGTAAAGATATGATTCAAAATATCGAAGTCATACGATTTGCGAATTCTATCTTTGAACCACTGTGGAACAATCATTACATATCAAATATCCAAATAACAGCTGCTGAATCCATTGGAGTTTTGGATAGAGCGAGTTATTATGACCAAAGTGGCGCTTTAAAAGATATGTTTCAAAATCATCTATTACAAATTGTGGCACTACTAGCAATGGAACCACCGATTAGCTTATCAAGTGAAGATATACGAAATGAAAAGGTAAAAGCTTTAAAGTCAATTAAACTTCCAACAAAACAGCAAGTATTAAGTGATTATATTCGAGGCCAGTACGATTCAGGAAACATTTCAGATGAATCTGTTAAAAGTTATCGTGAAGAAGATGGTATTAGTAATACCTCAAATACAGATACCTTTATAGCAGCTAAAATAATGATAGATAACTTTAGATGGGCAGGTGTGCCTTTCTACATTCGAACTGGAAAAAGAATGAAAGAAAAATCTACACGAATAGTGATTGAATTTAAAGAAGTGCCTTTAAACTTATATTATCAATCAGAAGAAAAGTTAGACTCAAACTTATTAATTATAAACGTACAACCAGAAGAACGCATTGAATTTACACTGAATGCTAAGCATTATTCTGAAGGGATGAGTACAAAACCAGTCAAATTGCATTATGATTTAGTTCAAGATCAGGAATATCACCCTTTCGATGCTTATGAATCTCTTTTATATGATTGCTTACTTGGTGATTCTACTAATTTTACGCACTTCGATGAACTAATTGCATCTTGGAATTTGGTTGATTGTATTCATGATGTCTGGCAACAGCATAAACCAAGTTTTCCAAATTATAGAGCAGGTTCTCAAGGACCAAGACAAAGTGAGTTATTGTTATCAAAGGACGGTTTTGCTTGGTGGGAAAATAACTAAAATTTAGGTGGATGATATGAAACATATACAAAATGTCCAACGTACAATCACATATATTGAAGACCACTTAATAGAATATATAGATATTAATGCTTTAACAAAAGAATTGAATATAACTTATAAAACAATCACAGAACAATTTACTGCTGTTGTAGGTTTAGATATTGAAGAATATATCAATCAACGGCGATTAACAGAATGCCTTAAAGATATTAAATTAGGTCATTTAAAAATGACCGAAATAGCACATAAATATCAATATGCAAATATCGATCAATTTACTGATCATTTTAAGTCTTTTCATCACGTTTCACCAATTCGTTCAAAACAAAAAGGGGTTAAAACGAATTACTTATCTCCATTAAGTGTATCATTAGATGTAAGGCCGTTAGACCATATCCATTACGAAATCATTAGCCCCCCTCCATTAAACATTACGGGAGTTAAAATTTCTGTCTCCAAATCTGAATATCTTGATGTAAATTTAAAATATAACTTTTTATTAAACATAAAGAAAAGTGGAATTTTAGACGATATTTTAACTCTATATGATGGTCACATTGAAGGTATATTTATCATCACCATTCCGCTCGGTGATTACATAGAATATATGATTGGTGTCTCGTCAAAAACACCTTCTAATCGTTTTGAATATGAGACATTGTATCCACACCGTTATAGTGTGTTTGAACTCGTTGGACCATTGAAGCATGCAACGCAAGATGCATTAGATTTTGCATATCAGCAATGGTCAATCAAATCAGGATTTAACATTATCGATGACATTACCATTGAACGTATTACATTTGATGCAACGATTGATCATCCAGAACATATTGCTGAATTATGGCTCCCTATTGAATAAGTAAAGAACCTTGATCATTATTTATAATCAAGGTTCTTTTCATCATATTATTAATAATTTATTTTTTCCACTCCGTATGGAATTTACCTTCTTGATCTATTCTTTCATAAGTATGTGCTCCAAAATAATCTCTCTGAGCTTGAATCATATTTGCGCTCAGTTGTTCAGATCTTGCTTGATCTAAATAAGTCAATGATGATGAAAATCCAGGGATTGGCATTTTAGTATCTATTGATAATTTTACAATCTCCCTTAAATCACTTTCATGATTAATGATTCGAGATTTAAAATAATCATCGAATAATAAATTATCTAACTGATTATTTCTTTCGAAAGCATTCGTGATCTCATCTAAAAATTCTGCACGAATAATACAGCCTTCTCTCCAAATCTTGGCAATATCACCTAGAGGTAATGACCATCCATATTCAACTTCTGCTGCTTTCATTTGTCTAAACCCTTGCGCATAAGTACAAATTTTAGAAATATAAAGCGCATTTCTCAGTTGGTCTAATACTTGCTCTTTATCAATTTGAATATTATTGTTCTGCTTAAAATTATATAGTTTGTTTGCTTTAATTCTTTCATCTTTTAAACTCGAAATACAACGTGCGTATACACTCTCTGAAATTACTGTAGATGGAATGCCTAATTCAAGCGAATCAATAGCAGTCCATTTCCCTGTTCCTTTTTGTCCAGCCTTATCCATTATCTTTTCAACTAAATATTCACCATTCTCTTTGTATATAAGAATGTGACTAGTAATCTCAATAAGATAACTATTAAGTTCAGTTTGATTCCATTGTTCAAAAATTGAACTCATTTCTTCGTGACTCATGTTTAATACAGTTTTCATAATACTATATGCTTCTGCAATCAACTGCATATCCGCATATTCAATACCGTTATGAATCATTTTCACGTAATGCCCTGCACCATTATCCCCAATATAAGTCACACATGGCTCTCCATTCTTAACAGCAGCAATATCTTTTAAAATCGATTCAACGTTTTGATAAGCATCTAATTGACCACCTGGCATTATAGATGGACCATTTAATGCACCTTCTTCCCCACCAGATATACCAACGCCAATAAAGTTTATTCCTAATTCACTCAATTCAATGTTTCGTCTAATTGTTTCTTTGAAATTTGCATTCCCACCATCAATGAGTGAATCTCCTTGACCTAGATAGGGCGTTAATATATCAATCGTTAAATCAGTTGCTTGACCCGCTTGTACCATCATTAAAATATTTTTCGGTCCTTTTAATGAAGCTGTAAATGATTCAATATCATGAAACAGTTCAATATCTTGTTCATCATTTAATTCTACTTGCATTTTATCCCTAACTTCTTCAAAGTAGTCAAATGCAGCAACTTTGTATCCTCTCGATGCGATATTTTTGCTTAAATTTTTGCCCATTACACCAAGGCCAACTACACCTACATCATATATTTTCATATTTTTCACCTTAGCCTGTATTTATTTTTTTACATACCTTCAATAATTGAGCTAATTTGCTCAGTCACTTGAACTAGACGATCAATGCTCATTTTTTCATCAGTTGTATGAATATCTTCATATCCAACACTAAGTATAATTGTCGGTTTACCTTTACCAGAGAAGACATTACCATCACTGCCTCCACCTGCTTTTATAATATTAGCTTCAAGACCAATGCGTTCTGTAGCGTTTTTGGCTATCGATACAACTTCATCTTGTTCAGTATACTTAAAGCTCGGATACATCACTTCATGTTCAAAAGTATATGTTGTATTATATTGATCGCAAGCAACCTTAACTGCTTCTTTCATTTTATTTACTTGGTCTGACATTTCTTCATCAATTAAAGAGCGTGCCTCTGCAATAATTTCAACAGAATCTGATACGATATTTGTTGGTCCTTCAGCAATAAATGTACCAATATTTGCGGTTGTATTCTCATTGATACGACCGAGTGGCATATTAGATACTGCCAAGCTAGCAACTTCAATTGCACTAATGCCTTCTTCTGGTGCCATGCCTGCATGTGCTTTCTTACCTTGAATATTAATTTTAATTTTACTCTGAGTTGGCGCTTGAACGACCATAGTACCTATAGGACCCATTCCATCTACTGCATAACCAAAGTCAGCTTTAATCAAAGATTCGTCGAATGCTTTCGCACCGACAAGACCACTTTCTTCACCGACCGTAATAACAAATTCAATATCACCATGTTTAATATCTTGTTCTTGGATATGACGAATACTCTCAAAGCATGCTGCAATTCCTGCCTTATCATCAGCACCTAAAATAGTTGTGTTATCTGTTTCAATATAATCATTATTGATGATTGGTTTAATACCATTTCCAGGTGTCACTGTATCCATATGTGTTGTAAAGAACACTGTCTTCTTGGATGAATCGTTTCCTTTTAAAATACCATATACATTATCAAAACCATAACCTGTTTTAGATTGACTATGATCTAATGTCACTTCCATACCTAGTGACTTCATTTTATTTACAATCACTGGACCGATTTGTTGTTCATTCATTGTTTCTGAGTCAATTTGGACAAGCTCAATAAATTCATTGATTAATCTTTCTTTATTCATATAAACACTCCTATATTTAAAAAATGATATTTTATGTTAGAATAATTATAATTATATTTTATCAAATTAATTGATAAACATACAGATTAGAAAGGTGATTCTATGGGAAATAAAAAAGTACAACGAATCTTTATTTGGTTTATGCTTATTTTGATGTTATTATCTACTGTTGTGTATGGTTTTTCATTTTTATTATAATCGTTAACATCATGATATTTAATGGTTTTATGTCCAAAAATCAAATAATATAGCCTCCCTATGTTTTCTAAAAACATAGGGAGGCTATTAATTATAAATTTTACTTATATTCTAAATTTCCAAAAGTCGATTTAATTTTCAAGTATGCTTCAATATCATGTAACAGTTCAAGAAGCATTGCTCTTTCATTTAACTCTTCAGTTGACTGTGGTAAATCGGCTTTATCAACTTCTAATCTAAGTTTATAAAGTTCATGCAATCTCAATGAAGTATAATCTGTACTACTCACCATCTCCGCCATTTCTTTAATAAATTCAGAGCATTTCTTATTTAGTTTGCGATTAATTTCAGAATGATGTTTTATTTCATCAATTCTAAGCAATATGTGTCTTAAAATTTCTAATTGATTTTCTCTCATGTCGAAATAATAATAAAATGAATTATCATTTCTAACATAATGATTTTCAACATCAATAAACGCTTTTGTCTTGGCAATTTTTAATTCTTCAACCAAACTATCTATTAATGTTTGATCAATCGAATCATCATGATCTAACCGATTAGATAGTTGTATTAAAAAAGATTTAAATTTTTTTTCGATTGAAGTTTTATATTCTAATAGTTCATTATTCATACTCGGCATATATAAGTTAAGCAACAATGCAATCCCAATACCAATGATTAACAGTAATAATTCTTGGAAAAATATATTATATGTAAATTCACCAAATGAGAAGCAATGAATAATAATGACAATTGCAGTCACCAGTCCTTCTTCTATATTTAAAGAAACGGTAAGAGGGATATATAACAATATAATGATGCCTAAAACATATGGTTCATAGCCAATCAATTCAAATAAAATGAAACTCAAAGTCATTCCAACAACACATGCAATAAGGCGACTAAATGCCGCCTCATAAGACTTAGTTCTTGAGCTTTTAATACAGAGCGCAACCAATATACCGGCACTTGCGAAGTTCAAAATACCTAAATATTGTGCAATAATAATTGCTAAAGTCATTCCAAGCGCTGTTTTTACAGTGCGATAACCAATACGATATGGCTTTAATACCCCCATAAGTTCTCACCCTAATGATTATTCACTATGCAATTGGTTTACAATATTCATCAAATAACTGTTGAATTTGTTCCATTACACGTGTAATTTCATGACCTTCAATTTGATGGCGTTCAACCATTCCTGCAATTTTACCATCTTTTAGCAATGCAAATGATGGACTTGACGGTGGATATCCTTCAAAAAATTCTCTTGCTTGTTCTGTAGCATCTTTGTCTTGTCCTGCAAAAACTGTATATAGATGATCTGGCAATTTGTCATAGTTCAAAACATGCTCAGCAGCAGGTCTTGCGATTCCGCCAGCACAACCACACACTGAATTAATCATAACAAATGATGTACCCTCTTGACCTAACGCATCTTTGACTTCTTCACTTGAAGTCAATTGCTTATAGCCTGCAGCTTCAATTTCTGTTCTTGCTTGTTCAACGATATCGTTCATAAACATGTTAAAATCCATTATATTCTCTCCTTGAATTTATTATTCTAACACTATCTTACCATTTGATATAAAAGATTTAAATGTATTTAATTCAACATATCAATCATATTTTTATTATCTACTTTAACGATTTAATTATATTCTTTAAATAAGTTATGACCTTTCAAAACATCTGTAACTCCGTCATTCAAACATTGCATTTCAAATTCATTCGGATAAACTGTCACATTAGATATGTGTTTAACATGTTCTATTATTAAATTTACTAAAATATTAGAATTACTTAGCCCACCAGTCAATATAATCTGATCCACATCTCCTTTTAAGACAACTGACATCATGCCAATTTCTTTTGAGATTTGATATGCTAACGCGTCGATAAATTGCTGACATTCCTTATCCGAAACATAACGATCAGAGATTGATTTAAAATCTATTGTATTAAAATAACTCTTTACACCACACTGTTTTGTTAAATAACTTATTGCCTCATCTAATGTAAATCCACTTTCATCATACCATTTCAACAACGCTTTATTAGGAATATTCCCGCTTCTTTCTAATGACATTGGTCCATCACCATGGAAACAATTATTTACATCAATCACTTTACCTTTATTGTGTGCGGCAATGGAAATACCACTCCCTAAGTGACCTACAATTACATTAATATCTTCATATGAATTATGACATGATTTTGCATAGAAATTTGATACACCTTTATGATTTAATGCATGAAATATGCTTTGCCTACGAATATTTTTTATACCTGTTAATTTCGCTTCAGGTATCATTTCATCTACAATAACTGGATTAACCGTGTAGGCGTTAATATTTAATTCTTCTGCTAACTTATATCCCACGACACCACTCAAATTAGATATATGCTCACCATAATGACAATTCAATAAATCGTTATACATCTTTTCATTAATTCTATAAGCACCGCCTTCAATCGGCTTCATTAAACCACCTCTACTTACAATTGCTTCAATATCACCCTTTTGAATATTGTTTTGTCGAATGAATTGATCTACTGCTTTATATCTTAAATGATATTGTTCACTATTTGATAATAAGGCTTCGTCATGCGTATGTTCAATTTTATTAATATATGCACATTCATCATTTGAATAATATGCAATCTTTGATGAAGAACTGCCGAAATTTATAACTAATACATTCATAATTAATACTCCTAATCTATAGTGGTCTGACCACTTTTTATAGATTAATGATATTATGTTTAAAATGATATGACAAGTAATTAACACCAGATACTAATACTAATTACTAAAAAGCCAACACAAATAGACTAGTTGTGTTGGCTTAAACAATAATATCAATCGTTATAATTATTTATTTTTTCGAGTTTCAATTAATGACTTATTATGAAGTGAGAACGTTGATGATACATTTTTATAACCTTCAATACGCTCTTCAGCTAATCTATCCGCCGCTTCAGCCGTTGTAATGTTTTCTCTTTTAGCAATATCGAAAATTTTTCCAATTTGATCATACATTTCTTCTATTTTCTTAGTCGCTCGTTCTTCATTATACCCTTGTAACTCATCAGCTACATTAATCACTCCACCTGCATTCACTACGAAATCAGGTGCATAAACGATACCGTGATCTTGTAACATCTTACTATGCTTGGCGATCTCTTTTAATTGATTATTACTAGAACCACATACCGCTTTAACCTTCAACTGCGGAATTGTCTCGTCATTTAATATTCCACCGAGTGCACATGGTGCAAAAATATCTGCATCAACAGAATATATTTCATCGATTCCAACGGCTTGCGCTCCAAAGTTATCAACTGCTCTTTGGACACTATCTTCATTAATGTCAGTAACGATTAATTCAGCACCTTCATCATGTATATACTCACACATCGTATATGCAACATTACCAACACCTTGAACGGCAATCTTTTTGCCTTTCAATGAATCATCTCCAAATGCCTCTTTAGCTGTTCGCTTCATCGAAATATAAACACCATAAGCAGTTTTAGGACTTGGGTTACCACTTGATCCATAACTTTCTGAAATACCAGTGACATAAGGAGTTTCTTCATAGATATAGTCCATATCTTGAACTGTTGTATTGACATCTTCTGCTGTAATATAACGACCATTTAAGCTGTTAACATATCGACCTAATGCTCTGAACATAAATTCAGATTTTTGGTCAGGTTTACCGATAATTACCGTTTTACCACCGCCCAAGTTTAATCCTGCAGCAGCATTTTTGTATGTCATACCTTTAGCCAAGCGTAACACATCATCAATAGCTTCTTCTTCTGATGCATAATCCCACATACGGCAGCCACCTAAAGCTGGGCCTAGAGTTGTATCATGAATTGCTATAATCGCTTTTAAACCCGATGTTTTATCATGACAAAACACTAATTGCTCATAATCTTCATGTTCCATTCGTTCAAAAATCATACTTATCTCTCCTTATTAAATAATTATTGTACTGATAATGCAAGTCTTAACGAATTAAATTTATTTTGCGCACTATCAGCTCGACTTGTTAAGACGATTGGATGCTTTGCACCTACTAATATACCACTGACATTTGCATTGGCGAAATATATAAGACTTTTATATAAAACATTACCAACATCTAAGCTAGGTACTAACAATACATCACAAGCTCCATTAGTATCTAGTTGCAGATTTTTTTGTTCGATAGCGTGTTTGTTTATTGCAATATCTAACGCAAGTGGGCCATCGATATGAATATGTTCGTTGTCTATGTACTCTTTTGCTAGTTGATCTGCATCAACTGATGATTGGAGCTTAGGATTAACTGTTTCTGTAGCTGAAAGTATTCCAACACAAATATTATCATACCCCACTTTGAAAACGCTTTCAATAGTGTTATCCAATATTCTTTTTTTGGCGTCAAGATCAGGATATAAGTTCATTGCACAATCAGTGATCCATATTGGTTTTTCATAAGTTGGAATATCAAACAGAGCAATATGACTTAATAACTGACCTGATTCAATTAAATTATATTCTTTATTAATTACTTTTTTAAGTAACAATTTAGTTTCAATAAGACCTTTCATCAATACATCAAATTGACCTAACTTTAAATCATTAAAGCAAGCTTTTAATGCATCCTCATTATGATCATACAAATTGAGCTCAATTTGCTCATTATCGATATCTTCAAAATGACTCATTGATTCAACTTGTCCATATAATTTAAATTGAATTTGATCTGTTGTTTCCAGAACTTGATTAATTGCTTCTATAGTGCTAGAATCATATGGATTAATCACACCGACTGTTTGTGGTTTATTCAGACCTTTATTTAAAATATCTTCATAATTCATAATGTACTCCAATCTATTTGAATTCATTCACTTATATCATTATTTTATGGTTGGATAATGATTCTAACCAAAATTAAAAATATGATTACAGAGAATATTTAATAATAAATTCTATCATCATTATAACTCATGAGAGGTGATTACAATGAAATATATTGCTTTGTTAATACTTGTTATTCCTGCAGTAATTTTAGGTGTTGGGATTAAATTACTACGTGATACAGTATTCGGAGTACAGCTTGACCTATTTCCCAACATCTATTTACAACTGATTGTTAGTCTAATATGTATTGTGTTTGGCATTTGGTTTTTAGGTGGTTATTTCTTTCATCGAGAAAACAAATTTGAACACCGTAACAAACAATCAAACAAATAAATCATTCATTAAAATTAATGTCACTCTTTAATTAAAGCCTCTCTAACTTGATAAGCTAGTTCAACTTCATCTGTTATAATGGCGTCCACACCTATGCCGATATAGTATTCTATATCGGTCTTTTTATTGACTGTATATACTCTTACTTTTGCATTCATTGGCATGACTTGTTCCATAATACTTTCTGATGCAAACAATAAATGAGGATGAATACTGTCAATATAATTATCCTTAATTGTTTGTTCTAAATTACCAATTAACTTAGAGTACAAAAATGCAGTATGAATATTGACATCACGCTCTTTAATCATCTTCAAAAAATCTAAATGAAAACTTGAAATAATTACTCGATCACTTATATCAAAAGATTTAATGACTTCGATTAATCGATTGCACATCTCAACAGTTGGAGATTTAACTTCAATATTAATTAATAATGGTGTCGGCTCTAAATGATATAGTACATCCGATAATAATGGAATTGTTTGGTATGAACTGTGTTTTGTTTTTTTTAGTGCAATTTGAGATAGAACATTACTATTTAAATTTTTTATCGAACCTTTCTTCGTGGTCATACGATTAATTGTTTTATCATGATGGACAATGATTTCACCATCTTTTGAAAGATGCACATCAAGCTCTACACCATCGGCCATGTGGTCGTAAGCTTTCCGAAATGATTCAACAGAGTTTTCAATATATAAACTTGAATATCCTCTATGAGCAATAATTTTAGTCATATTAATTCTTCACCTGACTTGAATCTAGCAATAATTTGGCTGTAGACTTTGCTTCTTCAGTGATTGAATCACCAGAAATCATCCGAGCAATTTCGTTGATTCTTTCTTCATTGTTTAAATAATTTGATTTTGAGTACGTATTGGATTGATCAGTATACTTTACTACATATAAATGTTGATCAGCAATAGCCGCCATTTGTGGTAAATGTGAAATGGAAATGACTTGATTTTTATTGGCTAAAAATTTTAATTGCTTTGCTATTTTGTGGGCTACTGGCCCTGAAACGCCTGTATCAATTTCATCATATACAAATAGTGCATCATGTTGCTCTAAACCTGATACTTGTTTCAAAGCAAGTTGTATCCTCGAGATTTCTCCTCCTGAAGCAACTTGATTGATTGGCTTAAAGTCTTCTCCTTTGTTCGTTTTAATAAATAAGTTTACTTGATGAATACCATATCTATTAATATGTTCTTCGGCAAAGTCAAATTTAATCTCAGCATCTTTCATCTCAAGCTCATCTAAATAATTTTTCACTTGTTTTTCAATCATTATAGCAATATTTTTTCTTTTGTCAGTGATCTTCTTACCAAATTCAATTAACTGATGATAAGATTCATCATAAAGTTTTTTAACTTCCTCAATAGAAATTTGTTGATGTTCTAAATCATATAGTTCTGTCTCATATTCAGATTGCATGATATGAAGTTCATCAATTGTTTTTTGATGTTTATTTTTAATACGTTCAATTTCACTCAATCTTAAGTTCCAATCATTTAATTGTTCACTATCATATTCAATCATAGAGTCATCATTTACATAACTTCTAATATCATCTAATGCATAATTAAATTCTGAAGTAATTGATTGGGGATGAGTCATTTCATGATTAATTTCAGTTGATTGATGTTCGTTTTGTTTATCATCTAAAGATATCATTGAATTCAATAGTTGATCTAACTGAACAACTTTATTTTGAAGACCTTCATCATCAATCAACATGCGAGTTTGCTCATATAATTTCAATCGTTCTTCAAATGTTGTCATGTAGGCAATTTTTTGTTGTAATTCAATATCTTCTTTTTGCTTTATATCAATGTTATATAATTCTTCAAGTTGGAATTTTAATAAATCTATTCGCTCTTGATCAGATTGAATGGACTCATTAAATGATTCATATTTCTTTTTGTTTTTTAAATATTCGTTATAACATTTTTCATAATCATTCAACAATGTCTCATCAATATGTTCATCTAATAATTCATGATGATGTAACTTTAACAACGATTCATAGGCATCGTGTTGAGCAAATACTTGAATAAAATGTGCTGTAATTGCTTTTAATACTTTTAAAGATACAACTTTATGATTTATTTTTGCTAAACTTTTACCATTTTTATAAATAACTCTTTCAACAACTATAAAATCATCTAACTCGATATCATGTTGTTCCAACAACTCAATGATATCTCGTCGATCATCTAAATCAAATACAGCTTCAATGGTTGCTTTCTCGCTACTCTTTTTTACGATAGAACTTTGTGCCCTTTGACCAGAAATTAAGCTAATGGCTTGTATAATCAAAGATTTTCCAGCACCTGTCTCTCCTGTCAATACAGTCAATCCGTTACTAAAGTCAATCGTTTGTTCATTGATGATCGCTACATTAGAAATCCTAATAGAAGTTAACATTAATATCCCTCATTCACTTAGTCATTCATCATCTTTTTAATTTGAGCTGCTATCTGTTCACTTGAAATGCCAATATCAGATAATAACTTAGGTACATCACCATGCTCAATATATACATCATCGATACCAATTCTATCGAGTACGTTTGATAATCTATGATCTACTATATAATTTGCTACAATCGAGCCTAATCCACCATGTTTTATAACTTCTTCAATGACTACAATGTTTTTCGTTTTTCTAGTAATAGTTTGCATCATTGTTTTATCGATCGGTTTAATAAAACGTGCATTGACAATATCAATTGATATATTGTCTTGTTTTAGCAGTTGGCTTACTTCTATAGCCATATGAATCATTGACTCACTATACGTAATTATTGTTACATCACTATTTACATCTTCAACAATATAGTCCCATGTTCCAATTTCAACACGTGATGGTACATAATCTTGAGCAACCGAAGTAAGACTATTCCCTCTTGGATATCGAATTGCAATCGGTCCTTCATTATATTCAATCGCTGTTTTCATTAAATCTTGAGCTTCAAAAGCGTCTTTTGGCATCATGATCACAGTATTTGGAAGTCCTGCAACTATACTGATATCAAATACACCTTGGTGTGTTTCTCCATCTGCTCCAACGAGTCCCGCACGATCGATTCCTACAATCACGTTTAACTTCATACGATCTACATCATGTAGTAATTGATCATACGCTCTTTGTAAGAATGTTGAGTATATTGCAACAAATGGTTTCATACCAACTGCAGCAAGACCAGCTGCCATTGTAATGGCGTGTTGCTCTGCTATACCTACATCGAAGAATTGATCTGGTAACTCTTGTTGGAACTTAGTCAATTTACTACCGACTGGCATCGCTGGTGTAATCGCTACGATTCTTCTATCCTCTGAAGCATATTTTAATAATTCATCACTAATAATTGAACCCCAAGACTTACCCACTGATTCACTTTTAATCACTTCACCAGTCTCAATTTTATATGGTCCAAGTCCATGCCATGTCCCGATCATATCATCTTCAGCATGTTTGAATCCTTTTCCTTTTTTAGTAATAACATGAATGATGGAAGGACCTTTTGTTTTTTTGCTTAATTCTATTGCTTCCTCTAACTCTTCAAATGAATGTCCATCAATTGGACCGATATATTGTAAACCTAACTCTTCAAAAAAGATACCATCCATCACGAAGTATTTGACACTATCTTTCATTCTGTCCGCAGTTTTTCTCATCATTGGGAATTGACTTAATACCCCATCGACATCATTTTTGAATCGATTGTAATGGGCATTAGTTCTTAGTCTTGTAAACATATTATGCATAGCACCTACATTAGGTGCTATGCTCATTTCATTATCATTTAATATAATTGTCATATTTGTTTGATCATGACCGATATGATTTAGTGCTTCTAATGCCATACCACCAGTGATTGCTCCATCACCTATAATCGGCACAACATGATAATTTTCACCCATAATATCTCGTGCCTTCGCCATGCCCATTGCACCTGACAACGATGTAGATGAATGACCTGCTTCCCACACATCATGTTCACTTTCATTACGTTTTGGAAAACCACATAACCCTTTATATTGTCTTAGTGAATGGAAAGCATCTGAGCGGCCAGTTAATATTTTATGAATATATGCTTGATGTCCGACGTCAAATAGCAATTTATCAGTTGGTGAATCGAAGTGTTTATGGAGTGCGAGCGTTAATTCTACTACACCTAAATTTGCACCGATGTGTCCACCCGTCACAGCACATGTTTCAATAAGAAATTTTCTGATATCTTTTGCAAGAATCTCAAGCTCTTTATTTGTTAATTGTTTAATCATTTTTGGAGAATTAATTTTTTGTAATTCCATCGTATCAATCCTTTACATACTTCTCATAATTTTCATTTTATCATATAATAAAATCCTTGTGTGGACACAAGGATTACTACCAATAAGACTATTTTATTATATAAAACGATGTGTACCGAGCATTGAAACTATAACCACTCATTTTTTCCGTTCTATTACATATTTCATAATTTGTTCAATCAATGATGTATCAAGATGATTTAGTTCTTTTAAGAGATTTACGGTTTCATCATATTTACTTTGTAAAAGAAGATTGGTCTCTTCTTGACCGATTAAAGTGATGTAAGTTGTTTTATTCAATGAAGCATCACTGCCAACTCTTTTGCCTATTTCTTCTTCTTTACCATACACATCAAGATAATCATCTTTAATTTGGAACATTAAACCAATATTATACGCAATCGTTCGCCACTGTTCCAAATCTTGTTTAGCATCGCTTAATATAACACCAACCTCTACTGGAGCAGATAATAATCTACCAGTTTTCAAAGCGTGCAATTGATTTAATGATTCAATTGTATCAACTTCGTCTTGAATATCTTTGCTTTGTCCTAAAATCATTCCTTCAATACTTGCAGCTTCTGATATAACTCGAATAACGTCCAATACAATTTCACTATCGTAATTCATAGATGTTAACAATGTAACGGCATGATTTAATAACCCATCACCCGCAAGAATCGCAGTTGCTTCATCGAATTCGATATGTACAGTATTTTTGCCTCTCCTTAAGTCATCATCATCCATTGCTGGCAAATCATCATGGACTAGTGAGTATGTATGAATCATTTCTAGAGATAATGCAGCAATATGAGCTGAATTTTTGTCAGAACCATATATATCTAATATAGCATAAAGTAGTGCTGGCCTTATTTTTTTCCCACCAGCCTTCATTGCATAATGCATTGCTTCATGAATACGGTCATAAGATGGTATATACTGGTTCATGTTTTCAGTTATTTGATATTTCGTATACGTTAATAATTCATCCAAACTATTCATTCGATAACTCCGTTTGACCCTTTTTCAACTCTTCCACTTTATATTCAGCTTCCTGTAGTCTCTTCTTTGATTCATTTGATAGTTTAACTCCGCGTTCATATAATTCCATTGCCTTATCTAAACTAATTTCATCTGATGAAAGTTGGTCATTGATTGATTTTAACTCCCTAATCATATCTTCAAATGTTAATTCATTTAATTCATTTAATTCATTTTGATTTGTCATTATGATTCACCTCGTATACTTGACTCAATACAAAACCGTCTCTAAATGTAGTTTTAATATGATCATCTTGTTTAATCATGCTAGCATCTTTTACGACTTGGTTACCTTTTTCAGTCAATGTGAACCCACGGTCGATAATCTTTAAGGGACTCACATTGTGTAAAGTGATCATTTGTTCTTTTAATTGATGTTTAGAAAAAGTAACCGATGAATTAACCAGATTATTTCGTTTCTCAATCATATCGTAAAGTAAATATTTTCTTTGTTCAATTTTTCGGGTTAAATTTGATACGTTGATTTGTTCGATACTAGTTTCGTATTTTGCAGTTATCTGCCTTATAGAGTCTCTTATCAAATTATTTAATAATGTTTCTTGTTCATCTCTTTGCATAATTTTCTTTTCATATAATGCACTTGGATTTTTTAAGAACGGATGTTGAGTTAAGTTATTAACTGATTCATTATATTGATACAACTTTTGATTCATATAATAGTTAAAATTATCTTCACAAAACTTCAAATAGTTAAAAATTTCCTCTTTATCTTTCGATGCAACTTCTGCTGCCGCAGTTGGTGTTGATGTCGTTCGATCCGATACAAAATCTACTAACGTTTGATCCGTTTCGTGTCCTATTGCTGTAATTACAGGCGTATTCATTTCAAAAATGGTTTTAGCAAGTTGTTCATCGTTAAAGCACCATAAATCTTCCATGGAACCACCGCCACGAGCAACGATAACAATATCTGCTGCTAATCGGTCAGCAATTTTAACGTGTTCAACCAATTGTTTAGCAGCTTTAGAGCCTTGAACCAATGTATTAATTAAAGTCACTTTAACTAGTGGATATCGTCTTGACAAAGTTCTATTGATATCTTGAATTACAGAACCTGTAGAGCTTGTTACGACAACTATATGTTCAGGCAATCGTGGGATCGGCTTTTTATGTTTTTCGTCGAAGTAACCAAGGGATTCAAACTTTTTCTTTAATGCTTCTAACTTTTGCATTAAAATCCCTTCACCGCTCAAACTCATTTGATTAACAATAATATTGTATTTACTATGCGGCGAATAAACATTTACACGCCCTAATATTAATACTTCGTCTCCATCCTTTGGTGCGAATTCAATACGCTCTTTTGCATTCCTAAAGACATTAATATTGATCACATTTTGTCCTTCTTGATCTTTTAATTGGGCGTAAATATTTCCACTATTGTGATGCTTCACTGAAGTCAATTCACCTTTTACATATACTTGTTGCAAGTGCGGATCATGATCAAATTTATGCTCAATATATCTACTTAATGCTGTTACAGTTAAGTATTGGTCCATCTAAAATGCCCCTTATTACTTTTCTTTATCTTGATTTAACTTACTAATCACACCGTGAATAAACTTGTACTGATCATCATCACTATACATTTTTGAAAGTTCGACGTATTCATCAACGATGACTTTAATAGGTGTATCTTTATACGTAATTTCATAGCTTGCCATCTTGAGTAGTACTTTATCAATTTTATTCAATCGATCATACGTCCAATTTTTTAAGTGAGGCGTTATATATGACACTAGCTCTTCTTCATGTTCTATGACACCTTCTACAATTTGTCCACTAAAACTATCATATTTTAATTCCAACACTTCATATGCAGTATTTTTATTAATTGCTAAAGTTTTATTTTCTATTTGAAATAAAACTTTTAATGCTGCTTCTCTGTCTTTTCTTCTACTCATGTTTACACCTTAGCCTTCATTATTTCTTTAGTTGAACATATAGTATGTGTACATTTACTTCTTTAACCTCGATACCTGTCATATGTTTCATTGATGACTTGATGGTCGACTGTATTTCACTCGCTTTTTTTGAAATATTAATATCCTTTTTTACACTGACAAAAGCATCAACACTCACTGAGTCTTCATGTTGTTCAATCCTAATGCCACGGCCTCGGTACTTTTTCCCAAGTTTTTCAAAGTTTCCAGAGGCGAAGTTATTTTCTAAGCGAATATTTTTGATTTCTTTGGCTGCATGACTTGCAATAAATTCAAGCACTTCCATAGAAATTTTAATATGTCCAAGCTCAGTATTATCCTGTTGTAACAACACCATATTATCACCTAATCCTATAAAATTAAATTTAAATTATTCATCTATACTCCCCATGATATCATGTTTTGATAAATAATTCGTATTATAATTATTATTGTTAAAATCTTCATTATTTAACATCGCAAGATGGAATGGTATCGTACTCGATATACCACCTATATTAAACTCTTCCAATGCTCTTTTACTTCTATTTATCGCTTCTTGTCGGTTATCAGCATGTATTATTAGTTTAGCAACCATTGAATCATAATATGGTGGGATAGCGTACCCATTAAAACAAGCACTATCAATTCTCACTCCGAAACCACCGGGTAATATATAATCTTTAATACGACCTGCAGTAGGCATAAAATTTTTAAATGGATTTTCAGCATTGATTCTAAATTCAAAAGCATGGCCATTTAAATTAACTTCCTCTTGATGAATTGTTAAATGGACACCACTTGCAATCTTAAGTTGCCAAGCAACCAAATCAATCCCCGTAACCATTTCTGTTACAGGATGCTCTACTTGTATTCTTGTATTCATTTCCATGAAGTAATATTCATTAGCGTCTAGATCATATATGAACTCTATTGTTCCAGCACCTTTATAGTCACACGCTTTAGCTGCTCTAACACTCGCTTCCCCCATATCTTGACGCATTCGTTCGGTGAGTACTCTAGATGGTGCCTCTTCAATCAGTTTTTGCATTCTTCTTTGAATAGTACAATCTCTCTCACCAAGGTGAATCACATGTCCATATTCATCAGCAAGAATTTGAAATTCAATATGTCTAAAATTTTCTATACATTTCTCTAAATAAACACTTTTATTTCCGAATGCAGATTCGGCTTCTTTTTGTGTCATATTGAATCCTTGAATTAATTCTTCCTCATCATATGCTTTTCGGATTCCTTTACCACCACCGCCATGCGCTGCTTTGATAATGATAGGATAGCCAATGTCATTAGCAACTTGGATAGCTTCATCTACTGTATCGATAATTCCATCACTTCCTGGGACACATGGAACATGCGCTTCTTTCATAAGACCTTTAGCTACATCTTTAATTCCCATCTTTTGAATTGTTTGATAACTCGGTCCGATAAACTTTATATTACACGCTTCACATAGCTCTGCAAAATCAGCATTCTCAGCTAAAAAACCATATCCAGGATGTATACCATCACAATTAGTTGATGTTGCAACAGATATAATGTTAGACATGTTTAAATAACTTTCTTTGCTTAATGCGGGACCAATACAATATGCTTCATCCGCAATTTTAACATGTAACGAGTCTGCATCAACATCAGAATAGACAGCAACGGTTTCAATATTTAATTCTCTACAAGCTCTTATAATTCTTACAGCTATTTCGCCACGGTTCGCTACGAGTACTTTTTTCATTATTTCACTTTGAACAATGGTTGATTGTATTCAACCATTTGCCCATCCTCCACTAGAATTTCTATGACTTCACCAGATACTTCAGCTTGTATTTCATTAAATAACTTCATTGCCTCTAATATACATACGATACTACTTTCAGTCACACGATCTCCTACTTCAACATATGCTCCTTCTTCAGGTGATGGTGCTTTATAAAATGTACCAACCATCGGTGCTTTGACATATTGAACAGATAAGTCTTCTTCTTGATTTTCACGATTAGCATTTTTATTGATCTGAATTTGTGAGTCTTCTTGCTTAGCTAAGTTTTGATTATTTTCATTAGGCTGTTGAATGGAATGCTGTTGCACATATTCAACTTGTTTTTGCTCTTTCTTTAATGTGATTTTATGTTCATCATCTTCTATTGAGATTTCCGATAAATTTGATTCATTTAATACATCTATAAGTTCTTTAATTTTATTATATTCCATAAACTTTTCTCCTCCTACAATGAGTACATTGCTATTTTACTTTAGTGGTCAGACCAATTCAATGATTAAAAA
The DNA here is from genome assembly GCF_003815035.1 of Abyssicoccus albus. NCBI lineage: Bacteria > Bacillati > Bacillota > Bacilli > Caryophanales > Abyssicoccaceae > Abyssicoccus > Abyssicoccus albus. The sequence continues at coordinate 736,748 of NZ_RKRK01000002.1, forward strand.
AATAAAAGAGCATTCGCCCTTTTATTTCCATTTATTAAGCTCTTGAAACGTATGATCCATCCTCAGTATTGATCACTAACTTGTCACCTTGGTTAACAAATAAAGGAACTTGTAAATCGACTCCAGTTTCAACAGTGGCTGTTTTCGTTGCACCACTAGCTGTATCACCTTTAATTCCCGGTTCTGTTTCAGTCACTTCGAGTGTAACCGTTTTCGGTAATTCAACACCAATTGTTTCACCTTCATACATTTGTATGCTAACTTCCATATTTGCTAGCAAATATTTTAGTTCGTCTTGAAGATTATCTGCTGGAATAATAATTTGTTCAAACGAACTGTTATCCATAAATACATGATCGTTACCATCAGCATATAAATATTGCATTTTACGATTGTCTATTTGAGCTTTACTTACTTTTTCACCCGCTCTAAACGTCTTTTCTTGAATAGCACCATTTCTTAAATTTCTAAGCTTAGAACGAACAAATGCTGCACCTTTGCCAGGTTTCACATGTTGAAATTCTATAACTTTCCATATCCCATTATCCACTTCAATTGTTAAACCTGTCTTAAAATCATTTACTGAAATCATATTTTAACCCCCATCATTCATCAAATAAATTATCTTACTATTTTATATCAATGTATATATTTTATCATGATTCTTTTAAAATTATACATAAATTAACTCTTTTGTAGAATGCGTTAGTCTTTTCAATCCATCACTATTCACAAGACAGTCATCTTCTATGCGAACACCACCAACACCTTCAACATATATCCCGGGCTCAACAGTCACAACCATACCTTCTTTTAATACAGTATCCACTTTACTTGATAGAACAGGTGTTTCATGTACATCTAGTCCAAATGAATGACCTAGAGAATGACCAAAAGCATCACCATAACCATGCTCAGTAATATAGTCACGTGCAATTTTATCAGCTTCTTTTGCAGTCATTCCTGGTTTAATTTGTTTCAATGCAAGTTCTTCGGCTGCAAGTACTATATTGTATATTTCAATCATTTGTTTTGATGGTTCACCAACGCTGAACGTTCTTGTCATATCACTTGCATACCCTTTATAAAAACATCCAAAGTCTAATGTAACCATATCGCCTTGTTCAAGTTTTTTATCCGATGCTACACCATGTGGAAGTGCACCTCTATGCCCACTTGCTACGATAATATCAAATGACGCACCAGATGCACCAAGATCACGCATAACGCGTTCAATTTCATTTTTTATTTCAATCTCAGTTTTACCCTTTTCAGAAAACTTTAATATATGACTATATGTTTTATCGGCAATTTGACATGCTTTTTCAATCAATTCTAATTCTTTAGGTGATTTTATTTGTCGTATCGTTTCAACGATTTGTTGATTCGGTACCATCTCAATATGATCACGATTCAAATTATTATATAAATCAACCGTCATCAAATGTGATTCATATTGAATCGTTTGAAGCTTCAATTCATCGATCAACTGATTCAACTGGTCTGTTAGTTTACCCGTTTGCTTAATTAATTGAAAGTCAGATTGTTCAGTTGCTTGCTCAAAATATCTAAAATCAGTCACTAAATATTCATTCTCTTGTGTAATCAATAAAGCGCCACTACTACCAGTGAAATCACTTAAATAACGTCTGTTTAAATCACTCATAATGACCATTGCATCATGATTATGTTCGATGAGGTGATTCCTAATTTGTTCAACTTTATGGCTCATAATATATCCTCCATTTTCTACAATAGTTTTATTTTATCATGAATATATTATATTATAAAATATAATAATACTCATAATAATTATAGGTGGTTTATATATTTATTATTTTATATAAATAATTTGCATAATACAGTATAAATTTATTCAATTCAATGCATTATGAAGGTGGTATTAAATCAATGAAAAAAATTCTTCTATTATTTTTAATCATTTTGACGACTATGTTAATCTCATTAGGCTGTCAATCTAATGCAAAACAAAATGAACAACTTATTAAAGATAATGACAGCAAAATTAAAACACTCAATAATGAGATTTCAAAATTAAATGCAAAAAAGCAAAAGTTAAAAGCCAATTTAGAAATTCAACAACTACCACAATCCGAAAAAGAACTAAAACATTACACATCACCTGAAGCATTTAAGGATGCAATCTCTAAATTAACCAAGAAACAACGAAAGTCTTTACAACAATTGAAACCACTCATATCAAATATTAAAGACAATAAGTCCGACAAAGATGTATTAAGTAAATTGAAATCAATTGATCAAGATATTAATAGCAGCTCAAACGAATTCAATAAATCAATTAATAAGCCATTACTTAACTCTAGCCATCAAACGATGGAGAAAGATTTAATTGAAATAAATAATACATTTAAAAAAGGGATAAAAAAATTATACGAAGGTTATAAAGAAAAAGACGAAAAATTAATCAAAGAAGGTTTCATTCTATTGGAATCTCTTGAAAAACAAATTACTCATTTCTATGAATAAAATATTATAGAAGTAGACTTGATCGAAATAAACAAAAATCAATTACAATGTGAACTGTGAAGGAGTATATTATGACAAAAAAAGTTTATGGTGGACAAGCGGTTATGGAAGGTGTAATGTTTACTGATTCTAATAAAATGGTGACCGCAATCCGTCGAAATGATCATTCAATTGACTACTTTGAACTTGATAGAGTTCAAAAAAAATGGGTTAAATCATTAAAAAAAATACCTGTAATCAGGGGATTTTTTGCATTAATTGAATCAAGTATGTATGGAATGAAGCATATGGATTTTGCCTCATCTAGATATGACGTAGACCCTAAAGATGATCATACGATTAAACAGTCTAATAATTCATTAACGACTATCGTATTTACAACGGTGTTAATTACAATCATATCATTATTTATAGGAAAGGGATTATTTACCGTAGTTCCTGCATTAGTAGCAGACTGGTTTGAATTTATCGTGCCGAATCACATTGGGCAAGTCATTTTAGAAACATTGATTAAATTGTTATTTCTTATTATATATTTGTTTGGATTATCTTTAATCCCTGACATTAGAAGGTTATTCCAATACCATGGGGCAGAACATAAAGTCATTAATTGTTATGAACAAAACTTACCATTGACGATTAGTAATGTTCAACAATCAAGTCGTCTGCATTATCGTTGTGGTAGTTCTTTTATACTTTTTACTGTTTTTATAGGTTTTATTGTATTTTTATTTGTACCAACTGATCCTTTGTGGCTAAGAATAGTGTATCGTATTATTTTAATTCCACTCATTATTGGCTTATCGTTTGAATTATTACAATTAACGAATGCAGTCCGCAATATTAAGTTGTTATCATGGTTAGGTTACCCAGGTTTATGGGTCCAATTATTGACGACAAAACAACCAAATGATGAACAAGTTGAAGTCGCAATTCATTCGTTTAATTATTTACTTACTAAAAGTGAAATGACGAAACAGCAACTATAGAATGATGTTTTAACGATTGAAAAAAATAAATGAATTAAAAACATAAACCATGTATTGAATTGAAACTGTTCAATACATGGTTTTAATAATCAATGATTTAAATAGAAATTATCTTCTATATGTCCATTCTTCAGATGCATATACTTTCTCAAGTTCTTTCACTTCATCTTTTAACTCATCGGTTAATTCAAATGGTGTACACTGAATAGACAATCCACTTTGAAAGCCTTTATAAAACGCTTGTTCCAAATCTTCTATTGTGTACGAATGGTCTGTTAAATCATTGATTGCAACAGCTTTTGTTTTAAATATATCTTTCATCTTTGATTTAATTCGATCTGATTTATAAATGAACATATCAAACAAATCATCAATGTCTAAATCTAATAAGATACTACCATGTTGTAAAATGACACCCTTTTGTCTAGTTTGAGCACTTCCTGCAACCTTTCGACCTTCTACGACTAACTCATACCAACTACTCGCATCAAAACATACTGCACTGCGTTGTGTATCCTTTAATACTTCTCTCTCTGCCACTGTTGTTGGTACAGAAAACTCGGCGTCTAACCCTAATTTTTTAAACCCTTCAAGTAGACCTTGACTAATGACTTTATATGCCTCATTAACGGTCTTTGGCATCCCTTCATAATCTTCAGGCACAATAACACTATATGTTAATTCTTTATCGTGCAACACACCACGCCCACCTGTTGCTCTGCGAACAAGGTCATACCCTTTTTGATGGACCATATCTACATCAATATCTCTATGTATTCGTTGGAAGTACCCTATCGATAAACTCGGCTTCTCCCATTGATAAAAACGAATGACAGGAGGCATATTACCTTTCGATACATTATTCAACAACACTTCGTCTAATGCCATATTATAGGCTGCTGATTGTCTTTTAGTATTAATAAATAACCAATTCTGTTTTGACATAAAATTAAACTCCTTTATCTCTTTTACAAATGACAATATAACTATTATAATACATTTATATGCAAAAGTTGAGGAGTGAGATTATGGAATGGTGGATTGTTTTATTGATCGTGATTGTTGCATTCGTAGTAATTGCAGCAATTAATTATTTTAGGTTACGAAAAGGGATTACTTTCTTAACAGAAGAAGAATTTACACAAAATATTCGTAAAGCACAAGTTGTGGATGTAAGAGACAAAGACTCATATGAGTATGGGCATATTATCGGTGCAAGAAATATACCGTATGAATTATTTAGACAGCGTGCACAGGGCTTACGAAAAGATCAACCCATTTATTTATACGACAAAAATGGTGTTACCGTATTAAGGGCTGCACAAGTGCTTAAGAAAAAAGGCTATAGAGACATATATGTGCTAAAAGATGGTATTAGTAAATGGAATGGAAAAATTAAATCTAAAACAAAATAAAAATAAAAAGCAACGTGAATCAATAAAATGATTCACGTTGCTTTTTATTTTTACTAAATCAGTACTTCAATATTTAACTTAATCTTCAAATTTGTATTTGAGTACAGGTTTTCTAGCGGCTTGAGTTTCGTCTAATCGACCAATAACCGTTGTATGCGGTGCTTCTAATACAACTTCTGGTGTTTCTTCTGCCTCTTTTGCAATTTTAATTAAAGTATCACAGAAACCATCTAATGTTTCTTTAGACTCTGTTTCAGTCGGTTCAATCATCATACATTCTTCAACATTTAATGGGAAATAAATTGTTGGTGGGTGATAATTAAAATCTAACAATCTTTTAGCCATATCCAGTGTTCTTACACCTTGTTTTTTCTGTTTAGAGCCACTAATTACAAATTCATGTTTACAATGTGTATCATACGGTAAAACAAATGAATTTTGTAACCTTCTCATCATATAATTAGAATTAATGACCGCATTCTCTGATACTTCTTTTAAACCATCTGGACCCATTGTTCTAATGTAAGTATAGGCTCTTAAATAAATTCCAAAGTTTCCATAGTATGGTTTCACTCTTCCAATGGATTGCGGAATATTATTATCCAATTCAAACGAACCATCTTTTTTAACGACCATAGGCTTAGGTAAAAATGGAACTAAATCTTTCTTAACACCAATTGGACCGGAACCTGGACCACCACCACCGTGAGGGCCTGTAAACGTTTTGTGCAAATTAAGATGAACCGCGTCAAATCCCATGTCACCCGGTCTTACTTTAGACATGATCGCATTCAAATTTGCACCATCATAATACAACTTACCACCCGCTTGATGAACAATATCTCTGATTTCCATAATATCTCTTTCAAATAAACCTAAAGTATTAGGATTTGTCAGCATAATAGCTGCTGTATCATCTCCAACAACACGCTTTAAGTCATCAATATCTACAAGTCCTTCTTCATTGGACATTACAGTCACAGTTTCAAATCCTGCAACAGTGGCACTAGCTGGGTTTGTACCGTGTGCCGAATCGGGCACAATAACTTTATTTCGATGACCTTCTCCATTCGCTTCATGATATGCACGAATCATCATTAATGCTGTCCATTCACCTTGTGCTCCTGCTGCTGGTTGTAAAGTAATCTCATCCATCCCTGTAATTTCTTTTAAACTTTCTTGCATTTCATAGATTACTTCTAACGATCCTTGAACTGTTTTTGAATGTTGTAACGGATGAGCATGTGAAAAACCACCCATACGAGCAACTTTTTCATTGATTTTAGGATTATACTTCATCGTACATGAACCGAGTGGATAAAATCCTGTGTCAACACCATGGTTTTTGTTTGAAAGCTCAGTATAATGTCTCATTATATCCAACTCAGAAACTTCTGGAAGTCTTGCATCCGTTTGACGAATATATTTTTCCTCATATAAGTCACTTAATTCAACTGACTCTACATCTAATGTTGGTAATGAAAAACCAGTTCTTCCCTCTGTTGAACCTTCAAAAATTAATTTAGATGATCCTTTAAGCATTTAACTCACCTACTTTCTCAACAAATAAGTCGATTTCTTCTTTCGTTCTTAATTCAGTAACAGCTATTAACATATGTTGTTTGTATTGGTCATCCACGATTGATAAGTCAAATCCACCAATCATTTCATCTTCCAATAATTTATCATTTAACATACTGACTGGTTGCTTAACATTGACAACAAACTCATTAAACGTAGCACCTTCAAGTACTTCGAACCCTTTTGAAATAAGTGCCTTTTTCATATATTCTGCTTTTGCAATGTTTTGTTTAGCCATTTCTTTTATGCCTTGTTTTCCAAGAACAGTCATTGCTACAGAAGATGCTAACGCATTTAACGCTTGGTTAGAACAGATGTTACTAGTCGCTTTATCTCGTCTAATATGTTGTTCACGTGCTTGAAGTGTTAAGACATATCCTCTGTTCCCCTCTGCATCTGCCGTCTCTCCAACGAGCCTTCCAGGCATTTTACGCATGAGTTTATTCGTTGCGGCAAAATATCCACAATGAGGTCCACCATATTGTGCCGGAATACCGAACACTTGAGTATCACCAACGACTATATCTGCACCAAATGTTCCAGGTGGTGTGATTACACTTAACGCTAATGGATTACTTGAAACGACAAGCAATGACTTATTATCGTGTGTAATTTTTTCGATCGCTTCTAAATCTTCTAAAGATCCAAAGAAGTTAGGGTATTGAATCATTACAGCAGCCGTATCATCATCTATAATATTTATTAAAGACTCTATATCAGTTGTTGTACCAGTTAAATCAACTTCGACAACATTAATACCTTGTCCTTTTGCATAAGTTTTCAATACATCAATCGACTGATAATGAACCCCTTTTGATACTACAAGTGTTTTACGCTTCTTAGTTCCACAAGCAAGCATTCCAGATTCTGCAAAAGAAGTCGGACCGTCATACATTGATGAGTTCGCTACATCCATATCTGTTAGCTCAGCAATCATCGTTTGAAATTCAAATATGGCTTGTAATTCACCTTGTGAAATTTCAGGCTGATACGGTGTATATGCTGTATAAAACTCACTTCGACTAATGACATGATCGACAACTGTAGGCATATAGTGATCATATACTCCAGCACCTAAAAATGAAGCGTGTGTTTCAGCGGTTATATTTTTATTTGATAACTTTTGAAGTTCTTTTAATAATGCTGATTCACTCTTTTTCTCTTTAATCTTTAGATCTCCTTTGAATCGAACAGATTCAGGAATATCTGAAAATAGCTCATCTACAGTTTCAACACCAATAATATCTAACATTTCTTCTTTATCTGATATTGTCATCGGAAGATAACGATGTTCATTCATATAATTTCCTCCTTTTTATCTCGAAAACTTTTTTGATTTAATATAAATTATCTTATTTATGGAATGGTTTTTTAACAATTTTCGCACGGACTTCCTTTTTACGTACTTGAACAATCACTTCTTTATCTACTTGAGCTAATTCTGAATTAATCAATGCCACCGCAATCGATTTATCTGTCAATGGAGACTTTGTCCCACTTGTAACAAAACCAATTTCTTCTCCATTTTCCGATAATACTGTATAGTCAGTTCGCGCAATACCACGTTCCAATAATTCTAATCCAACAGATTTAACTTTAGGTCCATTTTCTTTTTGTTCGGCTAGCTTATCTTTACCAATAAAATCGCTTTCTTTATTTACTTTTACAGCGAAACCCACCCCCGCTTCAATCGGTGTAATTTCTTCAGATAAATCTTGACCGTGTAGCGGGAGTCCTGCTTCTAAGCGTAATGTGTCTCGAGCACCAAGCCCACAAGGTTCAACACCTAATTCTATAAATTTATCCCAAAGTTCAACGGTATCCTTTGCACGACAATAAATCTCAAAGCCATCTTCTCCGGTATATCCTGATTTACTTAATAAGACGTCTTTACCATCTATTTTTACATGTCTAATGAACTCGAATAACTTCATGTCATCAATAGATTCATCAGTTAATTCTGAAACAATGTCAACAGCATTCGGTCCTTGTATCGCTAGTTGACCAAAATCATTAGAGCGATTATCAATACTCACTGTATAGTCATTAGCCTGTTTAACAAACCATTCATAATCAATTTCTGTATTCCCAGCATTTACGACGAGCAGATATTCTTCTTCTCCCAGTTTATACAAGACTAAATCATCAATCGTACCACCGTGTTCATTACATAGAATTGTATATTGCGCTTTTGTCGCTGTAGCTTTCGTTACATCATTCGTTAAAACGTAGTTCAAAAAGGCTGTTGCATCTTTACCGGAAACGAAGATTTCACCCATATGACTAACATCAAACATACCGACATTTTCTCTAACTGCAATATGCTCTTCTTTAATGCTTGAAAATTGAACTGGTAATGCCCAACCTGAAAAATCAATTACTTTTGCTCCCATTGCTTCATATGTATTAAATAAAGGCGTTTTCTTTAATTGTTCAGTCATACTATACACTCCTTATTTTATTGAAATTTTCAAAAAATAAACTACCAAAAAAAGACAAGGAAGTATTCACTTCCCTGTCATTGCAATTTCAGGTGTATCAAAGTATTATACTTTTGCCTGAGAGTTTCCTTGTTAAAGTTGCACCTTCGGCGATAAGTTACTTTCACTTATTCTCTCTAATACTTTGTTTAATATAATAATAGACATTATCTACTATTTCTTCGATCGATAATGATCCATCTATTTTGTTGGTAGCGATTTCATTATACAATGAATATCTTTTATTGTGCAACTGAAATAAGTCATTTTTAGATTTGTTATGTGCATTCGGTCTATTATTATCGTTATAAATTCTGTCATATACGATTTCAAATGGTGTATCAATAAATATAACATATTTATCCTTCAAAAATTCAAGGCAATCTTTTGTCTCTACAATCCCACCACCACAACTGATTATACTATATTGCTCACGTTTTTTTATTAACATTTCATACTCAGCTTGGCGAAATATTTCTTCGCCGAACTGATTAAATATTTCCGGAATAGATAAATTCATATGTTCAACAATCAGTTGATCAAGTTCGTACACTATCATTCCATATCTTTCTTTAAGCAATGACGCAATGGTTGACTTACCAGTGCCCATAAATCCAACAAAATAAAACATAGTTTCACACTCATTTATCTTTGATATAGGGTTAGCAAAGAGTCTATCAATTTCAACTTCATCATATAAGATGTATACATGATATCAACAGCCCATATACTTAATACAATTATACCAATGACCATTGGCATGATAAAGCCTTTTAATTCCTTACTCATGTCTGAAATAATAGATAGTTTCATGTTCATTATTCCTCTCAATATTAATCTCACATGTATATTGATTACAAATATTGCTCATCCCCTTAATTTGATCAATCATAATAATATATCCTTGCTCATTTTTTTGTTTAATAACCCGCCCATGTTTAACAGAGACTTTATAATCATTTTCATCTCCATCAATATATGTTATTTCAGTAGGCAAAATTTCATAGGATTTAGCTTTTTTTAAATCATGCGTTAATTGAGTTACAAATAGTTCGAATTCATATCGTTCGTATGCTTTAAAATTTTGTAAGTCTACATACATAATTTTTAACCAGAGCGGTACAATCATGACAATCATTGAAGCAATCATTAAACTAATAATCATTTCTACGAGTGTAAATCCCTTTAAAGGCAGTCTTTGATTGTGACTTGGAAATATAATGCTATAATATTTTGCATTCATTATCGTTTTCCATTTCAATACAAAATTCATTTTTATTGAGTGTTATTATAAAGTTTTCAACGCTATTAACTTCATCAAATTGAATCGGTTTATTTGTAATATTCTCTGTGTAAGTTTCTGATAAAGTAAAAAGATGTCTACTTATCATTAATTTCTGATTATACTGCTCAATAACTTTATTTTGATTTTCTTTAAATTGAATAAATAGCAATACAAAGAAGATAATCATAGACAATGAAATGATATGCTCTATTAAAATATATCCATTAAGTGATTTCTTTAATTCGTTCAATCTCAATCAATCCTTTCTCTAACATAATTTTCATATGATATAAATCTTGTCCACAAGCTATGATTACTGTTCCAAATGTATTTACTGTACCATCTGGTCTATAGATCATTTTTGAAACATTATGTGCAGATTTTATATTGCAAAGATTAAGAGAATGAATCGTTAAATTGTTTGACTTTACTTGTTTTATGGCCAGTTGATCTTTGGCGATATCAAACATTATACTATAATCTTTCTCGTCTATAATTGCATTAGACTGTACTTGATACATCACTGCTTTCAGATGATTAATTTCTAATTGACCTTGAACGTGTGATGGCTTGTTAGTATTAAATTGTGTAAAGGTTAAAACCATCATAATAGAGATGATACTTAAAATAATAATCATCTCTATTAATGAAAACCCTCTAACCCGCAACCGCTTTACCATTCGTTATCGTTATGTTTTGCCCATTTTGACAAGAAATTTGATTATCGTTTAAATAGTCTGGAACTAAAGCATTAATTGAAGACGGTGCTGTACCATTATCTAATTTATACGCCTCAATTTGTCCCTGAACCATTTTAACTTGTGCTTTACAACCTGTTTCTTGTACACTCTCACTTTGTTTTGAAATATTTGGAATAATTAATATAATCAACACTGAGATCACGAGTAACACAAGTAACATTTCAATCAGTGTAAACCCTTTTAGATGGTATTTAGAATCTGAGGTTAATGTATCTTTATTAACTTTATATACTAATTTATCATCAATTACTTGACTAGCAACACGGTTATTCAAATCTTTCAGTTGTAAATAAGTAAAAATATTTTTCATATTTTGCACTCCTTAAATTGTATTATTCAATCACTTGTAACATTTGAATCATTGGTAATATTAAAATTAAATAGATACTCATAATGATAAATCCAATCAAGGTAAATAGAATGGGCTGCACTATTTTTAAATCCTGTGTTAAGTATTTCTTAAAGTTAAATAGTGAAAATTCAGCAACCAATTTTAATTCCTCATCCATATGATGCGTTGACTTTGATAACTTCAAATAATCAATACATGAACCCGTAACGATAGATAAAGAATCTAAGGCATCAATAAATGAAGTGCCTTTCTTTAATTCATTTTCAATTTCTAATGATAGTTCATATAAAAATCGGTCTTTTTGATCTTCTTTCCAACAGTCAATCATTTCTTTAAATGCGATATTGCTTTTCATAAATAATGAAAAGTCATAACAAATCGTAAATGTTAAATATTCTTTATAATATAGATTTATAATTGGTATTTTCAATAATAATTGAACGAACTTTAATTTTGGGAGAGTCGCATTTAAAACATATAAAATAATTAAGAATAATATACTAAGAAATATAACAATCAATACTACATTAGGTAAGTTAAATATGAGTACCTTCAACAGTCTAATTGATGTTTCATCGTCAATATTCATCGATGTATATAAATGATTAAAATGTGGTAATACAAATATTTTAAGCGCAATAATCATTACCATAAAAATCATGATTAACATCAAAGGATATTGTATTGTTTTAATTAGTTTTTTCCGTTCTTCTTCATATGTCTTTAATAATTCAATAGATGATTGGATAGATAATAACAAGTGTCCTGTTTTTTCACCCATCGAAATGATATGCACTATTTTCTGATGATAGTTAAGCTGATTTAGTACGTCACTCAAACTCGCACCTCTTTCAATTTCATCGATAATTAATGTATTATCTTGATCAGATAATACATGCATTTGTTCAAATAAAAATTTCATCGCATGTTGCAGTGGGAATCCTTTCTCGATGAGTTGCTTTACTTTAATTAAAAAAAGGATTTTGTCGCGCTTAAGTTTATTCGACTTCATCCAAGACATACGCTTCATACTCCTCTGGCAGAATCTCCTTGTTTAAAAACATTTTTTTAACTTGCTCATGAATCGTTACAGTTTCAATTTCATTTAAGTGTTTCATTTGATCGAGTTTAATATTTTTAAAATTTAATTGTTCTGATATAATTGTCATTTTTTTATCAGCTAATCGTATAAGTCTTTGGTTATTAATAATCGTTAAACTTTGCATAAGTTCATTTAGACCCACACCAAATTCGAGCATTCTATGAATTACTCCTGTTGCATTTTGTGCATGTATTGTTGTCAAAACTAAATGTCCACTTAAACTTGCCCGTACAACCTCTTTAGCTGTTTTTGCATCTCTAATTTCTCCGATTAAAATAATATCAGGGTCACAACGCATAAATGCTTTTACACTTTCTTCATACGATATCCCAGCCTGGTCATTCAAATTCACTTGTAGTGCACCAATGATATGCCTTTCGACAGGGTCTTCAATTGTTAATATTCTTCTATTCCATTGACTATTCACATGTTCAATGAGTTCATATAATAGTGTCGTTTTGCCAGATCCAGTCGGACCAGATATAATAATCAACCCATCTTTAAGCAATGAAGCTTTCTTTAATGTTTCAAATTGGCTTTGGTTATAATATTCAATTTTATTGTCATGTTCACTATCATATAAGATACGAATACTAATACTTTCACAATCAAAGAATAACGGTAGTGTCGAAACACGAATATTGAATTGTTTATTTTTTAATTTCAATGACATTTGACCACTTTGAGCATTATGTTTATTCGTTACATCTAAGTGGCATTCGTATTTTAAATGATTAATAATGGCTATACTTTCTACGTTTGTTAACACATCGAAATGATAAATTTCTCCACTTCTTCTAAATATAATTTCATACATACTATCTTTTTTATCCTTAGATTGATCATCATATTTAGGATTAAGATGGATATCAGTGACTTTTGACGCAATTGCTTTATTTAATATTTGATACAATTTTTCCATAAAAATTACCCCCTACTATATATATCGTTTTTCAGAGGGAGAATTTCTTAAAAAATGCAAACAAAATTTTATAGTAGTGAAATCGTCCAATTTATTATTAATTAGTCACTATAACTTAAATGTTGTTTCAAAAAATCATTTTTATAAAACGTATTTACTTTAATATCATAATTAAGTATAATGATTAATGATAAATAAACTACAGGCCATAAGGGGGCGACTCAAGTGGATAAAGTATTTAAAACTTTAGGATTTTGGTGTGCAATGTTTGCAATTTTATTCTACGTTGGTCATATGCCAATGATGACAATACTATTCGTTGCTAAAACTGGATTCTTTATTTTACTTGGCTATATGAAATTAACTGAACGTATGTATATGTATGTATTTTGTGCGTATTTGATTTTATTCTTTGTAGGATTTACATATTATTCAACATTCTTACTAGAACCAAGTTTTGGTAACCAATAATTCAACATAATATTTATAATGAGCAATTTACTATCATTATAAACAACAAACATAACCCCCCAAGTGATTTTCAATTCACTTGGGGGGTTATGTTTCAATTGTTCGATAATAACTAGATATACACAATTATTCAATTCAATAAAAAATACAATATACCAATATCCTAATACCCACTTAAAAATGGATTAGTATCTAACTCTTGACCTATCGTTGTCTTTGCTCCATGTCCTGGATAAATAATCATCTCTTCATCTAACGTTAATAATTGTTCGTGAATACTTTTTATTAGTGTATTTTCTTCACCTTGATATAAATCTGTTCGACCTATACCTTCTTTAAATAATGTATCTCCAACTACTGCAAATTTTTCAAAAACAAATGTCAAACTGCCTGGTGAATGTCCTGGAGTATGTCTAACATCAATGTTGAATCCTTTAATATTATGTGTCCCTTCAGTTAATTGAATAGGATTGACAGATTGAAAAGATATTTCAGGTAATCCAAATGAAATGTATTTATTTGAACCATTTTTCGATGAATCCTTCAACCAAGAGTGCTCTATCGGATGACTATAGACTTCAATTTGATAATGCTTCATTATATCTTCTAATGCCGCAATATGATCAAAATGCGCGTGTGTAAGCAGTACTGCTACAGGTTTAGCATCCAATTCATCCACTAATTGTATGATTGATTCAGCATTAGCACTTGGATCAATAATTAAAGCATCATTATTTTCTGGATTTTTAATCACATAGCAATTTGTTTCTACTGGTCCTAATGCTTTATATTTTATAATCATTGAATCTCCTCCATTAATTTTATATTTGGATAATGTAAACTCTATATAACTTTAAAGTATTTATAATACGGTATGATATACCTATGTCAATATTGATTCAAATTATACAGTTAAAATACTTACATTGCGAATGATAAATATCTAAATATCACTCGACAAAGTTTTAAATTAAGTATACAATATATTTGATATTAATTTACGGAATTATTTGAGGAGGGTTACAATGCCTTTTATTGATACAGGTAAATTGTTTACATTATTTGGTGTAGATATTCATATTGGTGTTAATATTTTTGCAATCTTAATGTTAGCAGTAGCAGTATTGACATTGTTTGGTACTATTAATGCAATTCGTGAAAAAAATATAATTGCAATTATTTTTGCTGGTTTATCTACATTATGTTTCGGATTTTTTGCATTAGCAACGATTTTTACATATGGATATCCTTTACTTCAACAATAACAAAAATTTAAAGGGATGATATGATTTTCATATCATCCTATTTTTATAATTATACAAATTGTATTCTGTTGAATTGAGTTAATATAACTTATAAATGCTTATTCACACTATCAATCTTTTCAATCATTTTACGTTGTTTATCTCTACGATCATCAATTCTAATATTCGTTGACACTCTATTGATATCTTCATGTTTAAACGGTACTTCATGGACTTCTTCTATCACACTAAGTAGTGTACTCAAATCACCTTCAACTTGAGTGTTCATTGGTGTTAACGTATAATCTATATCTCCTTGTTGTTTATATCTTTCTAAAATTGTTTGTACCTCTGCTACATATTTTGATATGCTCGGTGTTTGAGTTCCGACAGGAATTACAACAAAATCTATAATCGCCATGTTTATTCCTCCTTATGATTATTTATGAGTCAATGCTTGTTTTAATAATACTAGCTGCTCCATAGATACCTGCTTGATTTAATAGTGTTGCATATTCAATCGTTAACTCTTCATAGGCACGATTAAACGTTAACGACCCAACATGCTTTTTAATTCGGTTCATCAATATGTCCCCTGCTCTTGAAACCCCTCCACCAATTAAGACAAGTGATGGATTTACTGTAACTGAGATCATACTAATTGCTTTAGCAATATATAATGAAATAATATCAATAATATGATGAGCTAATCTATCATTTTGTTTAGCTGCATCAAATACTTCCTTAGCCGTCAGTTGATCTGTTTCAATCAAGTTATAAAGTGATGATGAATATTTTTCATCATTTTGTTCATAATAATATTTTGCGATATTCACTATACCTGTAGCACTTGCTACTGTCTCAAGACATCCCGTTAAACCACAATTACACTTGAAATTAAACATTGTATCAACCGGCATATGACCGAGCTCACCTGCAGCTCCATTTTCACCTGTGATCAATTGATTATTTAATACAATCCCACCGCCTACACCTGTTCCGAGTGTAATTAATACAGAACTTTCATGAGATGAGTTCGATTGAGTATGTTCACCTAATGCAGCTGCATTTGCATCATTTAAGACAATGACTTTTGTATTGATATATTTTTTCATTTGTTCTGAGACATTATACCAATCCGGCCAGCCTAAATTAATTGCACCTCTGATGATTTCATTCGTATGATCTACAGGACCAGGTACACCAATACCAATACCGGCGATATTAATATCAGTCAATGGTTCGTCAAAATATTTCGTAAATGAAGTATAAATATTCTTAATAATATTTTGCCCATTATGAGACGTATCGGTGTTAATTTCAAAGTGTTCTAATAAGGTTAAATTCAAATCGAAAATTCCACATTTACATGTTGTTCCTCCAATATCAACACCAAGGATATACTTATTTTGTTCCATTGGCTTTCCCCCTTTCAATTAAAACATATTTACATTGAATATATTGTTCTTTCGTTATTAAGTTGGATTTGTATAAAGATTTTAATTCATATTCAATCATTTCGATTGTTTCAGAATCATCTTTAAAATAGACAAAACATCCAAATTTTAATAATAAATCCTGAATATCTTTAAATGTTGTGATACTTTTATTGATCATTGATTTTCAACGCCTCTTCTTTCAAGCTCTTCTTTAAACATAACATATTGTTTATTTTTTGGATCACTATCTAACGCTTTAATGACATAATCATAACTGCTTTTAAGTTGATCATTACTTCTTTCAACAACAGCCATTTGATAAAGTAAATCTTTATCTTTAGGGTATTTTTCTAATCCTTTACGCCACATATCAACCGCTTGTCTTTTCCCTTCATTATTTGCCAAAACAAATCCATATATATAGTATGACTCTCCATTTTGCATATTTTTCGAAAAAGTTTTATTCATCAGTTGTTGCGCTGTTTTAAAGTTTGCATTATTTAGTGCTATTCTAGCATCCTTATTTAATATATGCTCTGTATCTTTACTGAATATTAAATAAAGGCTAACAGTTGGTACAATAATTAATAGTAATAATGCAATCACTCTATACATATTTGAAATAGATGAGATGGCCACCATCATTAAAGCACCGGCAATGAACCCTGCGATATGAGCTAAATGGTTTACAGAACTCATTTCAAAAATACTCATTAATACTGTAAATAACACGACAATGAATAGTGCTTGTAATAATGCTTTAATATTAAACTGGCGATATATAATAATATATACAATTAATGCACCAATCAGAGCATAAATTGCTCCACTCGCTCCTAATGATATAGATTCAGTTTGAAATAATAAACTGATAATATGACTGATTAAACCACCAAATAAATATATAACTAAAAATTTAATTTTGCCAAAGATTACTTCAACAGCAGTTCCTGCAATATAAAGAATGAGCATATTCATTAATAAATGTTCGAAATCTATATGAAGAAACATCGATGTAGCAATTCGGTAATATTCACCATTGACAATATAAAAGTGATTCAACCCAAAATCATGAACCCAATCTAACTTAGATAAATTACGTGTGATTACACTTAGTATAAACACGATTACATTAAGACCTATCATTATGTAAGTAAACCAAGCTTTTTGACTCATAATAGATTGTAGCGAAGAGGTTGTATCGATATGATGGTTTTTAAAACGATTTACTTGTCGACGATTGCTCTTATCCTTTTGCTTTTTCTTCTTTTTTAAATCTTTAATATGAACAATTTTATTCATCTTTTGATTCATTTTTTCTTTCACATTATTTCTTACATCATTATTATCATCATGTGAAGCTTTAGAAGATTTATCTTTTTGATCAAAATTAAGGTTTTCTTCATTTGTTTCCTCATTCGCTTGATTTTTATCATCATTAGTTGTCGTACCAGATATTTCATTATGAATATATTCAGTCAACTCTTCTTCTATATCTAACAATGTTCGTCTGAAAATTTGTATTTGACACGGATATACAGTATCAAACATACTAAAATGTTTATTTTGTTCTAATGAAACACTAATGACAGAAAGCTTGTTTATTTTGATATTAAATTCATCTTCAACTTGGTCAAAGTTTTTTACAAAATGTTCTTTAATCTGTTTTAATTTTTCCTCATGAACCTCTCGTCCTAATATTCTTATCAAGTGCCCTTCACCATGGTAAAGCCAATAATCATCTTGTATTTTATTTTCGTATAATAAATATTCATCAAATTTATAGACAATATTTCTAACCTTTGAAAGTTTATCATCAATATTCACTATTTCACCTCTATAACATCTTTTGCCGTAATAATTTTAGACAGTTTTTGATCATGGGGTTCTACAATCACATCACCTATTTGTTCATTAAATGCTAATGCAATTGTATTCAAATGATTATATCTACTAATGTATCTATCAAAAAAACCTCCTCCATAACCCATACGAAATCCGTTTTGATCAAATAGTACGCCAGGAACGATTAATAAATCTAATTCAATCTCTTCATAAATTGTTTCATATGGATAAGGAATCCCTTTTTGATCCACATTAAAATTATATGATCCGTCATATGGTTGGAAATTCATAGTTTTATTTTGATAATTACTAATAGGTGCAAAAATTTGTTTATTTTCCATTAATGCTTGTCTGATAATTGGGTATGTATTAATTTCATGTCCCATTGAAATCGTTATGCCAATATTTTTAGCACCTTTCCAGTCATTAATATTAAATAATGTCTTATATATTTTAAGTTCTTCTTCACATTTATCTAAAATATCTTTTCTCTTTAATCTATCAATGATTTGTTTTCTAATCTTTGACTTATTGTGATTCAACGGTATCACCTCATGTATATTATACACGAATCATACATAAATAAAAAAACTATATATACAGTATTTCACTGTATATATAGTTATAAATATTATATCTCTTCTTGCATTTCAAAACGAGTCCCCGTTTTAATGTAATAAACACTTTCGGCAATATTACAAATATGATCTCCAATGCGTTCTAAATATTTAGCAACTAAATTTGCTTGATTAGATACGAATGGATCATTATCAATTAATTTACTTGAATTAATAATGTCTCTAAATAACTCATCAATATCTGAATCTCTCATAATAATTTCATTCAGCAAGACAACATCATCATTTTCGGAAGCGTGATGTACATCCGCAAGCATAAGTAACGCAAGTTTCTCCATTGTGCGTAATTTCATTAATAAATATTCATCAGAGATTCTAACACGCTTTCTAACTTCTGCAATATTAGAAGCATTATCAGCAATACGTTCTAAGTCATTCGCAATTTTAATGCTAGAGATTATTACTCGCAAGTCAGTCGCAACAGGTTGTTGCTTCATAATGAGTGAAATTGCATCATCATTTATTCGTCTTTCTAATAAATTAATTTCTTGATCAATTTCTATAATTTCACGTGCACGATCTGGTGAATCATCATTAAGTGTATCTACTGCATTATCCACTTGGTTATAAGACTTTACACCGATATCAATAACAAGTTCGTGAAGATCTTGTAATTGTCCCTCATATTTTTTTCGAATAATCATAATTATCCAAACCTTCCTGATACATAATCTTCAGTACGCTTATCATTTGGATTTGAGAAAATCGTATCAGTTTTATCGAATTCAACAACTTCACCTTCATAGAAGAAAGCAGTTTTATCAGAAATACGAGCTGCTTGTTGCATGTTGTGTGTCACGATAATGATACTATACTTGTCTTTAATATCTTGAGTTAATTCTTCAACTTTATTTGTACTGATTGGGTCAAGTGCACTTGTAGGCTCATCCATTAAAATAACATCAGGTTCAATTGCTAAACATCTCGCAATACAAATACGTTGTTGTTGTCCACCAGATAAACCATATGCATTCGTATCTAAACGATCTTTTACCTCATCCCAAATTGCAGCACCTTTTAAAGAAGTTTCAACAATTTCATCTAAGATTTTTTTATCTTTAATCCCATGAATTCTAGGACCATAAGTAATATTATCGTAAATTGATTTAGGAAATGGGTTTGGTTTTTGGAATACCATTCCTACATTTGTACGAAGACGTTCTTTAGAATAATTTTTGTCGAAGATATTTTGATCTTTGTACAAGATATCTCCTTCAGTTCTTACAATAGGAACTAATTCAACCATACGGTTTAATGCTTTAACGTAAGTAGACTTACCACAACCAGAGGGTCCTATAATTGCTGTAACTTCATGCTCTTTAATATCTAGATTGATATCCTTTAATGCATGATTATCACCATACCATAAATTAAAGTTCTTCGTTAAAAATACAGTTTCTTTATCAATATCAGGAACATCATTTGTATTTTCATTAATTTCTACATTCACTTTAGCCTTTGGTTCATGCATTGATTCGTTTTGTTCTGTTCTTTCTGTTTGCTTGTTCATTGTATTCTTTTCCATATCGTGTCACACCTCTTATTAATATCGTTTAGAGTATTTATTACGAATGTAGATAGCTGCAGAGTTCATAATGAATAATAACGCCAATAATATTATTATACCACTACTTGTTACATTTTGGAACTCAGCCTTTGGTAGTTGTACCCATTGGAACAATTGCATTGGTAATGCTGAAAAAGTATCCATTACATTCGTTGGTGTAAAGTACATCCCTACTGGTACACCGATAACAACTAGTGGAGCAGTTTCTCCGACTGCACGAGATAATGCTAAAATAACCCCTGTCACTATACCAGGAATTGCTGCTGGCAAAATAACATTCGTAATTGTTTGCCACTTTGTCGCACCCATACCAATACTTGCTTCTTTAATTGCATTCGGTACCGCTCTTAAACTTTCTTGGGAAGAAACGATAATAACGGGTAGTAACATTAAGGCCATTGTTAAGGCACCTGCAAGAACAGATACACCTAAACTTAATTGTTCAATACCTGCACCACGCACAAATATTGTCAATCCTAAAAGTCCAAATACAATTGATGGTACACCAGCTAAGTTTGCAATATTGACATCGATAAATCTAGTTACTAAATTATCTTTTGCATATTCTTCCATATAAATCGCTGTTCCAACCGATAATATTATCGCAATTGGAGCCATCGTTGTCATCAACCATAATGAACCAATCAATGCTCCTTTTACTCCTGCATTTTCAGGGTTTGCAGTGTCGTTAAAATTTGTTAAAAAGTCACCATCTAAAAACTTAACACCTTTAGTAATAACATCAAATAACAACATTGCAAGAACAACCATTCCTACTAATGTACATGCAAACAATACCCATTTCATAACAGTATTTTTCGTTGCACGAGGGCCCATACGGTTATTAACTTTATCTTTATTAATATAATTCATATTAGTACTCCTCTCTAAATCGACGTGTAATCCATTGAGAGATGATATTCATCACTAATGTAAATACAAATAAAGTCGTTCCTACTGCATATAAACTAAAGTAAACATCAGATCCATATGTCGCATCTCCAGTTGCAACTTGAACGATATAACCTGTCATCGTTTGAATCGTATCCGTAATACTTAATGTATTATTTGGTGAAGAACCAGCTGCAATAGAGACGATCATTGTTTCACCAATTGCACGTGATAAACCAAGTACAACAGAAGCTAATATTCCTGATAATGCAGCAGGTAATACAACTTTCATGGCTACTTCAAATTTAGTCGCCCCAAGTCCAAGCGCTCCTTCACGTAAAGCATTTGGAACTGAGTTCATTGCATCTTCACTTAAACTTGCAATCATAGGAATAATCATTATACCTACAACGATACCTGGTGATAAAGCGTTGAATATATTTAAATCAGGAACGATATTTTTAAGTAAAGGCGTTACGAATGTTAACGCAAAGAAACCATATACAATTGTCGGAATACCTGCTAAAACTTCTAGAATTGGTTTAATAATACGACGTGCCTTATCAGTCGCATATTCACTTAAATATATTGCAGCACCTAAGCCTAAAGGAACTGATACAACTGCAGCAATAGCAGTAATTTTAAGTGTCCCTAACACCAGCGGAAAAATACCCCACTCTGGTTCTGCATTAAAGGCAGCCCAATTATTATTTGTGAAAAATTCTACAATTGATACTCTAGTAAAGAATGTAATTGTCTCAAATAGTAATGTAAAGACAATTCCTAATGTTGTTAACACAGACACACAAGCAATTAAAAATAGAATAATTGGTATAATTTTCTCAATAAAATTACCTTTTTTATTCCCTTGACGTTGTTTGATCAAGTCACGAACTTTATTTTCTGCCATAATTTACTCCTATCCATCAAATAAAGGGACGATGCAATATCGTCCCTGCAATTGATTATTATTCAAAATGACTAGCTATTATTTTGCTAATTCATCAATTTTATCAATTTGTTCTTTATATTGATCTTCTTTCAATGGAACATATCCTGAATCTTGAGCTGCAACTGGTGAATTAGCAATCGCGAATTTTAAGAATTCTTGGAATCCAGGATTTTCTTTAACTTTCGCATTGTTAGCATATACGAATAATGGACGAGATAATGGGTACTCTCCACTTTCAATTGTATCACCAGAAACTTCTACAGCTTCATCAGCTGATTTACCATCTTTAGTTAATGGTACTGCTTTAACATCATCTTTACTTTCTAAGTAGAAGTTGTAACCGAAGAAAGCAACTGCATTTTTCTCTCCTTTAACACCAGTGACTGCAACGTTTGTATCGTTGTTTAAGTCACCTTTAATTCCAGCTTCTTCAACGATTTCTTCGTTAACGAAGTCATAAGTACCATGTGCTTGGTCAGGACCGAATACTTTTAATTCTTCTTCAGGGAAGTCTTCACGAACATCTTTCCAAGTTTTAGCTTCTCCAGAGAAGATTTTCTTTAACTCATCAAAAGTTAAGTAGTCAACGAAATCATTTTCTTTGTTTACTGCAACAGTAACACCATCGTTAGCTACTTTGAATTCAGTGAATTCTACACCAGCATCTTCTAATTGTTTCTTCTCTTCATCTTTGATTGGACGAGAAGCGTTAGAGAAATCATATTCACCAGCGATTAATTTTTCAAAACCAGCACCTGATCCTCCACCTGAAGTTGTAGCTTTGATACCAGGGTATTCTTTAGTTACATCTTTAACAACTTTCTCCATGATTGGAGCTACAGTTGAAGAACCACCACCAGTTACAGTACCTTGAGCATCTTCTGATTTTTCGTATTCGATAACTTTAGCTTCTGAAGCTCCCTCTTCTGAACCAGCTTCATCTTCAGAACCTTCTTCAGTTGACTCTTCTGAATCTTCTTCAGTTGACTCTTCTGAATCTTCTTCAGTTGACTCTTCTGAATCTTCTTCAGTCGACTCTTCTGAACCTTCTTCAGTTGACTCTTCTTGTTTCGTTTCTTCAGTAGTTTCTTCTTTTGAATCCTCTTCAGATGAAGAATCGTCAGAACAAGCTCCTAATACTAATGCTGAACCAAGTACTGTTGTTGATATTAATTGCCATTTTTTCATAATTATAATTCCTCCCAAGAAATAATTTTACAATTTAATGATACACAACCATTGTTAATTAACAATTAAATTAATGTAAATTTAGTGTAAAGATTTATTTAAATAAACTCATTAATTAATTTATAATTAAATTTAATTGATAAATGTATCACTTAATTTATTTATACAATGTTGTCTAAAAACAATCAATTAAAATTGAATATATTTACATAAACTTTACATTACATTCATTATTGAAATATCGAATAAGAAAGCCTAATGATAAAATTATTTACTTTTGTTCACTAAACTATTGTATGAAGGAATGCTACACAATATAAAACACCTTCGAAACTTAATACTCTAAGTCTCGAAGGTGTTTTTGTGATCAAAAATCACTTTCTATTATCAAATTACTACTCACTATTTGTTGTTTTCCCTTGTTGTATCAATACATTATTAGGGTTTGTTTAATCAACTTCATTTTCTTGATTCATATTATTTCCTTGTAGTTGTTAACCACTTTAATTCTGATTAATAGTTTCTAATTGATCATTACCATCTTTCACACTTTGTTCATCTTCACCTGTAAATCCTTTACTATTCTCAGGTAGCAGATGTTTATTCAATTTGAAATACTCTGTAATCATTTCAGCTTCTATTTCATGTGACGGTAGAAATGTTCTATCTGGCTTCATAGGTGTATCAGGTACGATTGATGCAAAAGAAATCACTGGATTTTCAGCTGGAGCGTACCCAACATTTGTTAAATTATAAACAAATTGGTCTTCTCCATTTTTTTTACCAATATATCTTTGTGCTGTACCTGTTTTTCCTGCTGCAGTAACAGGAAGTTTATGTGCGAAATATTCATAACCCGTTCCGTATAATTTATTATAAACATCCAAAAACCCATTTTGCACTTGCTTAAATTCCTTATTTGAATTATCGATTCGATTTAATATAGTACCTTCTACATTTCTTTTTATTGGTCCTAGTTCATCATTATTCGTAGCACTTCTAACCTCTTTAACAATATGCGGTCTTAACCGATAACCATCATTTGCAATCGATGAAACATATTGTGTAGCCTGCATTGGTGTATACGAATAATGCTGCCCGATTGTCGCTTGTAATAGTTGAATCGCTGCAAAGTTTCCTTCCAATTTCGGTTGATATCCTTTAGATTCATTAGGTAAATCTATTTGTGTCTCGACACCTAATCCGAATTGATGGAATCCTTTTTGAAAATCTTCACTTGCTTCAGATACATCTAATGGCAAACCCATATTGTAACTATAATTTAACCCCATTGCTTTGAGTCCCAATTTATACATATAAATATTCGATGATCTTTGTAATGCTTCTCGATCATCCATTGGGTATTTACTACCTGTAGGGTTAAAGAATGACGTCATCAACGAAGTACGTCCTTTAAACTTCAATCCTTCATCGACAATTTCTTGTCCAACTTTTAAATCATTATTTTGGTATGCAGTGAGTACTGTCGCACCTTTTACCGAAGATCCAAGCATATATTGTGTTTGATACGTACCATACGCATAATCTGACACGTTACCATCTTCATCTATTATTTTACCAACCATGGCTAATATATCACCATTTCTAGGGTCTTGAACTACAATAAATGCTCTGTCCATAATTGGCTCTTCAGACCACTCTTCATCCATTTTTTGAAGTTTCTTTAAATGTTTTTCAACTATTTCTTCTAATTTCTTCTGAAACTTAATATCTATTGTTAAAACGAGATCATCTCCACGTTGCCCTGGTTCAATCACTTCTGTTGATTTAATCTTCCCAGATTTATCGGTAACATATCTCATTTTTGTCTTTTTACCACTAAGTGTTAACTCATATTGTTCTTCTAGAAAGCTTTTTCCCACTCTATCATTACGCTCATATCCACGTGCCATATAATAATCCAGTAAATCTTTCGGTAAACCTTCTTCTTTAGATGAAACTTTACCAAAAATTGTCTTTAACACATCTCCTTGTGGGTATACTCTATCCCAGTCCATTGATGTGGAAACACCAGGAAGCTCATCTAAATTTTGAGAAACAGTTGCATATTCTTCTTCTGTTACATCTTCACCTTTAACTTCAACTGGAGCAAGTTCACTCGCACCATTGATAATTCGGAAGATAGCAAGTTGTTGTAATTCATCATCAGAAATTGATTCTAAATCCTTATTTGTAATCTTCTTCAATAATGCTTGATCATACTCTTGTTGACTTAAACTACCATCTTTGAACAGATCCAGTTCTTTTTGCATTCTCTCTTCAACTTTGTCTCGGTTACTAATGATCCAAAAATCCTTTTTATCTCTTTCCGTTATGTTATCAATAGGCATTTTAATATAGTTTGTTAGTTTCTTAGAAATATCTAACAATTCGGATTGGCTTGTAACACGATCTCGAGTGTACATGATACTCTTTTGTGAGCTATTTGTAACAAGTGGGACACCGTTACGATCAAATATTCGTCCACGTGGCACAGAGTTATTAATTTCAACATTTTCAACTGCTGCAATTTGCGCAGCATATGTTTCACCTTTAATGAGTTGTAAATAACCTACTTTCAATATTAATAGCATAATGAGCGCAGTAATAATTAAAAATATTATATTAATTCGACGGTTTAACGATTGTTTTAGTTTATCTTGAACGGTTTTTCTATCAAAGCGTTTTTCCACAAAACTCACCTATTATCTTTTAATTCTATTGATTAAGATTTGAATATAATTATTTTATCATAGCGTATTGTCTATGTCATAAATAATAATAGATATCCATTGATCCTTTTTCAACAATGTTAAATACGAACAAAAAGGAATCTCTATATAGAGATTCCTTTTCCTAAAAGTAATATCAAGCAATATATCTAATTAGAAATAAAAACTACTAATTATTTATCTTGAGAATATAATTCTGAAACTTTATTAAAGTCTACAACATTCCAAAATGATGAAACATACTCAGGACGTTTGTTTTGGTAATTTAAGTAGTAAGCATGCTCCCAAACATCAAGACCTAAAATTGGTGTTTTACCTTCCATTAAAGGAGAGTCTTGATTCGGCGTAGAAGTTACTTCTAATTCACCATTATTAACAACTAACCAAGCCCAACCTGAGCCAAAACGTGTTTTAGCCGCTTCTTCAAATTTAGTTTTGAATTCATCTACAGAACCAAATTTAGCTTCAATCGCTTCTTTTAATTCTCCAGTTAATTCAGAACCACCTGGTGTCATGATAGACCAGAATAATGAATGGTTTGCATGTCCACCAGCATTATTTGTTACTGCAGTCTTTTTATCAGCTGGAATTGAATCGATGTTTTGTAAAACTTCTTCAACAGATTTATCAGCAAATTCAGTACCTTCTAAAGCAGCATTTGCTTTATCAACATAACCTTGGTGATGTTTCGTATGATGAATCTCCATCGTTTTAGCATCAATCGTTGGTTCTAATGCGTTATAATCATATTGTAATTTCGGTAATTCAAATGCCATAATTAATTCCTCCTAATAGTTTGTTCACTTATTATATTAACAAAACGAAGTATTATTAAACATTATTTTGCTCACGGTCAATCTAATTACGTGTGTATACTGTATAATATAATCAATTACAATTAAATTATTAAGCAATATTGATTGTTTTTATTTATGATTTATTAAACAAGAATTTCTATTATAACTTTATATTGATTAAATCACTTAATATCAAATCTATTGTAATGAAAAGGAGATTTATTGTGACACAAAAACAAAAAGAAGATCGGCATCAAGGTTTTAGGATAAATAGTCAAAAAAACGTAAACTATAAATCAAAAAATAAAAGTACAATGCACCATTATTCAAAACATCTACTGAATGCTATAAACCCTATAGGCTCCCATCAGAAAATCCGCACATTGAAATTTAGATATGTATGGATACATCTTGTCTTAATATCGCTATTGTTTTTATCCCTTGAAATGGTTAAAGATCCCTTTTTTTATGAAACAATTCATTCTACACAAATGTACCATGACATTTGGCAACTAATGAGCTTTATTTATATATTGTTTTATTTATTTTTAGTTAATCTATCACTTTTAATTGTTATTATAATTTTAAGTTATCTATGTTTTATATTCATTAAAATATTATCATCTAAACGTATCATTACCTTTGGTACACTGTTTAAGATCGTTGTATTGGTCTTGACACCTATATATATATTGCTATTTGTATATATTTTGATACAAAATAATTTCACCACTTTAAATCACAATTTTTCAAGGATCTTAGTACTTTTGATCATACTTTACAGTCTATATTTACTCTCGAGAATTATTAAAATTCATATACGCAAATAAAAAATCAATGATTAATTAACATATAAAAATAACGTTTGTCATTATTATTTAGATAAATTGTATGAACAAAATATGCGAAATATATGACAACACGACAGCTTATGATATAGTATTAATTAATGTATTAATAACTTAAAGGAGTGCCGATAAATGTCTGAAATCATTCATCGTACAAAGACAAGACCTGTTAAGGTTGGAAATTTAACCATTGGTGGCAACAACGAGATTGTAATTCAAAGTATGACTACAACAAAAACACATGATGTAGAAGCAACGGTCGCTGAAATCAAAAGATTAGAAGAAGCAGGTTGTCAGATCGTGCGTGTTGCTTGTCCTAAAGAAGAAGATGCATTAGCTATCAAAGAGATTAAAAAACAAATCAATATACCACTTGTTGTCGATATACACTTCGATTATAAATTAGCATTGCTTGCGATTGAAGGCGGTGCTGATAAAATCCGTATTAATCCTGGTAATATTGGCCGTCGTGAAAAGGTCGAAGCAGTTGTTGAAGCTGCTAAAGCAAAAGGTATTCCAATTAGAATTGGTGTAAATGCTGGTTCTTTAGAAAAACATATCATCAAAAAATATGGTTACCCTACTGCTGATGGTATGGTTGAAAGTGCATTACATCATATAAAGATTCTTGAGGATTTAGACTTTCATGATATTATCGTTTCTATGAAAGCAAGTGATGTCAATTTAGCACTTGAAGCGTATACTAAAGCTGCACAAGCATTCGATTATCCATTGCACTTAGGTATTACAGAAAGTGGTACTTTATTTGCAGGAACTGTTAAATCAGCTGCGGGATTAGGTGCAATCATTAGTTTAGGTATTGGAAATACATTGCGTATATCTTTATCAGCTGATCCTGTTGAAGAAGTTAAAGTTGCTCGTGAACTGTTGAAGTCTTTCGGTTTAGCAAGTAATGCCGCAACGTTAATTGCGTGTCCGACGTGTGGCCGTATTGAGATTGATTTAATCAGTATTGCAAATGAAGTTGAGGAATATATTTCTAAATTGCAAGTTCCTTTAAAAGTTGCTGTATTAGGTTGTGCCGTAAATGGTCCTGGTGAAGCTCGTGAAGCGGATATCGGAATTGCTGGTGCTCGTGGAGAAGGATTACTCTTCATGAAAGGTAAGACGGTTCGTAAAGTACCAGAAGAAACAATGGTTGACGAATTAAAGAAAGAAATCGATCGACTTGCACTAGAAATGGAAGAAGAACGTAAAGCTCAATAAAAAATATGAATAAAGCTGTATAATAAAATTGCAATGCCTCATTTTAGGCATTGCAATTTTTACATTTACCAAACAATTCAATTTTATGTGAATCAATTTCAACATCAGGCAATTCTTTTTGCCATTCATCCATTGGGCAGAAATGTATCACTTTTGTTTTACCACATTCAGTACATATGAAGTGATGGTGATGATGGTCACTACATGAAATGCGATATTTCATTTCACCATTAAATTCTGTTTGTTCGATAATATTTAAATCATGAAATAGGTATAAGTTTCTATAAATTGTATCAAAGCTAATCCCTGGATACTTTTTATCTAAATGCAACTGTAAGTCTTTCGCACTAATATATTTATCATGGGCGTTGAAAAAAGAAATAATGTCTTTTCTTTTATCCGTATATTTGTATCCTTCATCTTTCAATAATTTAATTGCTGCTTCTACTTGCACGTGTTACACCTCGTTTCTGAATCATATTCCATAGGAATGTAAATAGAAGCATTAATATAAGTGTTAATACAATTGTACCTCCTGGAGAAATATCGAGATAAAATGCCGTGAACATTCCAATCATAACTCCTATTTCACCCACAATTATACTGACAATCATTAATTGCTTAAATCCTTTCGTTACTCTTAACCCTATCGCGACTGGTATCGTAATAAGGGCTGACACAAGTAATGTCCCAACAATTCTCATGCTCGCTACTATAACAATAGCAACGACAAGCATAAACAATGTGTGTATCCATTGAGGGATATTGACCACTCTACTATATTCATGATCAAAACTTAACAAGAATAGCTCCTTAAAAAATAAAGTTATGAATATAATCACAATCAATAAAACGATGATAATAAATATCATATCAGACCATGTCACCGCACTGATTGAACCAAATAAATAGCCAAATAAGTCTTGGTTAAAGCCATCAGCTAATGAGATAAATACAACACTTAAGCCAATCCCTAATGACATAATAATTGGTATCGCTAAATCTTCAAATGCTTTATACAATGTTCTTAATTTCTCAATGAGTAGTGCTCCAATAACACAAAATACAATCCCCATATTGATTGGAGTTAAAATAGATATCGATGTTATTGAAGTTAAATACATACCAAATGCAATACCACCAAGAGATATATGACTTAATGCATCAGCAATTAATGATAGGCGACGTACGACGATAAATGTTCCAATCAACGGTGCAATAAAACCGACGATTAATCCTGATATTAAGGCATAACGGATAAAGGAATATTCAAAGGCTGCTTCAATCATTTGCAACACTCCCTTTCATGGTCATGATCGACAAATTTGACTGGATGACCATAAATCTTACTCAAGTCAACTTCATTAAGCTGTTTGAATTCATCATTTGTCCCATGGAAATGAAGATGTTTGTTAATACAAGCCACTTTATCAGCTTGTTCTGCCACAATTCCAATATCATGACTAACTAATAGTATCGTTAATTGACTTCGTTTTAAACGATTCAAAATATCATAGAAATGAGCAATTTGAGAAGCATCTATCCCTACCGTCGGTTCATCAAGGACTAATACTTTAGGGTCAGCAACAAGTGTCCTTGCGATGAATACACGTTGTTGCTGACCTCCTGAAAGTTCGTTAATATTGCGATCTTCGAAGCCTTCTAAATTCACTTCTTTTAATATATCTTTAACAAGTTGTTTATCCTTTTTATTAAATCTCTGATAAATTTTTTTACTTTTAGTCAAACCACTTAAAACGACTTCTTCAACAGTCGCTGGAAATCCATGATTGAATGCATTAGACTTCTGAGATACGTAACCAATTTTTTCCCAATGTTTAAAGTGATTGACTTTCTTACCATCGATTAAAATTTCACCATGTTGCACTTCAAGAAGTCCTAAAATTAATTTCAATAATGTTGATTTTCCAGAACCGTTAGGACCAACAATGGCCATAAATTCACCTTGAAAAATTTTTAAGTTAATATGCTCTAGTGCTTTTTTATTTTCATATTGATAACTGACGTCATTCATTTCAAAAATAGGTTTTTGATATTTTTTGTTGTCATTCACCATCATATCACCTATTCAGATAATAAAGTATTTTGCAATTCTGGGTTAAATTGTCCTGCACGTAACATTTCAATTTCTAATTTATATGGTGGCTTTTTACTTTTCTTATCAACACCAACAAATGGTGTCTCAAGTATTTTTGGAATATCTTTAAACTGATCATGATGGACTATATAATTCAACGCATCAAAGCCAATTTCTCCAAACCCAATATTTTCATGTCTGTCTTTTTGCGCGCCACAAACATTTTTTGAATCATTCACATGTACAACTTTAATACGTTCTACTCCAATAATTCGATCAAATTCTTCTAAAACACCATCAAAATCATTAACAATATCATACCCTGCATCGTGTGTATGACATGTATCAAAACATACAGACAATCGTTCGTTATGTGTTACGCCATCGATAATTTGAGCGAGTTCCTCAAATGTTCGACCACATTCACTGCCTTTTCCAGCCATCGTTTCTAGAGCAATCTGAACGTCATGATCATTTGTTAGAACTTCATTTAATCCTTCTATAATCTTTTGAATCCCAGCGTCACTTCCTGCACCAACATGTGCTCCTGGATGCAATACAATTTGTTTAGCACCAAGAGCTTCAGTGCGGATGATTTCGTTTTGTAAAAACTCTACACCAAGTTCGAATGTTGCCGGCTTTGTTGTATTCGCGATATTGATAATGTACGGTGCGTGAACGACTAAATTTGAAATATTATTCGCTTTCATATGTTCTTGACCCGCTTCAATATTCAATTCCTCGATCGGTTTACGTCGCGTATTTTGTGGAGCTCCTGTATAAATCATCATTGTTGTCGCACCATAACTTGCCGCATCAACACTTGATTGTAATAACATTTTCTTACCACTCATTGAAACATGTGATCCTAATAGCATTGATTGATCTCCTTTTATTATGTGATTTAATGAATTATTCAGCTTTACTTTTCCTATTAATTACAAATATAACGATATTATTTCTTTCTCTTTTGAACTTTTCCATATCGTTTCATTTCTTGCTTCTTCAAATCATCCAGTTTACGTTTGAATTTCTTTTTATATCCTGGTTTAACTTTTTTCGATGATTTGACTTTATGTTTTAAGTTTTTATCAATAGTCATTTGATTCTTTGCACGGTTTTTACGCTCAGTTCTCGGTTTGATTGGCTTGATTTCACCTTTCATAATGTCAACGTGATTAAATTTAATCCCTCGCTCTTCGATTAAATCAATCGCGCGTTCATCATCTGGTGTATACATCGTAATGGCAACACCCTTATAATCCCCGCGTCCAGTTCTTCCCACGCGATGAACGAAAAACTCTAAATCATTCGGTATATCAATGTTTATGACATGTGACACACCGTCAAAGTCTAATCCTCGACTTGCCAAATCACTCGCTACGACATAGACATAGTCTAAGTTTTTAATTTTTGTAATCTGTTGCTTACGCTCTCTTGGGCTTAAACCACCGTGGATAATTCCTACATTCACTCCAGCATTTAATAAATATTGATAATATTCATCACATGCTTCACGAGAATTAGCAAATAAAATTGCTAAATATGGATTAATTGTCTTTGTAATTTCAATCAACTTATCTTCTTTTGACATCGATCGTGTTGGAATTAACAAATGTTCGATGTTTTTACTCGTTTTTGACTGAGGCTCAATCTCCACAAATTCTGGATTAGAAATATATTTATTCAAAAATGGATGTAAACCCTTTGGAATTGTCGCACTGAATACTAATAATTGCGCATCTTTTTTAACGTGACTAACAAGTTGGTCAACATCTTCCATAAATCCGAGATCAATCATTAAATCTGCTTCATCCAGTACGATTGTATTGGCAACATTTATATTTAACTTACCTTCACGATTTAACTCTTTAATTCTTGTAGGCGTACCAATAACAATATTCGGAATTTTTTTATTCGCATCTTTAAAGAAGTCTGTACCGCCGATGTAAATACCTGCTGTTACGTCTTTATCAAATCGGATTAAGTGATTCGTCATATCAAAAACTTGTCGAGCAAGTTCACGTGTAGGCGTTAAAATAATTGCTTCGACATCTGTAGAAAGAGCGTCAACTTTTTCGATAATCGGTAATAGATAACTATGAGATTTACCTGTCCCTGTTTGAGATTGAGCAACTAAATTTTTATTTGCTAATACTTTTGGAATGACACGTTGTTGAATTTCTGTTGGCTTTTTGAAGTTTAAATCTGTAATGGCATTAAGTAATGATTCATTAAGCCCTAAGTGCTCAAATGAATGTTTTTCGTTTGTCATAATATTCACCTCTTTTATTTTTCATTCTATCTATCATTTAAAATACATAATCCGATTCGCTTAATTTTTTACTCTGTTGAACATTCCGTTAAATCAGGTATTAAACTGTTGGTTCAACGATATTTTTACAATCAGTTTAAACTCACAAATGTCAAAAAGATCATTGACAACCCATGAGGTAAAAATAGCGATTATTAAATACAATTCGTAAATCCATTGAGTTAATACAATTAAACACTATTATAATACTTTTATTATAACGTGAATGATAGTATTTATAAATCGTAATCATTATATTTTAATACATCTAGTATAATCAATCAATCACAATTCAATCGATTTCTATTCAGTCATCTTATATTAATCTTAATCATAGAGAATAGAACATAAGCATTACACATTTTTGTGTTCATTGTTAGAATGATATATAATTATACCACAAATGATTTGTAGGAGGATTATATGGATATTATAAAAATAACTCCCCGTGGATATTGTTATGGCGTGGTCGATGCAATGGTGATTGCTCGTAATGCATCACTCGACAAATCACTTCCAAGACCAATTTATATACTTGGAATGATTGTGCATAATAAGCATGTTACGGATGCGTTCGAAGAAGATGGTATTTATACATTAGACGGTCCAAATAGATTAGAAATCTTAGAACAAATTGAGGAAGGCACTGTTATTTTCACAGCACATGGTGTTTCACCAGAGGTGAAAAAACGTGCTAAAGAAAAAGGACTAACTTGCATCGATGCAACATGTCCAGATGTTGAAGTCACACACGAACTGATTCGTAATAAAAAAGCAAAAGGCTATCATGTTATTTACATTGGTAAAAAAGGACACCCAGAACCAGAAGGCGCCGTAGGTGTCGCACCGGATATCGTCCATTTAGTAGAGAATCTTGAAGATGTCGAACAATTACCAAAAGAATTAGTGAATGAAAAACTTATCGTTACGAATCAAACAACAATGAGTCAATGGGATGTATCTCACTTAATGGATCGATTGAAAGAGCGTTATCCTCATATTGAAGTGCATAAAGAAATATGCCTAGCAACGCAGGTACGACAAGAAGCAGTTGCAGAACAAGCACAACAAGCCGAATTATTAATCGTCGTTGGTGACCCTAAGAGTAATAACTCTAACCGTCTAGCACAAGTGTCTAAAGAAATTGCACATACGAATGCATATCGAATTGCAGACATTAGCGAACTTGATACAACTTGGTTTGAAGGCATTGAATCAGTTGCCATTACAGCCGGAGCCTCAACACCAACACCGATCGTTAAGGAAGTGATCGATTATATTAAGAAGTATGATGAAGAGAACAAACAACCCATTGGACCTAGCCAAGTTCCGATGAATAAAATACTACCTAAAATTAAAAATCCTAAGCCTGTTAAGATCATGGATTAGGTATGGTGAGGTTTGAGGTTATTGACTTAAACTGAATTTAACCGAATCATATTATATATAAAATAATTTTGAAAATATAAATAGTTTTAAGAAAGTATAATTTAAATAAGAATATTATCAAAAACCCGTTTAACTCTATCTAATGAACCCAAAAAAGTTGAACTTTTTATTAAGTTACTTTCATAAAAGTAAGATTTCTGTATTCTACAGGAGTCTTGCTTTTTTATTTTCACTTCTTTCTGACTAAATTATAATACTCCATATAAACAATAATATCCTCTTCTAATTCATCATAAGAATCAAATGTTTCTCCATAAAACATTTCTTATTTTAAAATACCAAAGAAATTCTCCATCGGAGAATTATCAAGACAATTACCTTTTCTAGACATGCTTTGGTTCTGTTGCAAAGTTAGAAAAAGTATAGCTGATCACCATTTTATCCTGTCAGTGTTCGTTTAACTGGCTAACATATAACTGATTTCATGGCATGGCGAAAATCTGTAGATCTGAAGAGATCTGCGGTTCTTTTTATATAGAGCATAAATACATTCAATACCTTTTAAAGTATTCTTGGCCGTATTGATACTTTGATATCTTGTCTTTCTTACTTTAATATGACGGTGATCTTGCTCAATGAGGTTATTCAGGTATTTCGATGTACAATGATAGTCGAGATTCAGTTTAAACGCTTTAATTACTTTAGCCATTGCTACCTTCGTTGAAGATGCCTGATCTGTAATCACCTTTTGAGGTTTGCCAAATTGTTTAATGAGCCGTTTGATAAACGCATACGCTGAATGATGATCTCGTTGCTTACGCAACCAAATATCTAATGTACGCCTCATCAATACGCCATTTATAATAGACTTTTTATGCTTTTTCTTCCAAATTTGATATAAAATTGGAGCATATTCTTGAACCCAACGGTAGATCGTTGAACGATGAACATTTACACCACGTTTTATTAGTGTTTCAGATATATCGCGATAACTCAGCGCGTATCTTAAATAGTAGCCGACGCCTACAGTGATGACGTCCTTGTTAAATTATTTCTATCTGAAATAGTTCATATAGCATGCTCCTTTTTGTTAAAATTA
Organism: Abyssicoccus albus; assembly: GCF_003815035.1. Taxonomy (NCBI): domain Bacteria; kingdom Bacillati; phylum Bacillota; class Bacilli; order Caryophanales; family Abyssicoccaceae; genus Abyssicoccus; species Abyssicoccus albus. Next base: position 772,882 of record NZ_RKRK01000002.1, read on the forward strand.
TACTATAAATTCAACTTTGCAACAGAACCATCAAGATCATGCTTTTTATTCAAAATAAACACCCTTAAAGTTGAATTTTAAGGTTCAACTTTAAGGGTGCACTTCACTATCACTAAACAAGTTTTTATCTATTTTATATAAGTTAAAATATTTTAACTTATAGTACTTTAAAAGGATTTGTATTAATTAAACTTTCTTTAATTTCTATAAAATGATTGGATTGATCGTATTTATCTAATCGAGTTAATTGTTCTTCTAAATAAGTTTTGAAATATCCTTTAAAAAATGATTCACTGTAATGTTTAATATCTAATACATTTAAACCAATTTGCTCAGCATATTGTGCCTCATGATACTTTATATCTCCTGTCAATAACGTATCGACTCCGTTCTGTCTACACACATCAAAATATGGTGAACCACTTCCACCGATTAAAGCAATTTTCTTTACACTATTAGATGATGCAACAACATCAATGAATGGAAGATTAAAGGCAATCTTCACATCTTGAACAAATTCTTCAATACCTTTTCCATTTTCAAATTCATGAATTATACCGATTCCATAATCTTCTTGCTTATTTAATCTGTAAAGATCAAAGACAGGTTCCTCGTAAGGGTGTATCTCATGCACTATCGCTTCAATTTTCTCTTTAGGAATATCATTTACCATTGTTTCAATCACGACTTCATTAACAGTCGTTAATTCCCCAGCCTTCCCAATATGAGGATTCGCTTCAGCCGTTGGTCTAAACTGCCCTTCACCTTGCAACTTGTAAAAGCACTCATCATAATTACCTTGTGATCCAATACCATAAGATGAAAGTTTTGATTCGACATCGCGAACAGATTCATTCGGTACAAATATTCTTAGCTTATAATAATCTTTTGTCTCTTTAGACAATACTTCTGTTGAATCAATATTTAATTGCTTCATCATCATATGACTGACACCTTGATTAAACTTATCTAAGTTTGTATGAAGTGCTATCAATTGAATGTCATGTTTAATTAATTTTTTAATTATTTGAGATTCATAGTCATTGGTAATATTTTGTCGCTTTGAAAACAAGATCGGATGATGGGCTATGATAGTATTATGACCTTGCTCGACAACTTCATCAATGACTTCTAATGTCACATCAAGCGTCACAGTAATCCCTTTAACTTCTTCATTAGAATCACCTACAATTAAACCAACATTATCCCAAGACTCAGCCGTTTCAAATGGAGCAATATCATTTAATACAGTTAACAATTTATTGATTTTCATCATCAATCACCTCTTTAATCATATTTATTCTTTCTGTCAAAGCAACCACCTTGTCACGATGTTTTGACTCATCAATTTGATGAACAATTCGTTCTAAATGTTGAATTTCATTTTGATATCTTAAATTAAACATTTCACCCTTTTCTTTTAACAGAACAGGCCCAAATTGTCTTTCTTTCTCACTTAATTTTGGAACTTCCTCATGATTACGTTTTGCATAAATAATTTCATACGTATGTCCATTTTCACGCATGATCAATTCATCCATAATTTCAAAGTTTTGAGCGACTAATTCATCACGAATCAAATATGAAAATGTGTTACTCTGACATATAACATGTTGGATGGAGTTTAAACGATCAAGTTGCTTATGCAAAATATGAGCAATTAGTTCTTGTCCCATTCCACATATCGTGACCGTATCAATTTCATCCGATGGATTCACAACCATTAACCCATCACCCAGTCTAACATCGACTTTATGACTTAACCCTGCACTTTGGATTGCTTCAACTGAAGCATTGAAAGGACCATTCACCACTTCTCCTGCAATACCAAACTCAAGCTTTCCTAATTCATGTGCTTTAATCAAAAGCTTCGCATGATCACTGCCTATATCTGCAATCCTTGTGTTACCATTTATATAATCTAATACTCGTTGTAATCGTTGTTGAATATTCATAGTTAAACTCCATTTTTATACTAAATTAATATATATCATTTACTCTTTCAATCAGATTATTGAATAGCAATAATTCATATAAATTAATATGTCCTTCTTATTTATTTTTAATCATTTTAATTATTTTTAATTACTATTAATTATTTTAAATTTATTTATTATCGTTTTATTTTAATTAATAATATTCTTGGTCATATCTTTTATTCTACTATTAGTCTATTATACCAATTGTACATACATTATTTAAATATGTTACTTTAAAATTCAAATTAATATATAAAACAAAAAAAGAACTTCGATATGAAGGCATCACAAAAATTAAAACGCTTGTGATTCAATTCAATACCGAAGTTCTTTTATGATTATTTAAACTGTATTACATTTCTTTAAAGTGTTTAATTAATGCATCTAGATCTTTATCAGCGATCTTACTTTCATCAAATGAAGGCATGCTTCCTTTACCTTCACGGATGATTTTTTTAAGTTCAGCATCATCTTTAGAGTTCCCCGCTAATGCAGGTCCCATACCACCTGATAAATCTTGACCGTGACATGATGCACAGTTATCTTTAGCAAATGAAGCAGCGTCGAACTCTCCACCGCCACCTTCAGCTTGCTCTTGTCCAGCTTCTTCACCTTCTCCACCTTCAGGTTGGTTTGCTCCAATTGAAGACATGAAGAAAATTAAGCCTACGCCTAATAACATGATGAGTAAGAATGGAATAATAGGATTACGATTCATAATAAGTTCCTCCCTTTTATTTTACACATATGCAAATACTATTTTATACTACTTTGTTTAATTTTCAAAGCATTTATTCAAACTATTTAATCAAAATATATTAATCCATAAAATCTTTTAACTTTTTACTTCTGCTTGGGTGGCGTAACTTTCTTAACGCTTTTGCTTCAATTTGTCGAATACGTTCACGTGTCACACCAAAAACTTTCCCAACTTCTTCTAAAGTTCTTGTACGCCCATCGTCTAAACCAAATCTTAATCTTAAAACGTTCTCTTCTCTATCGGTTAATGTATCCAACACGTCTTCTAGCTGTTCTTTTAACAACTCATATGCTGCGTGTTCAGCTGGTGATTGAGCCTCTTGGTCTTCAATAAAGTCTCCTAAATGCGAATCATCTTCTTCACCAATTGGCGTTTCTAAAGAGACCGGTTCTTGGGCAATCTTTAAAATCTCACGCACTTTATCAGCTGGGATATCCATTTCTTCACCAATTTCTTCTGGTAAAGGTTCACGACCTAAGTCTTGCAACAATTGGCGTTGAACACGAATCAATTTATTGATCGTCTCCACCATATGAACTGGGATACGAATTGTTCTCGCTTGGTCTGCAATTGCACGAGTAATTGCTTGACGAATCCACCAAGTCGCATACGTTGAAAACTTGAATCCTTTATTGAAATCAAACTTTTCTACCGCTTTAATTAGACCCATGTTCCCTTCTTGTATTAAATCTAGGAATAGCATACCACGGCCTACATAACGCTTAGCAATACTTACAACTAATCTTAAGTTGGCTTCAGCAAGACGGTCTTTAGCCATCTTATCTCCTTGTTCGATTCGTTTCGCAAGTTCAATTTCTTCTTGCGCAGTTAATAAATCGACTCGCCCAATTTCTTTTAAATACATTCTCACCGGGTCATTAATCTTCACACCAGGTGGTGCACTTAAATCATTTAAGTCTAATTTATCATCTGAATCGTTAGAATCTTTCTCGTTAATGAGTTGAATTTCTTGCGCATTAATTTCATCAAAAAACTCATCCATTTGATCAGCGTCCATTTGGAAATTGGATAATTTATCAGCAATTTCCTCATGGCTTAATTGACCATTTTTCTTCCCTTGTTCAATTAACTGTTGTCTTACTTGTTCAACAGTCAATGTCGGATCAATCGTTTGGGCTTTAATTGTTACTAGCTCGTCTTTTTTAGTCATAAATATCTCCTCTCGCACAAATGCTACTCATTGTTAGTATACTAGAATCTCACATGAATATATACATCAAACATGAATTATTTATATTACTAGTTCATTTGTCTTCTTTTACTCTTTTAACTGTTTCTGAATATCAATCATCTTTTGAACATATTCACTCACTAATTCAATTTCAGAATTATCCAGGTGACTCAACTTTAATTGAAGTGATTTATATTTCTCTTCAAGAATACGTTTATAAACAATGTTATCAATATATTCTTCAACTTCTTGTAATGATGGCTCATCAGGAATATTCATTTGATCCATCAATAGCAATACATCTGACTTGGTTAATGATTTTCGTTCTTGTGAATAATTGTCATCGATATGTTGTAGTTGAGTTAACGTTTCAGATAAATCAAACTGCTTATGATTGTCATATTGACGATTCAAATCATTATAGATATCTTTTGTCGCATATTCTTTAAAGTGGTCCTCATCAATGTGTTCTCTCACCTGCTCAAATATATTTAAATGATTCGTCAAATATTTCAATAACATCAATTCACTTCTAGCATAAGGATTCTGTTTTAAATAACGATTTAACTCATGTTCTACAGATTGCTCTACAGGGACATTATAATATTCTTGTTCATTATTAGATTGGTGAAACACAGGTAATGATTGCGTAATGGTCTGAACATCAATCTGAAATACAGAGGATACATGTTTTATTACTTTTTCCCGTAATACACTACTTTTAATCATCGGAATTTCACTTGTGATTTCATTGTAAATTCTCTCGAACTGAACATCATTATCATGAATTTCCTGTTCATAATCATTCACTTTTTGAATAAGATAATGTGTTTTATGATGCTTAATAAATGAATTAAATGCCTCTACACCTTTAGATTCAATAAATTCATCTGGGTCTAATCCATCTTTCAATCGAATAATATATGGATTTAATTGTTCACTCATGATGAGCTCGGAACTTTTATAAGATGCTTCAATTCCTGCACGGTCTCCATCATATAACAATGTAATATGATTCGTTAATCGCTTTAATGCATTAATATGGTCTTTTGTTAATGCAGTTCCCATTGTGGCAACAACATTTTGAGTTGCTTTATTAATTTTAATGACATCCATAAAGCCTTCTGCCACAATCACTTCATCTTGATCACGTATTGCTTTTCGTGCGCCATGTAAATTATAAAGCATTTTGCGTTTTTGAAACAGTGGTGTTTCTTTACTGTTTAAGTACTTAGGTTCTTCATTAGAGTATGTCCTCCCTGAGAAACCAACTGGTTGGCCTTTATGATTATTCAACGGAAATATGATTCGATTTCTGAAATAATCATAGTATTGATTCGTCTCTTCGTTTTTACTAATGACACCAGCAAGATATGCCAACTCTTGTTCAAAGTCAGTCTCCTCTTTAATAAATGTCGTCACATAAGACGGATGATTAATGGTTACACCGATCTTTAATTCCGACAACATTTCATCAGTAAAACCGCGTGAATATAAATATTCAAGAGCAGGTTCAGCTTCTTTCGTATTCATTAAAATAAAGTGTAAATGATCTCTGACCACTTCATGGAGTTTAATCATCTGAATTTCTTCAGTCGATATGTCAGGTGTATTCGAGGTAATATTGTCAGGTAACTCAATGTTATATTCTTTCGCAATTTTCATGACGGCTTCAGGAAAGTCAATACCTTCAATTTTTTGAATAAAACTAAAGATGCTTCCCCCATTTTTACACCCAAAACAATGACAAAGTTGTTTCTGCTCATTAACCGAAAATGATGGTGTTTTTTCGTCATGAAATGGGCACAACCCTACATAATTATTCCCTCTTTTTTCAAGTTTTACATATTGACTCACGACGTCAACGATATTCACTTTACTTTTGATTTCTTCTATTCTATCCTCTGGTATTCTCATGCGCACCACGCTTCTTACGAATTATTTTAATAATTAAATTTGCAGTCTCTTCAATCGCTCTATGACTTACATCAATCACTTCACATTGAAGACGTTCCACAACACAGTGAAAATGTTCAAGTTCTTCTTCAATTCTTTCACTCCGTGCATAGGATACATGGTCATCAAGACCAAGCTGTTTTAATCGTTCTTTCCTAATTTCATTTAATTTAACAGAATCTATCTTCAATGCGATACATTTATTAGGATCTATATTAAATAGTTCTTCAGGAGGATCCACTTCTGGCACAAGCGGTACGTTCATTACTTTATAACTTTTGTGTGCTAAATATTGACTTAATGGTGTTTTACTCGTTCTTGAAATACCAATCAATACGATATCCGCCTTATCGAGTCCCGTCACATCTCGACCATCATCATATTTGACAGCGAATTCAATCGCATCAATTTTTTTGAAATACTCTTCATCCAGTCGATGCACTAAACCAGGTTTTTTCTTCGGAGATTGACCAAGTTTCGTCGATAGAACATCCAATAATGGATTCATTAAATCAATCGCAACAATCCCTAATTCATCCGCAATCCTTACAACGTGTGATTTAATCTCCGGCACAACAAACGTATACACAATAATTGTATTTTGCACATCTTCAATATCATATAGTACATTTAATTGGTCGGTGGATTTAATGTATGGAATTCGCGTCAATGTTAAAGACTCTTCATCAATATTAAATTGTGCAGTACACGCATCAATGACGGATTCAGCCGTTTCGCCAACTGAATCTGATAAGACCATGATTTCAATCATAATGAACCTCCATTAAGTAAATTATGTATTTAAAGTGACTTACTACTTTTTACTCCATATACATATATCTATCTATATAGTAAATGATGTTAAACAATAAATATTAAATATAATACCTTAATAAAAATTAGAATATAATACGCTCATAATGGATATATCATAACCAACAATGTACTTCTCTTGACAATTCAATCAATCTTCAATATATTTTACTTAAGATAAATTTAAGCGAGTTAAGGATAGTGAGAGCTTAACACAATAACTTTGGTCAGATTAAATATTTAAAAGTGAGTGGATACACTAAATTGGGTGGAACCGCGGGTAAATATAAATTATATCACTCGTCCCAAGACAATGTAAATATCATTGTCTTGGGACTTTATTTATTTCAACTTTTATAATTTTTATAATTCTTATATTTATTTCAACTTTATTATACTGTACTAAAGTTATAAAATGAATGAATTCATTTTTATCTTTAATCCTTAATCTTTAATTTTTATTCTTTAATCTTTATTATTAATTCAAAAATACAAACACAAAAGGAGCTAATCAAATGTCTAACAAAATGGAATCAATCGTAAACTTAGCGAAAACAAGAGGATTCGTCTTCCCAGGTAGTGAAATTTATGGTGGTTTATCAAATACATGGGACTATGGTCCACTGGGGGTTGAATTGAAAAACAACATTAAACAACAATGGTGGAAGTCATTTATTCAACAATCTCCATACAATGTTGGATTAGATGCGGCCATCTTAATGAATACGAAAACGTGGGAAGCTAGTGGTCATTTAGGTAATTTCAATGATCCTATGATCGATAATAAAGACTCTAAAGTTCGTTACCGCGCAGATAAATTGATTGAAGATTATATGCAAAACGTTGAAGGTGATGAAAACTTTATCGCAGATGGTATGAGCTTCGATGAAATGGAAAAATTTATCCATGAAAAAGGGATTGTATGTCCTCAAAGTAATACGAGCAATTGGACTGAAGTAAGACAATTCAACTTAATGTTCAAGACGTTCCAAGGTGTTACAGAATCATCTACGAATGAAATCTTCTTACGTCCTGAAACAGCACAAGGTATATTCGTCAACTTTAAAAATGTTCAACGTACAATGCGTAAAAAAGTACCATTTGGTATCGGGCAAATTGGTAAGTCATTCCGTAACGAAATCACACCTGGTAACTTTATTTTCAGAACACGTGAATTCGAACAAATGGAACTTGAATTCTTTTGCAAACCAGGAACAGAAGTTGATTGGCAAGTGTATTGGAAAGAATTTGCACACAATTGGTTGAAGGATTTGAACCTATCAGATGATAACATACGATTAAGAGACCATGATGCAGATGAATTATCACACTACTCTAATGCTACAACGGATATCGAATATAAATTCCCATTTGGTTGGGGTGAATTATGGGGCATCGCGAGTCGTACTGATTATGACTTGAAGAAGCATATGGATCATTCAAATGACGACTTCATGTACCATGACCAAGCAAATAATGAAAAATATATCCCATACACAATCGAACCATCACTCGGTGCTGACCGTGTAACACTTGCATTCTTATGTGATGCATATGATGAAGAAACGTTAGAAGATGACACGACAAGAACAGTGTTACGCTTCCATCCAAAATTAGCACCTTACAAAGCAGCCATCTTACCTTTATCTAAAAAGTTAAGTGATGATGCGATTAAAGTATATGAGCAATTATCAAGTGAATTTAACGTAGAATTTGATGAATCTCAGTCGATTGGTAAACGTTATAGAAGACAAGATGAAATCGGAACACCATTCTGTATTACATTTGACTTCGATTCATTAGAAGACCAACAAGTCACTGTACGTGACCGTGATACAATGGAACAAACACGTATGCCAATTAGCGAATTGAATGACTTTTTACGTGAGAAGATTAATCAATAAATATTTTAAACCATTGCCTATATTTTATATAGGCAATGGTTTTTTTATAAGTTGTCAATATTATTCATCCAATCTGAACAACGTTTAATCCATAACGTATTAAATTTTTCCTAATCAATTATATACTTTTGTAAATCTTTAATATGTTTAATGTTGTATTAGGTAACCATTCCTGATCAAATTTTCTAAGTTCTAACTTTTTTATAATATCTTCAAAATTGTCGTACTTTTTAAAATCAGTGGATGATGGTACAATATTTTCAGAATCATCCCAATGGTTCATATATTCAATATACTCTTCTTTATCATCATACGTTATTTCTCTTAAAATTTTCATAAAAAATCTCCTATTATCTAAGTTCTAATCAATAACTCAGTACATGTTTAACCTTTATAACAATTTCCAATGAATAAATTTTGATACTTGAGACTAATAGCTACCTAAAATCCCCTTATCAATAGCTTTATTAACAAAATAATGAAAGGTATAATATCCTACAGCAAAATAGATTAATGAGTTATTTATAACAATTTGCTTTATTTTAGCAGTATCTAAGGTGACAACTTACGGTGGTTTAAGTAGTGCAATGGGACAAGGTATTTCGAAGTCAGGTTCTATTTTCCCATTGTTATCTCCGATATTAGGGTGGATTAGTGTATTTATGACAGGCTCTGTTGTGAATAATAATGTTCTCTTTGCACCTATCCAAGCATCCGTTGCGACTCAAATTGATCTTAAAGGTTCTTTATTGGTTGCTGCTAATGTTGCTGGTGGTGTAACTGCTAAAATTGTATCGCCACAATCTATTGCTATTGCTACCGCAGCAGTTAATGAAGTAGGGAATGAAATCACAATTGATGAAAATGACCATGCGTTTTAGTATAGGTCTCCTTATATTTGTGTGTATTTGGCCATTTATTCTTAGCATTTTTATAACTTAAGGTACTATTAGACAATGATAAATCTAGGCTTATATTCCATAAAAGAATGATTTATATTGAAACTTAGTATTTTCATTAATTTGATTTTTGTATTATAATGTTTTCTGTATTCAAAATAAGAAAGGGAGTCAATTATGAATAATAAAGAGTCAAAAACAGTTGTTGTTATTGGCGCTGGTGTTTTAAGTACCACTTTTAGTTCTATGCTTAAAGAATTAGAACCAAATTGGAAAATAAAACTTTATGAGCGCTTAGACCGACCTGGTATTGAAAGCTCAAATGAGCGTCATAATGCAGGAACAGGTCACGCAGCTTTATGTGAATTAAATTATACTGTGAGACAACCTGATGGTTCGATTGATATTGAGAAAGCAAAAGAGATTAATGAGCAATTTGAAATCTCAAAACAATTCTGGAGCTATTTAGTAAAGAGTAACAATATCTCTAATCCAAAAGAGTTTATTAAACCATTACCTCACATCAGTTTCGTGCGAGGAAAAAATAACGTTCAATTCTTAAAAGACCGTTATCATGCTATGAAAGATGCCCCAATGTTTGATAACATTGAATATACCGAAGATATTGAAGAAATGAGAAAATGGATTCCATTAATGATGCAAGGGCATAGTGCTAGCGACATTATGGCGGCAAGTAAAATTGATGAAGGTACAGATGTCAATTTTGGAGAACTTACTCGTAAAATGGCTAAGAGTATTGAGGAACATCCAAATGCAAATGTTCAATACAATCATGAAGTCATTGACTTTAATCATCGTAAAGATGGCAAGTGGGAAGTTAAAGTACGTCAACGTAACAGCGCAGATGTTCAAACAGAGCTTGCAGATTACGTATTTATCGGTGCAGGCGGTGGCGCAATTCCACTATTACAAAAGACAGGCATTCCTGAAAGTAAAAATTTAGGTGGTTTCCCTATTACAGGACAATTTTTAACTTGTACAAACCCATCTGTAATTGAAAAACATGATGCTAAAGTATACGGTAAAGAACCACCAGGTACACCTCCTATGACGGTACCGCACTTGGATACGCGTTACATTGACGGAGAACGTACATTATTGTTCGGACCGTTTGCCAGCATAGGACCTAAGTTCTTGAAAAATGGTTCTAATTTAGATTTGTTCAAATCAGTTAAGCCTTACAATATTATGACATTATTAGCTTCAGCAGCTAAGAACTTACCATTAATCAAATATTCATTTGACCAAATTTTAATGACTAAAGAAGGTTGTATGAATCATTTACGTACATTCTATCCAGAAGCTCGTGATGAAGATTGGCAATTATACACTGCTGGTAAACGTGTTCAAGTCATTAAGGATACTCCAGAATACGGAAAAGGATTTATTCAATTCGGTACAGAAGTAGTTAACTCTGAAGATCATTCAGTTATCGCTTTATTAGGTGAATCTCCTGGGGCTTCAACTTCAGTATCTGTAGCGTTAGAAGTAATTGAAAAGAATTTCCCAGAATATGAAGAGCAATGGATGCCAATCATTAAAAAAATGATTCCATCTTATGGCAAATCATTAATTGAGGATATCGAACTGATGAGAAAAACACGTCAACAAACATCAAAAGACTTAGAATTAAATTATTATACGAGCAGTAAATAATTTATAGCGTAAGTTGAGATATAGGAGGTTTGTAATGAATAAGATATTAACAATTTTAGTAGTTATTACTGTTGCCTTTTTGGGATTAAAACGTTATCAAGCTCATGTTAATAAGGCGCCTAATATCGAATATTAATAAAAACATTTAGTGTATATTGTGTAATAGAGAGTATATCAAGTACAACGAAAATATATTATTTTAGCTTAACATTTAGTTTGTGTTGTTCTTATTTGTTATTTTACTCAGTTAACGCAACTAAATTCTATAAAACAGAAGAAAAGACCGAGAAATCCCTTGGATTTCTCGGCTTTTTTTTATTGAAACAAGTTAATTTGTATATGTATTGAACAGTATAGGCTAATGTGGTTATTTTTTGAATATTTGTATAGATCTTTTTTTACTATTAGGTATATTTTTGAGAAGGAATATTAAGTTTTATGAAGGATTGAGCCAGTTCTTATTTTATCAGAATTATCAAAAATTCTCTCTTGAATTTGATGGTTTGTACTGAAAAAACAAATTGACTTCTATTAAATAACTTTATATAAAGTTATTTAATAGATTAGTAATTAGTATATATTGGGAGTGGTATTTAAAAAATTAGTGAAAAACTAGATTTTCTACCTAATATTCAGAACAAATATTCAATCAGAAAGTTTACAGTAGGAACAGCGATGGTAAATATGAATTTACTGGACTAATAAACGGCGATTATACAGTAATTTTCACAGAACCGGTAGGTTATGAAACGACGGTTGTCAACGTAGGTGACGACGCATTGGATTCAGACAGCGTCAACAACAGTTACGATTGATAATGCGGACAACTACACAATTGACAGTGACTTCTACAAACCAGTAGTAGAACCAACACCAGCCGAACCAACTACACCATCTGTTACTCCAACTCCAAGCGCGGAACAGCCAGCAGTTGAAAAGTAAGAAAAACCTTCTGAAGCAGCTAAAGAGAAGAAAGAAATTTTACCTGACACAGTTGAAACAGAAAGCACAAATAACGCGCCATTATTCGGTGAATTATTTGCAGCTCTAGGTTCGATCTTGTTATTCGGTAAACGCCGTAAAAACAGCAATGATAAGCAATGAATTTAATTCATAAAATATGTTGACAATGTAAAATGTTAACAAACCCCGATGCTGGATTTTAAAGTTTAACATCGGGGTTTTTATAATGTCTCTATATCAAATAGAAATAGTTATTTATCATTTATGAGAATGATAATTTCAATGGTTTGATTTAACAACTAAATGTTAATTGGATACGTAGAATGTTGTATGCTTATAGAAAGATTTTTAGGAATACAAAAAAGGTTAAACAACTTAAAAGGGCTCTATACTATTTAGGACTGGTGATAATCACTAGACCTAAATAGTATAGAGCCATAATAAATGATTCGTATGTTATCCAATAATTTTTGTATACGATATAATTTTTTTGTGCATCCTTAGGCATAACTTATCTAACTTTCAATGTGCTCACCTCATTAATTCAAACTTAGCATCTAACATATCTTCGTTTAAACCCAATGCGATTTTTCTCTTTTGCTTTTTCAATAGAAGCTAATGGATTCAGTATCACTTCTTCACCAGATGATTTAGTGACATGAATTTCCCCTAACTCAGTAGCAATCCTAACCGCTAATTCATGCAAAGGTTCACATGAAATACCGACACAACTTATAAAATAACTCATTGCAACTTGCACACGGTATAATTGATCATGAATATTATCTGAAGCTTTATAAAGTAATGATTTAAGACGATCTATGTCTAATAAATCATCTTTCTTATGTCCTATTAACCAACAATACGCGTGCCAACCGGCTGATTGAGTCAACTCATCCTCTGAATTAATCCAATCATCTGCAATGTCATATACTAATGGTGATTCTGATAATGTTACCGCTACAACATAATCACTAATCATATAAAAATAAGCATGATTGATCCATTGTTCAAATTCATTACGTGTCATAATTTTCGGATCTGCGATTACACCTGCAAAATACATCGCATCATAATTTCCTGTTGAGTATAGTTCATTAGCTAACATCTGATTCTTTTTAATCATTTTCTTAAGTGGTTTCATATCACCAGTAGCAACACCATACAGTGGTTCTTTATCTCCTTCTTTCAAATATCTTTTCTTTATCCGCTCTTTACCTAGTTGCTCTAATTCATCCATCACTTCAATTACATCCATTAATACACCGCCTTAATATATTTATTGAAACTCGCTTAATTAATATTATAAGAAATAGTTTAAAATAATAAAAATAGATTGTTATTTTGTACTAATAAATACCAAATAACAATCTGTGATTAATAACCTTGTATAATTAATAACTTTTTAATGAATATCAATCATCATTAAATACCATCTAATGTTCATGAAAACTAAATATCCATCTCATTCAATTGCCTTATAAATTGACTCGTCTTAAATACATGACCTGCATAATCTCGATATAACATCTCCATCAACATAAACATATCCCGAGATATTTCATCACTTAAGTTCAATGAATTCAACTGATGGATTGGCACCGTATTTAACCGATCTAATGCATATATTGCTTTCGGATTAATAAAGGCATAAGATTCGCTTTGATCATTAGACTCATTCATCGCTTGAACACATTGCTCACAAATGACGCCGTGTGTCGCATAACTAAACGCTGACAACTTCACTTCTTTCACATTGATACGATGACACTTAGTGCAGTGATTGAATTGAAAATTCAATCCGAACAATTGTTGTAATTTACATAATACAAGTGAAGCAACGTCCAATCCATTGCCATTTGATTGATCAATAAATTCCATCGATTTAACCAATAGATTAAACAAATCAATGCCATCAACCTCTTCATGTTGTAACCTTAACATGACTTCATTAATAAACTGAGCGGAACTATACTTCTCAATATGCTGCTCTATCGTCGAATAACGCTGTTCCACATCAATCGCATTCAATTGACCTAGCCCTTTAGATTGATAATAAATGTATACCGCTTTAACATATCCTTGCTTCAACACAGTAAAAGGACTGGATGACTTATTCAATCCTCTCACCATCATCGGTACAAACTGATTATCCTCAGTCAACACCGTAATAATATTGCTTGTCTCTCCGTAGTTGACTTTTCTAAGCAATATTCCCGACTTTTTTTGGAGCATTTGAATTATTCATCCTCTACATAACCAATCTGTCTCATAAAGTTTGGTTTATTTCGCCAATCCGCCTGCACTTTCACCCATGTTTGCAAATACACTTTACTCCCGAGAAGATGTTCTATATCTTTTCTCGCTCTTTTACCAATTTCTTTTAGTTTGGCTCCATTTTTCCCGATAATAATTCCTTTTTGACTCGCTCGTTCTACATAAATTAACGCATTCACATCGACATGATCTTCATCAATGCGTTCTAATGACTCGATAACAACTCCAACAGAATGTGGAATTTCCTGTTCTGTCGTCTGTAAAATTTTCTCACGAATCATTTCAGCCATAATGAACTGCTCTGGATGATCCGTCACTTGATCTGGTGGGAAAAATTGTGGTCCTTCTTCCATATACTTTACAAGTTCAGTTTCTAACGTCTCTATATTTTGGCCATTGATTGCTGAAATAGGAATTATTTCTTTGAAATCATACAATTGTCTATATTGTTCTATAATAGATAGCATTTCATCTGGATGAATTAAATCAATCTTGTTTAACACAAGAAATACAGGTGTCTTCGTCGACTTGAGCATATTGATGATATATTCATCACCTTTACCCAGCTTCTCATTAACATTCACCATAAACATAATGACATCCACTTCATCTAATGTATTCTTCGCCATGCTCATCATGTAATCACCTAACGCATGCTTAGGCTTATGAATACCAGGTGTGTCGATAAAGATTAATTGATGTGTATCTTTCGTTAAAATCCCTTGAATTCTATTTCGTGTTGTTTGAGCTTTGTCGCTCATAATCGCAACTTTACGACCTAAAATTTGATTCATAAATGTAGACTTCCCTACATTCGGACGTCCAATAATACTAATAAAACCTGATTTATGTTCACTCATTTATTTTAAATCTCCTTTAGAAAAACTTAACGGCAATAATTCATCCACTGTCATAACAATATAATCCCCATCTAAATTGGCCATATAAACATAAGTAGATAAGTCACATAACTCACTCATCACTTGCCTACACACGCCACACGGCGATGACGGTTCTTTATTATCTGTCACAATAACTAACGCTTCAAAATTTGTAATACCTTGACTATACGCACCGACTAAAGCACTCCGTTCAGCACAAATTGACGCTGGGTAACTTGCATTTTCTATATTTGCACCATGTATATATTGACCCTGATCTGTCACTAAACAACATCCAACTTTGAACTCTGAATAAGGAACATAAGCCTTTTCACGCGCACGCTTTGCTTCTTTAAACCACGCTTCATTTAACGGGGCTTCTTTGAAATCATTATCATTTAAACGATACATTTAACCACTCTTTTCTAATGTTATAACGGATATACCATTGTGTAATGAAATTACAAATAAACTTACATCATATAAGGCAAATAAACAATGGCTGCGATCATTAATGCATATATTGCAGCAAGCAACACACCAAATGCCGCAACATCTTTTGCCTTCATCGCAAGGTCATGATATTCATCCGTGACAAGATCGACAACATATTCTATCGCTGTATTCATCACTTCAGTAATGATTACAAGAAATACTGCAGTCATCGTCAAAGCAAATTGAATCGAATCAATCCCTAGAATAATATTTAAAAGGACAACAGCAACCGCCATGACGATGTGCTGTAAAAACTTTGAGTCTTTATTCAACATCCAACGACAACCTTGGAACGTGTATTGAAATCTTTGAATTGTTTGTTTCATCATTTGCTTCATTGAATTCACCTTGTGAATCTGTTCTAATATTTTTTGAACTAATTAATATAATTTAATCAATAATAAGATCATTTTATACAAACTAATCTCGATATAACTCTAACTCATTCAATATTTCTTCTTGCTTTTGATTCATCTTATGTTCATCTTCTTCATTCATATGATCATATCCTAGCAAATGTAGGAATCCATGGAGTGCCAAAAATCCTAATTCTCGTTCTATCGTGTGATTGTAATCATTCGCTTGTTGTTCGGCAACTTCATAGCAAATAATAATATCGCCTAACATATTCCCCATCTCTTCACTCACTGGTTCATCTTCATCATCATTTAGCGCAAATGAAATGACATCAGTCACTTGATTCTTGTTACGATATTCAGCGTTGATTTGTTGTATCGTCTCTTCATTCACAATGACGATTGACACTTCAGCATCTTCAACTGCTTCGACTTCCATCGCTTTTTGAATTACCGTTTCGATTAGTGTTTTATGATCAGGTGATACTTTTACTTCTTCATCAATGATATCGATTAATCCCATTTATATCGCTCCTTTATATGCATTAATAATTTTCGATACGAGTGGGTGACGTACGACATCACTTTCATCTAATTCAATCATTTCAATGCCTTTAATATCCTTTAACCGATGCGTTGCTTCAACGAGACCACTTTTCGCTGATTTCGGTAAATCAATCTGAGTGACATCACCGGTCACAATCATCTTCGAATTAAATCCAAGCCGTGTCAGGAACATCTTCATTTGCGCTTCCGTTGTATTTTGAGATTCATCCAAAATAACATACGCATCATCTAATGTACGACCTCTCATATATGCAAGTGGCGCAACTTCAATCGCTCCTCGCTCGATTAACCGTTGTGTATGTTCAGCACCAAATATCGTATGCAAACCATCGTATAAAGGACGTAAATATGGGTCTACTTTTTCTTTTAAATCACCCGGGAGGAATCCTAAGTTCTCTCCTGCTTCAACAGCAGGTCTAGTCAGAACAATACGTTTCACTTTATTTGTTCGAAGGGCTTGCGCTGCCATCACAACCGCTAAAAATGTCTTACCAGTCCCAGCTGGACCAATTCCAAATACGAGGTCACATTTTTTCATCGCTTCGATATATTTACGCTGCCCCGTTGTCTTCGCTTTGATTCCTTTACCACCTACGGTTTTAGCGATATCTTCATTGTATAGATCTGCTAAATAATCTATCGTGCCTTTATTCATCATCTCGATAGCTGATTGAACATCTTGCTTACTAATAGACATACCTTTTTGGATAATTTTGAGTAGATTAATTAACACGGTCTCAGCACGATCAATATCATCGTCTTCACCGGCTACAGTAATCTCAGACCCAAGTGTATGTATATCTACATTAAACGCTTCTTCAATCATTAAAATGTGCTCATCACCATTCCCAATGAGTAGTTGAGCTTCTTCCATACTATCTATACTTATAATATTTGGCATTCAAAGACTCCTTTAAACAATTTAGTTTAGACTTTTTCTTAACTATTTCCTAATTTTTTCTTCACTTTAATTTGAATTTGAATCTTAACTCTAATCTTAAATTTCATTATTTACTTTACACTATTAAGATACCACTAATATTATATATGTTGCAATTTAGAGTATTATTTAAAATTAAAAAGTTCAAGAGAAATTAAATAATAATGATTCATCAATCCAATTAAAAATATAAATAAAAAAGAGAACTACTCAATCCATTGAGCAATTCTCTAATATTCTTACTTCTTAGCCTTTTAAATCGTTATCTTTTTATACGTTGCTTAGACTTCGGTGGTGATAAAATTTCACTCATAATCATCCCTTGAATGACTTCTTGTTGAGAAAATTGTAGCTGCGGTATTTCAGTTAAATCATGTTGCTTAATGAAATCTTTCTCTTGAGTCCCTTTGTGCTTTTTATCTCGATTGTAAACTGTTTCATTCCGATCAATCTCATATTGATCTCGAGTTTTCCTTTGAATCTCATCAATCTTTCGAGTTGACTGACGCTCTGCTGTATTTCTTGTTGGACGTCTTGATCCATTTTCATCCACAGGCAATCGATTCAACACTTTCGGAACAACTTCATTCATCAACTGTTCATATGATATCCCGTATGATTTTGCAATATCATGTAATTCTTTTTGACGTTTTTTAATGCGATCATTTGTCTTCAAGTCAATTTGCGTGAATTTTTGCTTCTTTAATGCATGTAATAAATCGTTTATTTGCTTTTCAGTGAGCTTTGTATGCTTTGGAATACTCTGATTAGGCAATGGTTTACCTGTGTCTTTTGTATCGAGTTCTTTATTGATTTCGTTCTCAATTTCTTTTAACATCTCTTGAAAAATATTACCGCGTTTTTCTGAAGGATTAGAACCATTATCTTGATTAAGACCTTTCTGATGTGTTTCATTACGAGTATTAGAACTCTTTTTATGGGGTGATGGTTTAGGGTCTTTCACATCTTTACCAGAAAAAGTTGGCATTGTATTTTTCTTTTGCTTATTCTTTTGGCTTGATTCAATCAGTGAGTACACAATACCTCCGATAAATATTAATATAGGTATGATTTCCATATGATCACCTAATTTCTATCAGTTGAATGGTTTTGACCTTTACCCATATCTTTAATAGAATTTCTCATATCTGTATCAGATTCGATGTTTTTCAAATTAAAGTAATCTCCAACGCCTAAATTACCTTCTCTTAATGCTTGTGCCATTGCAAGAGGTACTTCAGATTCAGCTTCAACAACTTTAGCTTTCATTTCTTCAACTTGAGCTTTCATTTCTTGTTCTTTCGCAACAGCCATTGCACGACGCTCTTCGGCTTTAGCTTGAGCGATGTTCTTATCAGCCACTGCTTGCTCAGTTTGAAGATCTGCACCGATGTTTTTACCGATGTCTACATCCGCAATATCAATCGACAGAATTTCAAATGCAGTCCCTGAATCTAATCCTTTACCGAGTACAGTTTGTGAAATCATGTCAGGATTTTCTAATACGTTTGTATGACGTTCTGATGAACCAATCGTTGATACAATCCCTTCACCGACACGGGCAACAATCGTATCTTCACCTGCACCACCGACAAGTCGTTCAATGTTGGCACGTACTGTAATTCTTGCTTTCGCCTTCACTTCTATCCCATCCATAGCAACACCTGCGATAAACGGTGTTTCGATGACTTTCGGGTTTACACTCATTTGAACAGCTTCTAATACATCACGACCTGCTAAATCAATCGCAGCGCAACGTTCGAATGTTAATGAAATATCTGCACGTTGAGCTGCAATCAATGCATCAACGACGCGATCAACATTCCCCCCTGCAAGGTAATGTGACTCTAATTGATTCGTACTAATATCTAATCCAGCTTTGTGTGCTTTAACAAGCGGATTAATGACCTTTTTCGGCGCAACACGTCTTAAGCGCATTCCAACAAGTGAGAATATCCCTACATTTACTCCTGCTGCAATCGCTGATATCCATAATCCAATCGGTACAAATGATAAGAACACACTAATAGCGATAAATGCAATAACAATAATAATGATAATACCAATTAATCCTTCCATAATTTCTCTCCTTCTATTCATTTAATAATGAAATTGTTTAATAATTATTTTTAAAAATAATTTATTTAATCATTCACCGAATCTGTTGATTCAGTGATGTTTCTCACGACAATTCTTGATCCTTCAACTTTGATGACTTTAATTGTTGAACCACGTGCGATAAAAGAACTTTCAGCAACTACATCGTATCGATTATCGTGCAAAGACATCGTGCCTGAAGGCCTTAAATCCGTATGCGCCGTTCCTATCTCATTCATTAAGTATGTAAAATCATCATGCGACGTATACCCTGATTCTTTATTCGTAGAATCAGTTAAAATTAAACGTTTAAAAAATGGCATTTCTTTCTTCAACACCTTTACTAGAATAACCCATTCAATAATCAATACAAAACTAACGATTGCAAGTAATAAAGAAATCATTGTAACGTTATCAGCCATCAAAATAAAGCTTAACACGACACAAATGACACCTATAATTCCGGTAATCAAACCAAATACAAAAAATTCAGCAAAAATAAGTGAAATACCAATAATAAATAAAACAATTGCTAAACCATTAGACTCTCCATCAATAAATTGGGTCACAATAAATAAACACAGTGCAAGTGCACTCATGATTCCTGCAATATTAATATGTCTAGAATACAGTTGATATAGTGCACCACAAAAAATAATCAACAACAAGAATAGCAATAGCATTGGGTGGTTATACCATGCTGTAGACCAAAGTTCGTTCACCCCATCACCCCCATATGTGTATTATATCAATCTATAACATATATTGATATATGTTACGTCTCAATTCACAAAAAAACTCAACCTACAAACAGTAGATTGAGTTTATCTATTAAGAAAATGTTACGCGAGGGAGCGTAAAACTACTTAAATTTACGTTTACGAGCTGCCTCTGATTTCTTTTTACGGCGCACGCTTGGCTTTTCATAATATTCACGCTTACGTACTTCTTGAATTGTACCACTTTTAGAAACAGAACGCTTAAAACGACGTAAAGCATCTTCGATGTTTTCGTTCTTTTTAACTACAGTTTTAGACATGTGTTTTCCCTCCCTCCGAACATTGACAACGTTACTTTTAAATCATATATGCTCAATTTAAAGATAGCATATATTACTATATTATAATGAATAGTAAGTAAGTCGTCAACCCACTCTAATAGAATTCAATAAAACATTGTCATCATACGCAATATTATATCGTCACTTCTACTTCTGAGCGAGTTTCCTTATGGTGAGCGTGTTGTTCGATTTTTACAAATTCACCATGATTAATCGGGTAACCAGCTTGTGTAATTTTCACTTTAACAATCTCTCCTACAAGTGATTCGTCACCAGCAAGTGCAACTTTCATATAATTGTCAGTATATCCAATTAACGCTTCATCGTCTTTAGAATATTCTTCTGGAATAATCTCAAGTACTTCACCTTCAAAACGTTTAGCATAGCTCAGCGCAAGTTGGTCACTCAATTCAATTAGACGAGCCACACGGTCATCTTTAATTGTTTGTTCAATTTGATCTTCCATCCGCGCTGCTGGTGTTCCAGTTCTCATACTATATGGGAAGACATGCAATTCGCTGAAATGATGATCTTTTATAAATTTATATGTTTCCATAAATTCTTCCTCAGTTTCACCTGGGAATCCAACAATAACATCACTCGTAATCGCAACATCAGGCATAATTCGATGAAGTTTTTGGATGCGTTCACTGAATTCAGCCATTGTATATTTACGACGCATTCTTTTAAGTACAGTATCTGATCCTGATTGTAATGGGACGTGAAGATGTCTAACGACTTTCTTCGATTGATCTAACACTTCAATCACTTCGTCAGTCAATTGACTCGCTTCGATGGATGAAATTCTAAGACGCTCTAATCCATCAATCGTTTCCAAATCTCGTAATAATTGTGCTAAGTTGTAATCTTTCAAATCTGAACCATATCCACCTGTATGAATTCCAGTTAAGACAATTTCACGGTAACCAGATTGAACAAGTTGAGTAGCTTGTTCTATGACCATCTTTGGATCTCTAGAACGCATTAAACCACGCGCCCAAGGGATAATACAAAATGTACAGAAGTTGTTACATCCTTCTTGAATTTTCAGGCTTGCTCTCGTACGATCAGTGAAATACGGTACATCTAACTCTTCATATGTACGGTTTTTCATAATGTTTTTAACACCATTAATCGGTTGACGCTCTTCCATGTATTGTTCAATGTAAGGTAGCATCTTTTCACGGTCTTGAGTCCCAACAACAATGTCAACACCTGGAATGTCCATAATCTCAGCAGGTGACGTTTGGGCATAACATCCAGTAACACAAATCACTGCATCAGGATTCGATCGAATTGCACGACGAATCACTTGGCGACTTTTCTTATCCCCTGTATTCGTCACAGTACACGTATTAATGACAAATACATCTGCATTTGTATTAAACGATACTCGTTCATAACCATCAGCTTTAAATAACTGCCAAATTGCTTCAGTTTCATAATGATTTACTTTACAGCCTAACGTATGAAAGGCAACTGTTTTATTCATGATACACATCATACTTTCTATATATAGTTATTCATTATGTCATAATAACATAATACTTTATTATTCTCAATGCAAAAAGCGATAACAGGCGTTATCGCTTTTTAGTTTGTTCCAATATATTATTAATCATTATATACATTTTAACAATCATTAGCTTCTAACATATAAGACAAAACACTCATCATATATATCGGGGCTGTTTCTGCTCTTAAAATTCTTCGGCCTAACCCAACAGTCATAACATGGTCATGTTGTTGGAGTTGATCTATTTCACTTGATGTAAAACCACCTTCTGGTCCAGTGATGCATAATACACTTGTAGAAGATTGAATTTGTTGTCGTAATTGACTTAAATGTGTATAGGATTGATTAGATTTTACCGTTTCTTCATACGCTACGATCACAAGATCATAATCGGTTAACGAAAAGTTAGATAATGATTGAACATTGTGAATGGTAGGTATTCTATGTCGATACGATTGCTCACTCGACTCACTCGCCACTTTCACATACCGATCAATTCTCTTTTTTTCTTTTTTATGATTAAGTTTGACAATGGTCCGTTCACTATTTAGTGGTATGAATGCATTGGCTCCAAGCTCTGTACACTTTTGAATGATTAACTCAGGCTTATCCCCTTTACTTAGGCCGAAAGCCATTGTGACATCCACAGTCAACTCTGTCTGCTCATGAATGCGTGAAATGATTCGACAGCAAATACTTTCTTTATCAAGCTGTAAAACCTTAACTTGATAAGGTTCCTGTTCAATCATCAATATACATTTATCATCAATAGCCATTCTCATCACATTTCTCATATGATGAATAATGTCTTGATCGAAAATTGTAATCTCATCAAGTTCTTTAGTTCGTTCATAATGCTCAACAAAATAACGTTGCATTATTGATCACGCTTTCTTGCAAGCAATGCTGTCCAGCCTTCTTTATGAGACTCATCAACCACTTCAAAGCCTACTTTATCCAATCTCGATTTAATTTCTTCACACTTCTCATCGATAATTCCACTCGAGATAAAATATCCACCTGATCGAAGTACGTCGTGTGCATCTTCTATCATCAGATCAATAATGTGGGCTAATATATTCGCGATCACGATATCTTTCGAATCATGTGGAATATCTTTAAGCAAGTCACCTGTGTGAACATTTATATGTTCTAAGCAATTATTGAGTTCAAAGTTTTCTTTAGCAACCTTAACAGCCATTCGATCAACATCTAATGCTTCGATTGAACGTGCTTTCAGATGATGTGCACCAATGGATAAAATACCAGACCCCGTCCCTACATCAATGACATCTTTATCTTCAACTTCAATTTGTTCAAACATTTCTAAACACATGCTTGTTGTCGCATGATCTCCAGTACCAAATGCCATCCCTGGGTCTAATGAAATGACATGACGTGATGTTTGTTGGTCATATTTCTCCCAAGACGGCTCAATGACAAATTGATTTCCAATTTCAATCGGATGATAATATTGTTTCCATTCATTCTCCCAATCTTGCTCATTAATCGATTGAGTGGTGATATCTTCTCGATGAATTGGTAAATGATACGAAGAAATATTGGATAGAACTTCATCGATAATGTCTTGATCGAACTCTAATTCATTGAAATATGCTTTAATAACCATATGGTTATCTGGATAATCTTTAGGGTCTAGTCTATAATCACGCTCAAAGTCTTCAACTTTTTGCTTGATGACGTCGATTGAATGCTCAATGGTCACACCTTTTGAGCCCATTTCATTCAGCATATATGATAAAGTTTCTTCATATTCATTACTCGTTTTGATACAAAGTTCAATCCATTTCATCGTTTAATCTCCTTTAAAGAATTTACGTGTCTTATCGAAGAAATTATTCGGTTGTTCTTGTAATGTTTCACCGTTAATCTCAGCAAATTCTCTTAATAATTCTTGTTGGCGTTCGGTAAGTTTTGACGGTGTTTCGATGTTCACCGTGATAAACTGATCACCATGACCAAAACCACGCACATTTTTAACACCTTTATCTTTTAATCTAAATCTTTTACCTGTCTGAGTACCTGCCGGAATTGTCAATTTCACTTTACCAGTTAACGTAGGGACTTCAATTTCATCACCTAACGCCGCTTGGCTAAATGAAATCATTTTCGATAGATGAATATCATCACCATCTCTTGTGAATGTTGGGTGACTCTTAACTCTAAAGACGATATATAAATCTCCTTGTGGTCCGCCATTCACGCCTGGCTCACCTTTACCCGCTAAGCGAATTTTCTGCCCGGTATCGACACCTTCAGGAATATTCACTTTAATTTTGACATCTTTCGTATGCGTGCCTTCACCGTGACATTTATGACATTTATGTTCAAACGTCTTACCAGAGCCTTGACAATCTGGACATGTCGTTTGTGTTGCAACACGACCAAATGGTGTATCTTGTTCTACTTGGACTTGTCCAACACCTCGACATGTAGTACATGTATTCACTTTAGTGCCCGGTTTAGCACCTGATCCATTACATACTTCACATTCGACCTCTTTAGGAATCGTAATTTCTTTTTCTCCACCGAATACGGCTTCTTCAAAGTCTATTGACATCGTATATTGTAAATCAGAGCCTTGCCTTGGTGCATTTGGATCACGTCTAGCGCCACCTCCAAAGAACGAACTAAATATATCTTCAAAGCCGCCAAAGCCGCCAGCGTTGAATCCACCAAATCCTTGACCGCCTGCACCTTGTCCCATACCAGCATGGCCAAATTGATCATATTGGGCTTTCTTTTGCTCATCACTTAATACTTCATACGCTTCAGCGATTTCTTTGAACTTCACATCTGCATCTTCATCTTTATTAATGTCTGGATGATATTTCTTAGATAGTTTTTTATATGCACGTTTAATTTCTTCTTTAGAAGCACCTTTTGATAAACCTAATACTTCATAATAATCTCGTTTCGCCATATGATCCACTCCTTCCGTAATTTATACACGTTATGATTATACCGTATATATACGATATGCTACAGTAAAAAGCCAAAGCCATTCAAAATTTGAAGACTTTGGCTTTTTCCATGTGCATTATAATCGTTTAAAAAGTTTTGCCTTATTTATTATCTTTATCATCATCAACTTCAGTGAAATCTGCATCTACAACATCATCATCTTGTGATGGTTGACCTTCTTCACCTTGAGCGGCTTGTTGTTGTTGAGCCATTTCTTCATAAAGTTTCATAGATAACGCTTGTACTTTTTCTTGTAACGCATCTTTTTTCGCTTTAATTTCTTCTAAGTCGTCACCTTTTAACGCTTCTTCTAAAGCTTCTTTTGCAGACGTCGCTTCTTGCTTCTCTTCTTCAGATACTTTGTCTCCTAAATCTTCAATTGTTTTATCAGTCGTGAAGACAAGTTGATCTGCTTCATTACGTAAATCTACTTCTTCTTTACGCTTTTTATCTTCATCAGCATTCGCTTCTGCTTCTTTCACCATACGGTCGATATCATCATCTGATAAGTTTGAGCTAGATTCGATCGTAATTTTTTGTTCTTTTTCTGTACCTAAATCTTTCGCTGTAACATTAACGATACCATTCTTATCAATATCAAATGTTACTTCGATTTGAGGTACACCACGTGGTGCTGGTGGAATATCAGTCAATTGGAAACGACCGAGTGTTTTGTTGTCTTGCGCCATAGAACGCTCACCTTGTAACACATGAATATCTACCGCCGGTTGATTATCTGCAGCTGTTGAGAATACTTGTGATTTAGACGTCGGAATCGTTGTGTTACGTTCGATTAATGGTGTAGAAACACCACCCATTGTTTCAATACCTAATGTTAATGGCGTTACGTCAAGAAGTACCACATCTTGTACATCCCCAGTAATTACTCCACCTTGAACAGCTGCACCTAATGCAACTACTTCATCAGGGTTAACACCTTTGTTAGGCTCTTTACCAATTTCTTTTTTGATAGCTTCTTGTACTGCCGGGATACGTGTAGAACCACCAACCAAAATCACTTCATCAATTTCTGATTTAGATAATCCAGCATCTTTAAGTGCTTGACGTGTTGGTCCCATTGTACGTTGAACTAATTCGTGAGAAAGCTCTTCGAACTTCGCACGGCTTAATGTCATCTCTAAGTGAACCGGTCCAGCTTCACCTGCTGAAATAAATGGTAATGAAATTTGCGTAGAAGATACACCTGATAAGTCTTTTTTCGCTTTTTCAGCAGCATCTTTCAAACGTTGCATTGCCATTTTATCTTTAGAAAGGTCAATGCTATTCTCTTTCTTGAACTCTTGTACTAAGTGATCAATAATGACTTGGTCAAAATCATCTCCACCTAAACGGTTATCCCCCGCTGTAGAAAGTACTTCGAATACACCATCACCAAGTTCTAAAATAGAGACGTCAAACGTACCACCACCAAGGTCAAATACAAGGATTTGTTGCTCTTTATCTGTTTTATCAAGACCATATGCTAACGCAGCAGCAGTTGGCTCGTTGATAATACGCTCTACTTCAAGACCAGCGATTTTACCAGCATCTTTCGTTGCTTGACGCTCTGAATCGTTGAAGTATGCAGGAACTGTAATTACCGCTTTTGAAACTGTTTCCCCTAAGTATGATTCAGCTGTTGCTTTTAAGTTTTGTAAAATCATCGCTGAAACTTCTTGTGGTGTATATTTTTTACCATCAATTTCTTCAGTATGGTCAGTACCCATATGACGTTTAATTGACGCAATTGTATTAGGGTTAGTCACCATTTGACGCTTCGCTACTTCACCAACTTGCTTTTCACCATCTTTAAAAGCTACAACTGAAGGCGTCGTTCTATTACCTTCTGGATTTTGAATAACCTTAGGCTCTCCACCTTCTAATACCGCAACACATGAGTTCGTTGTTCCTAAATCTATACCAATTACTTTAGACATATTAAATTCCTCCTAATTTTTAATTATATTGCTAACTTTATTAATTATTAAATGAATAAATAATTTATTGTAAATTGAACTTCTTAATATATGATTACTCGCTAACTTTAACCATGCTTGGTCTAATCACACGATCTTTAAGTTTATAACCTTTTTGCATGCTCTCAATGATATATCCTGATTCCACATCGTCGTTCGCTTCTTGCATCACTGCTTGATGTAAATTCGGATCAAATTGAGCACCTTCGTCTTCAATGATTTCTAGACCGTGCTCTTTCAACGTGTTTAACAAACTATTGTATGTCATTTCAACGCCTTTATAGAAACTATCTTCTTTGTCATTGAATTGAGATAACGCACGTTCAAAATTATCAAGTGTCGGTAATAATGATTCGATGACACTTTGTGATTTATATTTATTCAATGTTTCGTATTCTTTACGAGTTCTCTTCTTGAAGTTCTCAGTTTCTGCAACGTATCTTAAATGCTTATCTTCTGCTAAGTCTTTATCTTGAACCAATTGATCATATTCTGATTTACTCAGTTCAATGATTTCATCTTTAGAGGTTTCTTCATCAGAATTTCGCTCTAATGTTTCATCTGCAGTTGACTCTTCAGTATGATTAGCATCTGAATTTTTCTGCACTTCATCATTTTCTGATTGTGTTGATTGACCATCTACTGAAACATGCTGTTCCATATCCACAACGTCTTCATGCCGTTGTTCATTTTGTTCACCCGTAGGTGATTGTTCCTTTTTATCCTTTTCCATCAAAAAACGACCTCCTTTAGGTGCACATTCTATCTTGATGATAACAAAATTGTATTTTTTTATAATTTATACCCCTAGTTTAGATATCGTTCTAAACATCGGGATGATTTCTTTGTAGTTCATTGTCATAGGACCGACAATTGCAATCGTCGTATCATACCCTTCATACCATTCAACTTGAGTCGATACGAAGCTAATTCCTTCAATTGTCTCCTCAAAATCACTACCGAATGTAACGTCTACCCCATCAAGTGTAGAATGAAACGGGACTTCATTCAATTCATCTGTTTCAAAAATTTTCAGCAAAGCCTTCATCGATTCTATGTTTTGCTCATTGATTTGATTTAACAACCGATCTTTACCGCTAATAATCGTTTCATTTTGTTGCTTTAATGGATTCAATGCTTCATGTTGAATGAGCATCGTAAACCATTTCACTAAATTATACTCACTCGATACGTGTTGAATAAACATTTCTTGCATATATTCCTCAACATTGGAATGAACATCATCTCCTCGTTTACCTTGCTGAATAATATTAGAAATGACCGGTAAACTATCGATATGAATGTTCCTTGGTAAATCAATCATACTTTTCAAAATGCGTTGATTGTTATAAACAACGATTAATACCGCATGAATTGTTCCAAGAGGTGTAATATATACATTCGTAATGCTAGGTTGCTGTTGTAATTCAGTTGTAATTAAAGTCGTTTGTTCGGTCGTATGAGCAATACTATCTGCGAGTGTTGACCATAATATATTCGGTTCTTCAATGAATGTATTCACGATCGTTTGAATCCATTCAAGTTCATGCTGGTCAGCCATATCAAAATTCATTAAGTCATTAATATATATCATTAACCCTTCATTCGAAGGGACTCGACCTGATGAATGATGTGGCTTCAATAAATAACCTAACTTCTCTAATTGAGACATCTCATTGCGAATTGTAGCAGAAGAGATATTCAATTGATAACGGTCAAGCAGTGCATTAGAACCAATCGGCTGTACTTCATCAATAAATGCATCTACAATAACATTTAACAGTTGTTGCTGTCGATTTGTCAGCACATGAACACCTCATTTAGCACTCATCTGTATCAAGTGCTAATTATAATTTATCAAATTGGTCAAAATAAGTCAACAAATAGACTTAACTTTTTTTCTCTATAATTGATCTGTTATTTATTATCAATCTTGATCATCAATAATAAAGTGACTTAACACTTCGTTTGCATGTCTTTTTCCTTTTTTCGTTAAATAAATATCATCACCATTTAATGGATTCACTTCAATCATTTGATGATAAATCAATTGATTCAAAGGCACTTCATAAATAGATTCGAGTGTCACGCCGTAACGTCTTTCAAATTCTGTACGGCTAACCCCTTCTGTTTTCCTTAATCCTAAAAACATAAATTCTTCGTATTGTTCTTTCAATGTCACTGGATGCTCATCACGTCTTGCATGATGATGTTTCTTAATCGATTCAATATAATGATTCACTGGATTAATGTTGGAGTATCTAACACCATCAACATACCCGTGTGCGCCTGCACCAAAACCATAATAATAATCATTATTCCAATACGTTAAATTATGTTTTGACTGATGCTCTTCACTTGTTGCAAAGTTCGATGTTTCATACCGCTTCATTTGAACTTGTTCCATCATGGACTCTATCATTTCATCCATCTCATCAATAGTTGTTTCTGTTGGCAGTTCTAATTTAGATTTTCTATAGGCGTTATACATCATTGTTTGAGGTTCCAATATCAATCCATAAATAGATATATGGTCAATTGGTAAATTCAACGCTATTTCAAGCGAAGATTTTAGCTGATCTAAAGATTGATTAGGTAATTCAGACATTAGATCGAGTGATATTGATTCTATTCCAACGTCTTTCGCTTTATAAACAGATTGAATCGCTTGATCTTTAGAATGTGCTCTTCCTAATACATTCAATAACTCCGCATCAAATGTTTGTACACCAATTGATAATCGATTCACACCATGTGCTTTTAAACATTCAATTTTATCATCCGTTAACTCTTCTGGATTCGCTTCAACGGTCAATTCTTCTATACCATTAAATTGTTCATATATTGCTTTGAATAACCTTTTTAATTGTTCAATAGAGAGCGCTGTCGGCGTACCTCCACCGATAAATACAGTCTGCATTGATTGTTTAGGCACACTTTTTATTTCTTTAATGAGCTGGTCAATATACTCATCAACGGGCTGGGTATCTATATAATATTTGTTAAAATCACAATAAGTACATATATGTTTACAAAATGGGATATGAATATATGCACTATTTATCTTAGTATTCATATAATACTCCTTTCTTCTACTTTTTATATTTTAGCGAATTGTTATTATCATTATAAATTTAATTTCTTTTTAATCATTATTTCTATTCTTTAATCTTTATATAATTAACGATAATCTCAATCTATCATTTAATTTATCAGTCATTTTATTGTTGAATAGATAAACATATCTTCATAAAAAAAGTGACTCTTAAGAGTCACTTAATCTATCTTCTATTATACTTTCTCACTTCTTTTTGAACTAATGATAAACCTTATTCATCATCCATCTTCAATACAGCAAGGAATGCTTCTTGTGGAATCTCCACCGAGCCAACAGCTTTCATCTTCGCTTTTCCGGCTTTTTGTTTTTCTAATAATTTACGTTTACGTGAAATATCTCCACCGTAACATTTACTCAATACATTTTTACCCATAGATTTAATATTTGTTCTTGAAATAATCTTTTGACCAATGGCTGCTTGAACTGGTACTTCAAATTGCTGTCGTGGAATTAACGTTTTCAATTTTTCAACGATTGCTTTACCACGTTCATATGCAAAGTCACGATGTACAATAAAGCTTAGCGCATCGACTTGATCACCGTTCAATAAGATATCCATTTTCACAAGCTTACTTTCTTGATATCCTGACAATTCGTAATCGAATGATGCATAACCTTTCGTATTAGACTTTAATTGGTCAAAGAAATCAAAGACGATTTCCGATAACGGAATTTCATAAATAATATTGACACGAATATCGTCTAAATAGTCCATAGTCATAAAATTACCACGTTTTTTCTGGCATAATTCCATCACCGACCCCACAAAATCATTCGGTACCATAATTTCTGCTTTAACATATGGCTCTTCAATTTTATCGATTTTTTGCGGATCTGGCATCTGTGCTGGATTATCAACTTCTATCATATGACCGTCAGTCGTATAAACATGATAAATTACAGAAGGTGCTGTCGCGATCAATTCAATACCAAATTCTCTTTCAATACGTTCTTGGATAATCTCCATATGCAATAAACCAAGGAACCCTGCACGAAAACCAAATCCTAGCGCTTGAGACGTCTCAGGTTCATATTGTAGTGATGAATCATTCAGTTCTAGCTTTTCCAATGCATCACGTAAGTCATTGTAATCTCCACTATCGATTGGATAGATTCCACAGAATACCATTGGGTTCATCTTTTTATAACCTGGAAGTGCTTCAGGGGTTGGGTTTGCTGCGTGAGTCATCGTATCACCAACTCTAGCATCACTGACATTTTTAATACTCGCTACGACAAAACCGACATCACCAACATTCAATTCATCCACTCGCATTGGCTTCGGTGTATTGATACCGACTTCAGTCACTTCGAATTCTTTGCCCGTCGCCATCATTTTGATTTTTTCACCAGGTTTGACTGAACCGTCAACAATCCTTACCGAAGAAATGACACCTTTATATGCATCATAAACTGAATCAAAAATTAACGCTTTTAGGGGTGCATTAGGATCTCCGTTTGGCGCTGGAACGTTCTGGACAACTTGCTCCAATATTTCTTCGATACCGATATTTGCTTTCGCACTTGCAAGGACTGCTTCACTAGCGTCAATTCCAATAACATTTTCTATTTCATCACGAACAACTTCTGGTTGGGCTGCAGGTAAGTCAATTTTGTTAATGACAGGTAATAATTCAAGATCATTATCTAATGCTAAATAAACATTCGCTAACGTCTGTGCTTCAATACCTTGTGCTGCGTCGACAACTAATATGGCTCCTTCACACGCTGCAAGAGATCTAGACACTTCGTATGTAAAATCGACATGCCCAGGTGTATCAATTAAATGGAAAATATATTCTTCTCCATCTTTTGCAACGTACTTTAATTGAACAGCATTTAATTTAATTGTAATCCCACGTTCACGTTCCAAATCCATCGAATCTAATAATTGTGATTTCATTTCACGGCTTTCAACCGTTTTTGTATTTTCTAATAAGCGATCAGCGAGCGTTGATTTGCCGTGATCAATATGTGCAATGATTGAAAAATTCCTTATATGTTTTTGTCTTTCACTCTTATTTTCAAAAGTCATCCAATAATCCTACTTTCTATTAAGCTCCGTAATTATACGTTTGATTATATCAATTAGAACGCTTAGTTTCAATCTTCTATTGCATTGTCCTGTTTATTTTGATAAAATGTTTTTTGTTGCAATCAATTTATAAGATTGGTTAGACAGGGATATATTTTGTTCGGAGGTGAAATAAATGCCAAATATTAAATCAGCAATTAAGCGTGTAACGACTTCACAAACTCGTCATGACCGTAATATCGCTCAAAAGAACGAAATGCGTACTGCAGTCAAAAAAGCATTAGCTGCAAAATCTGAAGGGTCAGACAACGCTCAAGACTTATTAAACAACGCAATTAAATTAGTTGATAAAGCGAACCAAAGCAACTTAATTCATACGAATAAAGCCGCTCGCCTTAAATCTAAATTAATGAGCAAAAACGCATAATAATGCACAAAAAGAACAGGATTCTAACCTTAGAATCCTGTTCTTTTTTGTAAATATTATAAATTAGCAACATACAATTGCATAACCGCTTCTTTATCTAGTGCTGTATCTTTCAGTTTAAAATCAAGCTCGGCACAAATATTTAACATCGCCAGTATATCCATTAACTCTAATCGATGACATTGCTCTAATGCTAATTGAATTCTGAAGTGGTGAACACCAAGTGTTTTTCCAATTTCGAATTTATTCATCCCTTTCATACTTAATAGCTTTGTTTGGTAATACAACCTATATTGAGAAGCAATTAAACCAAGTAAAGCAATTGGCTCTTCTTTTCTTAAAATTAATTCACTTATCTTTTTAGCAGCAAGTTGTTTTTTTCCTGATTTAATTAAGTCAGTTAGTATGTAAATCTCTTCTTCGATTGATTCAGGTACAATATCGTTAATCGCCTCTAATGTAATCACTCTCGAATCGTACGTGTATGTTTTCAACTTCTCAATTTCTATATCAGCTTGTTGAAGGTTCACACCAATTCTTTCGATAAATCTTTTCATCGCTGGTTGATCCATCGTGTAGTCGTCTTTAGCAAGTTGCTCTGTGATATAATGACTGAATTGACGCTCAGAAGGAGGTTCAACCGCAGTTGCTCGGTGAGAAGATTCTATCAGTTTTGTAATTTTTTTTCGACCATCTAATTTTTCTTGATACACTTCGAAAATGACATGATTATCTACTTGTTGCTCTAACAAGTCTAACCACATCGATATTTCTTCTTTCGTCACTTGTTTATCCTTTGAACCGGTAAACATTGTTGCGTTCTTAATGACAACAACTTTCTCTAGTGAGAACATTGGAAGTGTTAATATTTCCTCAATCACTTCATTTGTCGTATTATGTTCTAAAGACATTACCACACAATTAAATTCATCACGTGGTTCAGATAATAACGATTTAATTCGTTCATCTCTAGTTCTTTTAACCATTTGCTCGTCATTTGAATAGAGTATTTCAATCATAAGGTCACACCCATGTGTAAATTTCTGATGAATAAATTGAAATATTCATAGATTTATTATTTATTTTATCATATAATACTAATTAAATAGGAGGGATTTTACGTGAACAAATTTGAACATGACGTACAATCTAAAAATAACGACGTAGCAGATTCAGCCATTGGATTCTTAACAATGTTTGGGTGTCTTGCAACAATTTATATCATTGCACAAGTTTTCCAAATTGTCGCAGGTTAGTCACAGGTTAATCACTTTTTATCATTTAATGACAGGAGTAATCGTAGAATACACGGTTACTCCTTTTCGTTGCCAACGATCCTCTTTTTATGCCTCTTATCCTTATAATGTTTAATTTTTAATCTGTCATGACTGTTTCGCATTTCAATCATGCCTAATTCATCTGTTCGATAAATTTTAGAGTTTTGTTTATTCAATCTTTCAATGACATTTTCATTCGGATGTTGATATCGATTATGCTCTCCAACACTGATGACACTAATTTTAGGTTGAATTTCTTCTAGCAACGCCTCACTCGTCGCATCATCACTTCCATGATGACTGACCTTTAAAACGTCAACATTGAACTGAGATACATAAGGTAAAAGTCGAGTCTCCTTTATCCTATTAATATCTCCTGTCAATAAATAATCTACTTCATGATCAACATGTACCACCATTGAATAATAGTTATCAAACCCATCCTTATTGTGAAACATATGATCATCTTTAAATGGTGACAGTATCGTATATCGTGTATTACCGAATTGAAAGTAATCTCCGAATCTAACCGGTATTACGTCTACATCATATTGACTCATCATGTTAAGCCAATATAATTTCTTCTCTGTATCAATATCTGGTATATAAATTTTGTCCACAGTAAAATCTTTTAGTACATATTGAATGTTTCCTATATGGTCGGCATCGAAATGAGTCAGCATTATTGCATCAATATGATGAATGCCTCTTTTCTTTAATACATCCCTTACTGTAAATTGATAATTGCTTTCTTTGATTGGAATTTGGTTCGGTTGAGATATATTAAGCTGATTTAAATCCACTTGTCCACCTACATCAACCATAATATTCTTCCCTATTTTACGGTGTTCGATTAATGTTGCATCCCCTTGCCCAACATCTATGAATGATACAACCATATCATCTTGATAATATAATAGATGATTGATATAGATAAATAAGATTAATAATAATAGTACACAATAAAATCGTATATTTTTTAACATATTAAGCCTCGAGACATAATCACTGAGCATAAACCGATCGATAAAACTCAATATTATTATCCAAAGCAACAATGTTAAATTTAAAACTATACCTTCTAGTTGTCGATGATGAATCAACCATCGATCAAAATGAAATGTATCAATCATGTTCATCATCAGATTATAAATAGATACAAAGTAATTAAATATAAACATAAAAAGATCTGTTGGGAGCATAATAAATTCAAATACGATGATGATTAAAGCAATTGGAAACATTATCGATTGGAGTAAAGGAATGGCCCATACATTATGAATTAAAGCGTTAAGATTTGTCGACGGTTGGATAAAATAAAGGACAAACATTGAGTACACTAACGTCATGAAGTTGATATAAAGAAAGAGTATTATTGGTGAGTGAATTTGTTGCAATGTTTTAAAATGAAGGACAAATCCTAAGCAAATGACAAAAGATAATTGAAAACCTAAATCATAGACATCCATCGGAAAAAACAAAACATAGAGTAAAAATGCTATGACGATATAGTCGATCGGTTTAAATTTTAAAGTGGTATATTGAGTGATTTCATAAACAATAAATAAAGATGCTGCTCGCATCAAACTCGGTGCAAATGATGTTAATATTAATATTGGAAATAAGAGAGAAAATATGATGAGTGTTCTGATGGGTGGCGGCACTTTAACCATGTGCATAAACAACGTGATGAACCCGAGCGTCATCGTTAAATGTGATCCACTCACTGCAAATAAGTGATATATTCCTAAGTGTAATGTTTCATCTATCATTGATTGATCGACAAATCGTTGATCACCGAACACAAGTAATACGAGCATTTGAACACTCTCTATAGGTAATTTACTTTTTAATTTTTCTAGAAATTTTTCTTGTGAATATTGTATATGTTCAATCATAGTTAAGGATCGATCAGTACAGTGTTCAATACTTTCGACAAACAGCTGTCTTACGAAGCCTTTACGGATCATATAGGTTCGATAATCAAAATGTACATCATTTCGTTTAGGTTGAAACATTTGTAATTCAGCGGTTACTTTACAATGCTTTTTGTAAAGATCATATTCACTCGCAAGATCAATTGGAACATATGCTTTCATTTTAAATGTTTCACCTTTAAGTCTTGCGGTCACAAATTCACCGACAACATATTTACCATCAGATTGTTCATCTAGTCGGCCATCAAATGATATGTCGAACGTTTTATCGTTCGTCTCGGATAGTATTTTATCTAAATCATTATATTGCTTATGTATCATTCCATCGTTAAATTTAACATATTCAGCGATCATAAATGCACTGATTATAATGATACACATTACATTTATAAACTGATACCGAGACAGAAAAATCAATTGGCGATACTTATAATGTACGACGCATACAAAGAAGAATATGACAAGTACCATCAAATAAATAGGAACATTTAAAAACATGAGAAATAACATGAGCGCTAGCAAATAGTAATAATCTCTATAATATTTCCACATCTTTATGAATCACCTAGTTATTATTTATGTAATATCACTAAACGTTTTTAACATTTTTTCACGGTCATATGGGATGTGTACCATTTCAACATCATTCTTTTTAAATAATTCAATTGCATAAGGGTGATTTTTATAATTTTCTGCATAATACACTTTCTTAATCCCAGCTTGAATAATTGATTTCGTACAATGAATGCACGGGAAGTGACTAACATAAATGTGAGCACCGTTTGTCTCAACACCCATTTTACTACATTGAATAATTGCATTCATTTCAGCATGAATTGTGCGTATGCAATGACCTCCTTCAATAAGGCAACCAACATCCGTACAATGTTCATCACCAGACACTGAACCATTATAACCACTTGCAATGACACGTTTATCTTTTACGATAATTGCACCGACACTTAATCTTGTACACGTCGATCGTGTTGCCAGTAACTTCGCTTGTGCCATAAAATATTCATCCCATTGTAGTCTATTCATAATATCCTCCTATAATTAAAGCGTTACACGCAAATATATGACTTCATTGTATCAAATGTTTTGTCACCAATCCCAGAAACATTTTTTATCTCATCAATTGTATCAAACGGTTGCTCTGACCGATAATTAGAAATATCTAATGCACGCTTTGGTCCTATACCTGGAATCGTTTGTAAATCAGCTGTTGAAGCATTATTAATATTGATACATTGTTGATCTATATCTTGGTCTGAAGTTTCTTTAGAGTGATTATTATTTTTTGAATAAAACTTTTCAATACTATCATCACGTTGTCGTTGATCCGGTATATAAATCACCATTTCATCATGCACCTCTTTTGCCATGTTCACTTTTGCTAAATCAGCATGTTGAGTTGGTTTCGCAAGTTTCAATACATCATCAACCCGATCACCTTTTGAAAGCACATAAACCTTAGGATGAGTAACAGCCCCTTTCACTTCAACCATTATTTGCTCATTTATTGACTCATTAGACTGAACCTCTTCAACTGATTTTATTGGTGAATCCTGTTGTTCTAATTTTTTTTGATTGGTTAGTTGCATAATTTCAGAATCTTGTTCGACAGGGTTAATAAAATAACTAACTCCAATACTAATACACACAATCATCATCATAAGTGAGATACACACGATAGGAATGTTGTTAAGTAACCAATATTTAATTTGATTTATTTTTGACATAAAAAAGACCTCCTCACTATATATATCGTGAAAAAAGGTCTAATTTCTTAAAATATTTAATAAAACTTTACAAATTTACAATAAATTAATGTTGTACATGATTGAACAACTCATTCTCATCAGTATCAATTGGTTTGTCATTACTAATGACAGAAAAACTACCATCAGTTTCTAAAATGACCACTTGTACATTTTTTAAACTATGAATGCCTTGAGCACGAACAGCTTGCATGATCTCAACTTCAAGAATACGTTCTCTTTTCATTGCGTCATATAGGTATTCACCTTCATAAAATAATAACGTCGGATTTGATTTAATTAAACGGCTAAAGAATTGATTATGATAAGATATTTTAGTCATCAAAAATTGCATGATAATTAACGTTGATAACGCTGCAATCCCTTGAGCAATCGTAACATCTTTACTCATAATAATCGTTGCAAGAATTGAACCGATTGCAACGGTCACAATTAAATCAAATGCGTTCATTTTACTGAGCGTTCTTTTACCACTTATTCTTAGTAAAACGATGAGTGAAATATAAGATAAAATTCCAATTACAATTGTTTTTATTATAATGTTAATATCTTTAAAAAATATTTCTTCTAGCATATTAATAACTCCTTGAAATACATTATATATTAATATATAACTAATGAAATATATTTTATTCTTTACTATAAATTTAGGCAGACTTCATTTTCTATCCATACTTGCGCGCAGATTCATTTTGCGCGCAAGTATCACCCTATTCCATTCATTTTCTTGCCATACCTGCGCGCAGATTCATTTTGCGCGCAAGTACGACCCTATTCCATTCATTTTCTTGCCATACTTGCGCGCAGATTCGTTTTGCGCGCAAGTATTTAATAATATTAGCGTTTTTTTATAATTATTGAAGTTATACTAACACACCAAATATAGATAAATAATAATATCCATAAATAAATAATTGGAACTGAAGAATAGTCTAATAAAGTAAAAAGTGAAATACCAAGATAAATAATAATTATTAAAATGTGTGATCCCAATAAATTCATTTTTATAAAATTCTTTATCGTTCGTTCATCAACTTCTACTAAGTTAGATTTATTTGATTTAATTTTTATAAAGTGAAACAATGCATAAAGTGTGATTCCAAAAAATCCACCAATTACGACTTCATACGGAAAAAATCCCTGAAATAAATAGATTAATGTTGCTCCTATTGTTATTCCTATCATTAACCCAACACATGTAAAATACACGTTAGTTATATTATTTTTGTGCATTGTCATCCTCCTCTAAACTAAATATCTCATCAAATGGTGTATCAAAATATTTCGAAATTTTTAAAGCAAGTTCTAAGCTAGGATTATATTTACTCTTTTCAATAGCATTAATCGTTTGTCTAGTAATGTGTAAGTCTTCTGCCATCTTTACTTGAGTTATCCCTCTTTCAAGACGAATTGTTTTAATATTATTTTTTACTTTCAAAAATCACTCCTCCAAACTAGATGTAAAGATATCTTTACATCTAGTTTAGAATATTTATTCATTTATGTAAAGATATCTTTACACATAAAATATGATGCGCGTAAAACTCATTTGCGCGCACCATAGCAGCCTTTTCAATCGTTTTCCTATTTATCATGCGCGTAAAACTCGTTTGCGCGCATGAAAAAAAGCACAACAGTTGTTGTGCTTAATACATTCCATTATTTGAATGCAGCAAAAAACATTCTATGTTGGTTGTTGAAATGAACATCTTCACGATTGAAATCATAAAATACTTCAATACGACTAAAACCAACATCTTCCAATAAATTTAAATACATTTCTTTAGAAAATGTACGTTGTGTATGGAATTCATCAAATCGTTCAAATAATTCATCTTTTTTAACGAAAAATGTTAATTCATGATCAATATAACCATCATCATCAACATCACTCGTCCAATGATAAAAAATTTCTTCTCGATCTTCATAGAATACACCGTCTGTAAATAACTTCACTTTCTCTAAAGTATGAACGTCAAAGATCAATACCCCATCAGGGCTTAAATGGTTGAATGATTGTTTGAACAGTTGATGGACACTATCGATTTCTGTCACGTAATTCAGCGAATCACATAAACATGTCAACATATCAAACGTTTCATTGAATTTCATTTCAACCATATCCATCACGTGGTATTCGACTTGATTAGATTTAGTCTGTGCAAGATTAATCATTGATTCACTCAAATCTATTCCTACACGACGTTTAAATTGATTTGACAGTTTATCATGCATCAATAATTTCCCAGTACCGCAGCCAAGGTCTAGAATCGATTGATGTTGAAGTTGCTTAAACTGTTCAATGATTGAAATCCAACCGTCCAAATCATGATCGTCTGTCAATTCATCATAAATTGAAGCGAGATTATTATATTGAGTTAATTCATTACCCATTAATTGTCTCACTTTCTACAATCGGTGCTTCTTTAAATAGACGCTCTAAATTGTAATAGCTACGTTCTTCTTTATTGAAGACATGGATTACAACATCTGTTGCATCCACTAAGATCCAGTTTGCTTCAGTAAATCCTTCTAATCGTTTAATCTCTACACCATTCTTCTCTATTTCTTCTTTAACATGTCTAGCAATTGCTTGAACTTGCTTCTCACTATTACCGTGACAAATCACAAAATAATCAGTAATTGGTGATTTACCTTTCATGTCGAAGACTAAAATATCTTCTGCAATTTTATCATCACATGCATTATAAGCTATTTCCATTAGTGTTTTTGATTCCATTCAATCATCCTTTTCAATTAATTCGTCATATTATAATAGTTGTAACACTCTAACGTCAATTTATAAATTGAACTATTATTTTTGATCAAATAGTGCATATTTTTCTTAGTAATTTCAAAAATCGCCTTGTCTAATTTATGTTCTTTAAATACAATGTCACGTATAGTATCGACATCTTTTTGATCTCGTGCTGGTTCGATATAATCAGCAATAAAAACGATTTTTTCTAACGTACTCATTTCTTTACGCCCTGTTGTATGATACCTCATCGCATTCAAAAGATTTTCATTCGTAATGCCATGTTCATGTTCCATGATTACCGCAGCGATTGGACCGTGCAATACTTCGCTGCCATAACTGAGTAATTCGTTATCTAATTTGAATTCTGTAATCTTTTGGTACATATAAGATAAATCGTCGTATTTTGCATAATCATGTAAAATACTTGCTATAACCAAATGTTCTTCATTAACATCTAATGACAGTTCATTTCTAATTTTTAAAGCAGTTTCTTTTACACGAAGGCTATGCTCGTATCTTTTCGTAGGTAATTTATCATGAATTAATTGAGTCGCTTTCTTTTCTTTCATATAAGTGCTCCTCCTTAATATAGTCATACACTGACTTTGGCAACATATGACGAACAGACACATGATGTGCTAACTTATCGCGTATATCTGTTGAACTCATTTCAGTAATTTGTATATCTATTGGTATGAATCGTGCTTCGTAATGCTTAAACAGTTCATGTTCCGAAATATAATCAGCCAATTTTTTTGAATCTTTGTAACGTTTCACAATAACAACATAAACATTTTCTATAATCATTTTTACATTTTTCCACTGATCGAAATCATACAATTGATCTTCACCAATCAACATATAAAGTCGTTCCTTTGGATAAATCATCTTCAAGTGTTCAATCGTTTTAAACGTGTAGCTTTTCGACTTTTGCTCTAATTCAAAGGAACTAATCTCAATATTCATTGTAGTCGAAACATCATTAAACGCAATTTGCAACATCTCATAACGATGATGATCTTCTACATTCGGTCTAGTTGATTTATGTGGTGACTGCTTTGCAGGCATCACGATTAACTCATCTAAAGACAATAACTCATACATTTGAATTGCAGCACTCACATGACCATTATGAATCGGATCAAAAGATCCTCCGTATAAACCAATATTAGTCATTAGACTTACTTGGTAAACTATATTTTGAAGATTTTAGTTCATAGTTCTTTTTATATAGTATAATCTTTGAACCAATAATTTGAACGACTTCAGCCTTAAGGGATTGTGCAAGGGACATTGCTAACTCATTCATATCATCATCGTTATTTTGTAACACACTAATTTTAATGAGTTCATGTTTCTCTAAATACTCATTGATTTGAGTTAACATATTATCATTAATACCTTCTTTTCCAATTTGTAACGGTGCATTCAAATGATGTGCTGACTTTCTTAAATATCTTTTATCTGCGCCTGTTAATTTCATGATTTCACCTCTAATTCATATTTTTGTTCTAACTGTAACCCTGACAATTATAAATGTTAGTTTAAAGTGTCTTGGACTGCCTCAATCATTGAATCGATTCTCGCTTGTCTTGATGTCCAGAAGTGGTAAGCATGTGCTGCTTGATGTACGAGCATTCCAATACCATGATCCACTGTAACACCATGTAATTTCATTCTCTCAAGCCATGGAGTCATCAGTGGTTTATAAATAATATCAATGGCATACTTTGGCAATACATTAAAATTAGTTAAGACCATCTCATCATTCATTCCGACAGGTGTTGTATTGACGACTAAACAGTAACCATCTAATACATGATTAGGATCAAACTCAACTGTTTTAACCTCACTTCTAGATTCATCATGTATAAATGGTTCATATTGGCACTCGGAGATATTACGCTTCATGATTGTGATGTCCTTGTTCAACTTCGTCAGTTCATAAAAGATTGGCTTACAAGCGCCTCCAAAGCCAATTAAAAGAATGTGTTCACTATCTATAATCATCTCTTTATATGCATCAATGAAACCTAATCCATCTGTCGTATGACCAATTAATTGATCATGATTTCTCAATATTGTATTGACACTACCTAATTGCTTACTAATCGGAGTGAGTTCATTTAAATCTTTTAGCACTACACTTTTGTATGGAAATGTAACATTCAAACCTTTAATATCATTGACTTCCATAAATTCTTTCAATGACTTTTCTATTGAGTAGTCTTCATACAAATGATAAATTGATGATTCATTTAATGCACCGAAATTTCTATTGTGTATCGATGGTGATAATGAATGTGTGATTGGATCACCAATTAAACCGTAATTCATTATCTTTCACCTATCCCTCAAATATTGATATTCTTGATTCTACTTTCAAGCGATTTAATGTCGTCACTTCGATTGCAGCATATGCTGGAATCGTTATAAATCCAAGTCCTGAAATGACAATATCTAACCGCTCTTGGCCAGCATTAAACCGATATGTTTGTAATGAATCTTTCAGATTCTCTATCGATGACGTTGGCGGTGTCAAAAGCCCACCGATATGTTCTAACCAAAATGCATCACTATCTTCTGTCTTTCTTCGATGTAAGTGAATTTCATTGTTTTGAAAAAATACAAATGGTAATCGTTCGTCATCTGTAGTAAATTCAACTGAAATTCTTGCAAACCCACCAATAAATACTGA
Organism: Abyssicoccus albus; assembly: GCF_003815035.1. Classification (NCBI taxonomy): domain Bacteria; kingdom Bacillati; phylum Bacillota; class Bacilli; order Caryophanales; family Abyssicoccaceae; genus Abyssicoccus; species Abyssicoccus albus. The sequence continues at coordinate 816,209 of NZ_RKRK01000002.1, forward strand.
CTGATCACTCGATAATTGGAAGATTCTTTGTTTAATTTCTTTCTTTGGCGTGACAAGTTTTAAATCATCTCTCGATAAATAGTAGCTCAGTTGATGTGGGTAAACTATCCCAGGTGTATCAAATATAAAGTGATTCTCGTCTAGCGGGATATCAATCATATCTAAAGTCGTGCCTGGAAAAAATGAAGTCGTCACAACATCTTTATCTCCAACGGATGATTCAATCAATTTATTAATCAATGTTGACTTCCCAACATTCGTAGTCCCTATAATGTATACGTCACGATCAAGTTGATGTTTCACAATTGATTCCATTAATTCAGTTAGTCCGTTGCCTTTAATCGCACTCATCAACACGATGTCTAACACTTTAATTTTATTTTCTTTCAAACGTTTGTATACCCATTGTTTAAATCGTGTATGGTTCATCGCGTGAGGTAATATATCCATTTTATTAATGACAAGAATTAAATCTTTCCGACCAATCAGATGATTCAAATCTTCAATCCAACTGCCTTCAATATCATATGCATCAACCACTTTAACAATAAGGCCATTGACATCTTTCAAACCACGAATAATATTTTCAAATTGTTCATCAGATATATTCACATCTTGTACTTCATTATAATGCTTTAATCTAAAACAACGCTTACATATTATATCTTCTTTATCTATCGCACTTTTTGGAACATACCCTGCTGCATCAGGGTGATCAGATTGAAGCGCTGTACCACAACCTATACACTTATATGTTTGAATTGTCATCTTCTCCTTTATTTAACAAGTTATTACGTTCGAAATATTTTAACACGCGTCGTTCTAACATACGATTTATTTTCGTTGACATACCATCAGAGTTTTTTACCGGAACAACAAGTATCGTGTATAATCCTAAACGATTTCCACCTAATACATCAGTCATCATTTGATCACCAATTAATACAGTATCATCTGAATTCATCTCCATTTGTGACAACGCTTTTTTTAAACTTTTACGTCGTGGTTTTTGTGCTCTTGCAATAAACTCAATATCATGCGGATCACAAAATGCTTTAACTCGTTCTGAATTGTTATTGGATACAACTGTAATCTTAATACCATTCTCATTCATTCGGTGAAACCATTCTTTCACTTCATCTGTTGCACTAGGTGTATCCCACCCGACTAATGTATTATCTAAATCGGTAATAATCGCTTTTTTATTCAATCCTTTAATAAGCTCAGGAGTTATTTCAAATATATTATCAACAAATTCATTCGGCATGAAATGATGAGTGATTGTATTTTGAAGTTGTTTTTTCATATATTATTAATCCTCACTAATAAAATTCTCTGCACTCAATTTATTTAAATTCAACTATATCGTATCGAAAATAGAGGTTAAATAAAAACAAAAAACCTCGACAGCTGACGAGGTTTAATGAATTATTCATAAATTTGATGTTCGCTAGTCTCTTCTACTTCTGTATCTGTGTAAATTAGAAATCCTATCACTGCTGTTAACACAAGTGCTGTTGCCATGATGAAAATCATAATGTCGCCTCCGATATAGAAATTAATCTATCATATTCCTCAATAGTAATTTTACAATGTTTGATGCACGTTTGCAAGATTCCTCTAAGAATTCTTCATACGAATCCATCGCTTCACCATTGGCATTATCAGAAATTGAACGAATAATCAAAAATGGTGTCTGATGTCGATGACAAACATGTGCGATTGCTGTTGATTCCATATCGACCGCAATCGCTTCTGGCTGAACTTCAGTGACTTTATTTTTTTGCTCTATCGTTCCGATAAATTGATCTCCACTCGTGACTTGTCCTTTATGAATTGGATACGGTAGTTGATCTAATACAGACTCCATTTGTTCTAACATATATTCATCTGAAATAAATGATTTAACCATTTGAGGAACTTGTCCAATGTCATAACCAAAATGTGTTGCATTGACATCGTGATATGTACACTCCGTCGAATAAACTGTATCTAAAACGTTCACTTTATTGCTCAAGCTTCCAGCAACACCAATATTGATTACGCGTGATGGATTATATTTCTGAATTAGAATTGTCGTCGTAAGTGCTGCATTAACCTTCCCTATACCAGCCAAAGACACGACAACATCACGTCCATTCAATTGTCCTTGATAAAAGTCCGTTTCACCCATCTTCATTTGTTGTACTTCTGTCATCTCATCGATTAATATATCAATTTCTTCTTGCATTGCACCGATAATTGCAATCATTGAATTACCCTCATTTCTCTAGGTCATTATTTAACACTTTTAATTTCAACGTCCATTGATGAACCATTAGGTAATGGTACTGTCACTTTATCTCCAACTTTTTTACCAAGTAATGTTTTCGCAATCGGGCTTTCATTTGAGATCTTACCTTCAAATGGATCTGCTTCAGCACTTCCTACGATTTGATAGCTTTCTTCATCACCATCAGGTACTTCTATAAATGTTACCATTTTACCAAGTTGTACTTCATCTGAATTCTTATTCGCTTCGATAATGACTGCATGACGAAGCATTGTTTCCATTTTAGTGATTTCCTGTTCGATAAATCCTTGTTCATCCTTAGCTGCATCATACTCTGAGTTCTCAGATAAATCACCGAAACTACGTGCTACTTTAATTTTTTCAACGACTTCTGGTCTTTTTTCAGTTTTATAAATTTCTAAATCTTTTTCTAATTTGTCATAACCTTCTTGTGTCATCGGGTATTCTTTCTTCGTATCCATACTACATTCCTCTTTCTATATATAATATAAATTATTATTTTTGATATATTGATGGGTCGACTGGTTTTGTCTCTCTAGCAATGCTTAATATTTTAGTCGAAAGTAAATCAATTGCAACTTCATTACTACCACCTTCGGGTACGATGATATCAGCATATCGCTTCGTTGGTTCTATAAATTGATTGTGCATCGGTCTTACTACCGTCATGTATTGATCAATAATAGATTCGATTGAACGATCTCGTTCTTTCATGTCACGCATAATGCGTCTTAAGATTCTAATATCCGCATCGGTATCAACATAGACCTTAACATCCATTAAATCACGTAACCGCTGATCTTCAAGTACAAATATGCCTTCCACTATCATAACATCTTTCGGCAGAATTGAAAGCGTTTTCTCACTTCTAGTGTGGACTTTATAATCATACGTTGGCACTTCTACATGGTGCTTATTTTTTATTTGCTCTAAATGTTCTACAAACAAATCGTTATCAAATGCAAATGGATGGTCATAATTTGTCTCTAATCGCTCTTCAAACGTTAAATGGCTTTGGTCTTTATAATAATAATCTTGTTCAATCAATCCAATGTTTAAATGGCTTAATTGATTCATAATTTTTCGAGTTACACTCGTCTTACCAGAACCACTTCCACCCGCGATACCAATAATTGTCGCTTCAGTCATCGTTATAGTTCCTTTCTCATCATGTTATGTGGATAAACTTTTTGCTTCATTGGGATTTGAACAATCTGTAATGGATGACGAGCAGCATCAAGTGATTCTCCTTCTTCATCATAAATTGCTTCCACAGTAACTGCGAAGTTATCAATTTCAGGTCCAAAGAACTCAATAACCTCACCTGGTTTAAAGTGATTTCTTTGTTGAATCGTTGCCATTTCAGTTTCTTCATTATAGTCTATGACTAAGCCGCAGAAATCATGGCTATTTTTTCTTTTTTGTCCGTCTCCAAACATTTGTTCATCAACGGATGGTACCCCTTCAAAGAAGGCCGGAGCAGTATCACGGTTCGCACATTTATCTAATTCAATCAACCATTCAGGATCAATTTTGAAATTATCAGGATCGTTATAATATTCATCAATGACTTTACGATAAACTCGTACAACTGTCGCAATATAATGAATTGACTTCATTCGTCCTTCAATCTTTAAAGAATCGATGCCAATATCCATCATTTTTGGGATCGATTCAATTAATTTCAAATCTTTCGGGCTCATCGCAAATGGTGTCGCTTCTTCACCGTATACGAAATCAAGAGAATCATCATCTTCAATGGATAATAAATCGTAATCCCAACGACAAGACTGACAACAACCCCCACGGTTAGAATCTCTTGCGGTCATATGATTACTTAAAGTACATCGTCCTGAATATGCAATACACATTGCACCGTGAATAAACGCTTCAATCTCAATGTCTACTTTGTCTTTAATTTGTTGCATTTCTTCTGCACTCGTTTCACGCGCTAGTACAACACGCTCCAACCCTTCACTCTTCCAATATTCAACAGCTTTATAATTACTCAAACTTTGTTGAGTACTCAAATGAATTTCTAATTGAGGTGCAACACGTTTACATGCTTCAATAATAAATGGATCTGCCACGATAATACCTGTAACACCTGCATTTTGTAATTGTAATAAATATTCATCTAATCCATCAAAGTTTTCGTTATGTGCAAAAATATTGGTCGTCACATAAATTTTCGCATTATATTGATTGGCGAATTCAACACCTTCACGAATCTCTTCAATTGTAAAATTGTCCGCGTTACTTCTTAATCCAAATTCTTGCCCACCTAAGAACACAGCATCGGCACCATAATGAACGGCCACTTTTAATTTTTCTAAATTTCCAGCTGGCGCTAATAATTCAGGTTTCTTAAGTAACGTTTTGTTAGATTTTAATTGTTCTTCTGTTAATACTGCCATTGTAAAACCTCCTTTAAGATCTCTGATCACTAATAAACCGTTTGCTTAAACATAAATCCTGTATCTAAAGGACGATAAGTTGGTTGAATTTCTTCAATATTCATTGCTAAATCAAACAGCTCATCATGAAAAGCATCTCTATCTTCATGATATAAATCAATTGCTTTGCGATAATTTTTGGTTACTTCATTGATATAATCTTCATTTCGTAAAATACCATCTATTCTAAATACATCGATATTTGCCTCTAAAAATACTTCTAACTCTTCAAGCAACATCATATCGTTCGGAGAGAAGATATGTGTTCCTTGGACATCTTCATAAATCGGATATTTATTGCCACGTTCCTCATCATACAACAACATACTATCAGGTTGATCTCTATTTTCAATTTTCATCGCTTTCTCTTGGTACAAATAGTAATGACCTAATAATGGTCGTTTTGAATGAAACATACATGTCGCACCATGCACTTGTATTTCAACTTGTGCTTTCGTTAATTGTTTAATTTCAATCATTTCATCTTCATTCAGTTCACGTGCTAAATAACTTCTCACCGCACCTCGATCAAACCAATAATCACATTGGAAGCTATTCGTTGCAATTGTTTCTGCATTCCATATTAATTCGAATGGGTGTACGAGCTCCTTATTGTACATAACAATTGAAGGATCTCCAAAATATATACCATCTATATCTACTTCCATCAGTGATTTCATATATGTTTCAACAGATTGTAAATGTTCATTATGAAATACAGCATTCATATTTACATAAACCTTTTTATCTGCTTTATTCGCTACGACCTCTTTAATTTCATCTATCGACATCGAAGTCGGTAACCTTAATGAAAATTGATCTTCACCAACGAGTACTGCATCTGCGCCGATCTTAAATAAATGTAGTGCATGTTCAACAGATTTCGGCGTTACTAATAATTCATTCATTGTCTTCACTCCTTTATCGTCACCATCAATCCATCACCGATTGAATATATCGATGATTGGTAACCTTGTAATGTATGGACATACTCATTATACGCTCTAATATTTCGTGCAACTTTAAGATGTTTCTTCGGAACTTGTTCATCTTCACTCATCACATAACCTTGGAACAACACATTATCCGTTATAATCATCCCACCAGATTTGACAAGTGGTGCATATAAGTCGAACATCTTTTGAATATTCGTTTTACTTGCGTCGATAAAAAGTAAATCTAATGATAAACGTTTCACTTCATCGTAGCACTCAAAAATGTCACCTTCTATCAAGCTCACTTGGTTCAATTGGTCATATTGATTTAAATTATCTTTACACTGTTGAATTCGTACTTTATCTCTTTCAATTGTATATAACGCTAACGATGGGTTACCGTAAATAAAACTTAATGCACTGTAACCGACTGCAGCTCCAAGCTCTAATACTGTTGTCGGTTTCGTCACTTGAATGAGTTGTCTAATTAACATCAATGCATCATCTTCAATAATTGGGACATATTGATCTAATGCATCATTTCGTAAATCTTTGTAAGGAATATTGTCCAAATGCATGCGTTCTAAATAATTATGATCTAATGATCGATTAATCAAAACATTTCACTCCACATATAAAAGACTAACTGACAACATACGTTGCCAGTCAGTTTATTATCATTACTATACTATTAACTTCAATGTATTTTAACATATTAGGTCTCAAAATGAAAGGTTATTCATTCGTAATATACTTCGCTTTATTTTCATTATGCTCATCAAGCGTTGTTGCAAAATGGTTTTTACCTTCTTTATCCGCTAAGAAGTAAAGATAATCAGTGGTTGCCGGTTCAATAACACTATCGATTGATTGAATACCAGGTGCCGCAATCGGTCCTGGAGTTAATCCTTTGTTTTTATAAGTATTATATGGTGAATCTACTTCTAGATCTTCATACATCGTACGACTTTTATGTTCACCTAATGCGTATAACACCGTTGGGTCCGTCTGAAGTGGCATCGAAGTTGGTGCAATTTCCATACGATTATAAAATACTGAAGCAATTTTCGCACGATCAGCTAGACTTGTCGCTTCACGCTCAACCATTGATGATAAAGTTAATAAATCATGGAAGGACATCTTCTTAGACTCTCCTTCAAAAGTATATGTCATTTGGTTATTTAAAGATTTATACTTTGCATAACTGTTATTATAAGTTGCTTCAATCATTTTTTTGATGATTGTTTCAGCACTCGGCTTCTCTTCTGTAAAATCATACGTTGCTGGGAATAGATACCCTTCAAGTGGGAATTTTACCGACTTACCAAAGACATCATCACTAATCATACCTTTATACTCTTTTTGTAATGATTTGATAAACGCTTTATCTTTCGTCTTATTGATAAAATCTTTTTCAGTAATATTTGTTTTATCCGCAACTTTCTTTGCAATCTGTTCGATTGTGTAACCTTCTGGAATTGCAATTTGGAATAATACTGGCTTATACACTTCGCCTTCTTCCATACTTTTTGCTATATCATCTAACGTCATCGACGGAGATAAGTCATATTGACCTGACTTGTAATCATTATAGTTATTAAATTTCAAAAATAGTTTAAATATCGTTGCATTATTAATAATGCCTTCTTTTTCAAGTTGCTCTGATATTTGTGTTGATGAAGCTCCTTGAGCAATTTCAATTTCCTTTGTTTTAGTATTTCCTTTATCTGCAGGGCTTAATCCACTTTTCACATAAAAGAACATCCACAACGCTAACAATATTAAGACAATCGAAAGCACACCAATAATGATTAATGATAATATACTAGAAAAACTACGTGCTTTTTCTACTTCGTTAAAGTTATTGTTCATTCATAAAATCCTCACTCATATATAATATATTTAGTGTATCATAACATAATACATTATAATTTGCTTTATTACATGAAAATATCAGCTCATTAATCACTCATGAGCTGATCATTTTAAAGTATTTTACTATCTTAAATTCTTAAGCTTCGAAGTCTTCTTCACCTAAGTCCATTTGAGCACCTACGACTTCTTCAATCATATCCCATTCTTCATCCGTCTCTACCGGTAAAAGCTTACCACCTTCACCATCTTCATCAGGAATATTAATCATTGGAATCAATTCTAACTCTTCTTCTTCTTGAGTGCCTTCTTCTGCTAAAATGATGTAATCTTTATCAAATTGATCACTATGGAACTCTAACATTTTACGGTATAATACTTCATTTCCTTCTTCATCATATAATGTTAATAACTCTTCTTCGAAATGTTGTTCATTCGTCATATCAATCTCTCCTCATTGTTGGCTATCAAGATAACCTTGTAGTATAAATACTGCGGCCATTTTATCGATAACATTTTTCCTTTTTTTACGTGAGACATCCGCTTCTAACAATGCTCTAGAAGCACCCATCGTACTTAAGCGTTCATCCCATAAAGTAATTTTAACATAGGGTAATTCGTTTTGTAATATATTATAATACTCCATCGTCTCTTCACCTCGAAACCCGACAGAGTTATTCATATTTTTCGGCATCCCTAGAACGATATGTTGAATGTCATACTCAAATACAATTTCTTTCAAACGATCAATGCCATAATCTTCTTTATTTACGTTAACTTCAATCGTTTCAAGACCTTGTGCAGTCCAACCTAATAAATCACTCACTGCAATACCAACACGTCTTAAGCCGTAATCTATTCCAAGTACCCTATTTGTCATTTGTACCAATATTGTTTGAAATGTAATTATTTACAAGTTCTTCCATGATATCATCACGATCTAATAAACGGATTTGGTTTCTCGCATCATTATGTCTAGGAATATATGCAGGGTCACCACTTTGTAGATATCCGACAATTTGGTCTATTGGAGAGTATCCACGTTCGTTTAATGTGTTATACACATTAATTAATACACTTTTGACATCTTCTTTTTTTTCAATAGGGTCAAATCGTTTCGTTAAATCTTTGTTGCTCATTTTACCAACCCCTAAATTTATTATTCGATACATTAACACTATACATTATTTTACTATTTAAACATTGCTTTTAATCATATCTTTAACAAACTGTAATGTGTTTGAGATATTGTCTATATTTGTTCCTCCACCTTGTGCGCTATCTTTACGACCTCCACCACGGCCATCAACTAAAGGAGCACTTTCCTTAACAACTTGGCCAGCTTGAATACGGTCTGTCACATCATCAGATACGTTACAAATCATCGAGACTTTATCATCGTGATGACTCATCAAATAAATGACATACGATTTAAGTTGTGATTTATAATCATCTGCTATTTCACGTAACACTTTTGGATTATCTGCTTCAACGGTTGTCACTAAAACTTTTACACCATTTATATCTTCTATTTCTTGTGCAATATTTGAAGACTGACTTTTAGCGATTTCTTTTTTCAATTGTGCAATTTCTTTTTCTTGTACTTTGATCTCTTCAGCCATACTTTTCGCTTTAGAGATGACATCATCATCTGCTTTAACATTGATAGTCGATTTAATAGATTTGAACTTATCGAAGTAATCATTCAAATAGTCGTATGCAACATGCCCGGTAATCGCTTCAATCCTTCTTACACCAGCACCTGTCCCTGACTCAGAAGTAATCTTGAATAACCCAACTTGACTCGTGTTTGTTACGTGTGTACCACCACAAAGTTCAATTGAGTATGGCTCTATATTTACGACACGAACGATATCACCATATTTCTCTCCAAATAATGCCATAGCACCTAATTTTTTTGCTTCATCTATTGGCATGGATTGAATGTCGACATTTAATGCTTCAAATATCTTTTCATTGACTTTCTCTTCGATTTGACTCAATGTCTCTTCATCAATCTTACCGAAATGACTAAAATCAAAGCGTAATTTATCAGCATCTACTAATGAACCAGCCTGATTAACATGATCACCTAAAACATCTTTAAGCACTTGATGTAAAAGATGCGTTGCCGTATGATTTTTCATAATTGAAGTTCTCTTTTTTGTGTCAATCTGTGCATTCACTTCGGCTTCAGTTTTTAACGTTCCTGATTTTACTTCAACTTGATGAAGATGCTGACCTTTTGGTGCTTTAGACACTTGAGTGACATTCACTTCACACTCATTAGAAGAAATCATTCCACGATCAGCAACTTGTCCACCACTTTCTGCATAGAACGGTGTTTGTTTGAGAATCACTTGCCCAATGTCACCTTCATTTAAAGCATCAACAATTGAACCATCTTTAACGATCACCGATACGGTGGATTGTATAGATGTTGATTCATACCCTACAAATTCAGAATCTACTTCAATCTCATTGAAGACATCATTTTGAACTTGCATACTACTTGAGACATTCCTTGCTTCTCTAGCACGTTGTTGTTGTGCTTGCATTTCTTGTTTAAAGCCTTCTTCATCAACTGTCAATTGATGTTCTTCAGCGTATTCTCTCGTCAACTCCACTGGGAAACCGAATGTGTCATATAATTTGAACACATCTCTTCCTTTCAGTTCATGTTGATTCGATTTCGCTTCTTCAATTAATTGTAAGAGTAATTTTTCACCCTCTTCAATCGTTTCGAAAAATCTAGCTTCCTCAGATTTCAGCACATCTTGAATCAACTGTGCTTTTTGTTCCACTTCTGGATAAAATTCACGCATCACATCAATGACGATTGGAACAAGTTTATACATAAATGGCTCATCAAAGTTTAATTTCGTCCCAAACCTTACAGCACGACGGATTAAACGGCGCAAAATGTATCCTCTACCTTCACTTGATGGTAGCGCACCATCTCCAATTGCAAAGGTTACCGTTCTGACATGATCACTAATTATTTTAAAGTGAGGCTTGTATTCATCTTGTGTATAGCGAATATCCGTCATAAATTCTACTTTTTCAATAATCGGATATATGAGATCAGTTTCATAATTAGTTTCTGTATTTTGGATGACAGAAGTAATACGTTCAAGACCCATCCCGGTATCAATGTTTTGCTTTGGTAATGGCGTATACGTATTATCTTCATTATGATTGAACTCACTAAATACAAGATTCCATATTTCTAAATAACGTTCGTTCTCTCCACCAGGATACATTTCATTGGCTGGATCGTTTTGACCATATGCCTCACCACGATCATAAAAAATTTCTGTATTTGGACCACTTGGACCAACTCCAATATCCCAGAAGTTTCCTTCTATTCTAATAATTCGACCATCATCTAATCCAATCATATCGTGCCACAACGCATAAGCTTCTTCATCTTCTGGATGAATAGTGACGTAAATTTTATCCTCGTCTAAGTCTAACCACTCTGGACTTGTCAAAAATTCATACGCAAACTCAATCGCTTCTTTCTTGAAATAATCACCAATACTAAAATTCCCAAGCATCTCAAAAAATGTATGATGTCGCGCTGTAAACCCTACATTTTCAACATCATTGGTACGAATTGACTTTTGAGCGTTGGTGATTTTTGGGTTATCTGGAATGACACGGCCATCGAAATATTTCTTTAACGTTGCGACACCCGAGTTAATCCATAACAGCGTATCATCATCGATTGGCACAAGTGGTGCACTCGGTTCTATTTGATGCCCTTTTGATTTAAAGAAATCCAAAAACATTTGTCTTATTTCATTACCTGTTAAATTTTTCATCAAATCACTCCTATTATTTCCGATTAAAAAAAATACATTCAACCCATATCACAGGGGCGAATGTATCCGCGGTACCACCCTAATTATAGACGCAAAGCACCTATCACTTAGTAATATATTAAATTAAACTGAAGTAGCATGATATGTCAATGAACCCTTTCACCAAATAGGTTCTCTCTTTTTATCATTATTCATTAATAGAATTAATTTGCTAAATATATCATATAGTTTCAGTCTTAATATAAGTCATTTCTCATCGTTGAGTTATATAAATTATAATCATTATCAAAAAAAAAATCAATGAATACCCTTTGAATGATTTCATCATTTTTGCATGAAATCATATGGAGATACTTCCTCACAACCAATGGACGGGTGAATATTTTCAAACTCGTTTTGATTAACTTGTTGAACAAATGGTCTAGCGATATTTTCATCTTGATGTTCATGTAAATCATCTTCGTCATGATCAACTTCTATTTGCTCTTTATATTCTCTATGATTTACATCGACTGCTTTAAACTGTTCCTTAATATATTCGCTTAAATGCGTATATCTCACAATATTATTATTCGATAAACCAATATTAAAGGCTTCGGGTTCTCCTATAAGTAATAACGATTCTTTTGCTCGAGTAATCCCTGTATACAGAATACTCTTTTGAAGCATTCTATAATATCCTTTGACGACTGGCATAATCACAATTGGGAATTCTGACCCTTGAGACTTATGTATACTGCATGCGTATGCCAATGTGATTTCAATTAGGTCTTTCCGTTGATATTCTACACTATTGCCTTGATAATCGACTGTTACAACCCCATCATCAATCGTTTGGATAATCCCCATATCCCCATTAAATACTTGATCATTCGGTCTGTTGACCAATTGGAGTACTTTATCTCCGACCCGGTACAATAAATCATCATTAATCTTAATTTCATTCAATGTTGGATCTTTTGGATTTAGTCTATTTTGTAGCACTTGATTCAGTCGATTGATACCAGCACTCCCACGATATATCGGAGCAAGCACTTGGAATTCAGATTTATCACGTCCTCGTGATATACCACTCGATACAGCCCAATCAATCTTATCTGCAATTTCATCTTGGTGACATTGTATGAAAGTTCTATCTTTATATTTTTGTCTTATATCGATATGTTCACCATTCTTCATTTGATGAGCTAAGTGAACTATGGACGACCCTTCTTGCTGACGATACACCCGATCAAGCCTCGTATGGTTAAAGCATTTAGATTGAATTAAGTCATGAAACACATATCCTGGCCCAACACTTGGGAGTTGATCTTCATCGCCAACAAAGATAATCTTAGTTCCGGGTTGAATACATTGTAATAATTGATAGAACAAGTACGTATCGACCATCGACATTTCATCAACGATAATTAGTTCCGCATTAATTTCAGTATCTAATTCATCCGTCTCAGAACTATCAATACCATATCCTATTAGTCTATGAATGGTAGACGCCATCAAGCCAGTTGTTTCATTCAAACGCTTTGCAGCTCGTCCTGTTGGAGCACATAACCGAATCGGAAAATCTTCTTCATCGTCGTATTCTGACAACTCAATTGGCGCATCGGTAAGCCTTAAATATAAGTTTACGATACCATTAATGACTGTTGTCTTACCAGTCCCTGGACCACCAGATAAGATGACGATGGAATGATCCATAAAATTAGATAATACATCACGTTGTGCGCTTGAGTATTCTATACCAAGTTCATCCTCTAGTTCACCAATCGTTTCTTCGATATGCGATTGATCAAAGCCCGATTCAACATGCTGCTCGTCTTCAACCATTTGTCTTAATAATTTACTTGCCCGTCGTTCTGCATAGTATAGTTGGGGGATATAATAACGGTCTTCATCTTGAAAAATATCCTGTCGTTCAATCAATTGTAATATATGTTCTTTGTAGAGTGATTCATCGTTAGAAAGGTCTAACAATTCATCTGTTAACATCACCCATTCAAATGATGTTATGTATGTATGACCTTCTTGGTGACAAAATTGGTCTATCGTATGAATTAATCCAGCATAAATGCGTTCAGGATGGTCGTAGCTCATGCCCATATTTTGAGCTAACTTATCAGCCGTGTGAAATCCTATACCGCGAACATCTTTTACGATGCGGAAAGGATTTTCTTGAATCCTGGCCACGGTCTCTTCTTTATACGTTTTATATAATTTAACACTTGCTTCCGGACCAATACCCCATTCATTTAATTGAATCATAATATCTTGGGTTGCTCTATTTTCAACGATTCCTTTATAAATCGTAGTCTTTAAAGTGTCTTTAATATTAACTTCTTCCAATACAGCCTCATTATTATAAATACGTTCTAATGCATCATTACCTAAAGATTCTATAACTTTCTGGGCTGTCTTTAGACCTACACCATGAAATAAATCACTGGATAAATACTTCACTACTGCATCGTAATCAGAAGGGAGTTTCTTTTTATACGTTGACACTTTAAATTGCTCACCATATTTAGGGTGTTCAATCAACTGGCCAATAAATTCATACTCTTCTCCTTCAGTAATGTTAGGCATCAAACCAATGACATTGATTTCGTCCTCTAGAGATAATGTCGAATCTTTAATTGTGACATTCAGTACTGTATATGCATTATCAGCATTATGAAAAATGATTCGTTCTGCAATCCCTACTATTGCAGAAGATTGAGCTGTTTGTTGTTGCATCTTGTCACCTCATTGGAATGGTATAGGCTATTATAAAGATGATTGAAGCTTTAATGCTAAGAAATGATTCGGATTAATAGCTAATGCTTTCGTGACACTATGTTCAGCAAGGTCAAATTGTTCACGATAATAGTGAATCAATGCTAAATTATAATAAGCATCATCATGTTGATCATTTTTTTTAATAATGTTCTCAAAGATTGGTTGCGCTTCATCTATCATGTCGTTCTGTGCAAGGTTCAGTGCATATTGAAAATAAACATCTTCATCATACGAATCACATAAATCAAAAGCCGTCATATAATAAGGCAGTGCTAGTTTTGTCATCGACGTATGTGAAAGTGTTTGTGCTAACATATAATTTAAATCTTTATCGTCTTGCTTTAATTCATATGCTTGTCGATATAAATCTAATGCTTTGTCAAAGATTGCTTTATTGTAATAAAAGTTCCCTAACGTATACGGAATTCTAAAATCATTGGAATCGACCTCGAACTGTTTGATGAGTATCCCTTCTGCTTCTTCGAACGCGCCACGCTCGAACAAAAGCACAGATAAATTAATCATATGTTCTGTCTTTTCACCGTCTTCTTTTATCACACTTAACAAACGATCAATTGCTTCGTCCGTTTTCTGTTGTCTATTGTCCATAAATTTAATCACCTAATGTAATATAAAATATATCGTTTCCTTATCCTTATCATTTTATATAAATCTTCAAATAAAAATAGACTCATTACTAGTATACTAAACTTATCTGCATACTAAAATGGTCTATCCTTATTTCAGCAATTTCAACCACTAATTAACGTACGTCAAGACTTGATCATTTTTTATCACGTCATTAATTGTTGCGCCACCTAAACAGATATCTCCATCATAAAATACAACGGCTTGTCCTGGAGTAATCGCACGGACTGATTCGTCAAAGACGACTTTCACTGTATCGTCATCTAAACGTTGTACGGTTACACCATGATCTTGTTGGCGATATCTAAATTTAGCAGTACAGTGAAATTCTTTTAAATTATCATTTTCAAGCAAATTTAATTGATCTGCAATGAGTGCATCTGAGTATAAATAATCATTATGAAAACTTTGCTCAACAAAGAGCACGTTACGCTCTAAGTCTTTGCCAACGACAAACCATGGATCACCGTCACCACCAATGCCTAATCCATGACGTTGACCGATTGTATAGTACATCAGTCCATCATGTGTTCCTTTTACATCACCATCTAAAGTTTCCATTTGACCTGGTTTAGCCGGTAGAAATTCTTGTAAAAATGATTTGAAATCTCTTTCACCGATAAAACAAATACCGGTAGAGTCTTTCTTTTTCGCTGTTGCTAAATCATGTTGCAAAGCAATTTCACGAACTTCTTTTTTATCATATTCCCCTAAAGGGAATAGCACTTTATCCAGTTGTTCATGGGTTAATTGATTTAAGAAGTATGTTTGATCCTTATTTTCATCAATGCCACGAAGTAGAGCAACTTGACCCTCTTCATTTCGTGTTACTCTAGCATAATGACCTGTTGCAACATAATCAGCACCGAGTTCGAATGCATAATTTAAAAATGCTTTGAATTTAATTTCTTTATTACACATTACATCAGGATTGGGCGTTCTACCTAACTTATATTCGTCTAAGAAATACGTAAATACATGGTCCCAATACTGCTTCTCAAAATTCACAGTGTAATATGGAATATCTAATTGATTCGCAACTTTTATCACATCATTATAGTCTTCTGTTGCTGAACAAAACCCTGAATCTTGACTGTCATCCCAGTTCTTCATGAAAATTCCGATCACTTCATACCCTTGCTGTTTAAGCAACAAAGCCGTTACACTTGAGTCTACTCCACCACTCATTCCAACAACGACTCTTTTTTTATTTTCGGTTGTCATATTGTGTTCCTCCTCCCTATTCTCGATATAGCCTATCGCAGTTTATAAGGAATTATTATATATGCCTTTAAGAATATTTGCAAATGCGATGACTTCATCTTCAGTCGTCATGTGACTTAGACTTATACGAATGGAATGTGTAACGCGTTCTGATGATTCACCGTACATTGCCATCAACACATGTGACGGTTGTAATGCGCCAGCTGTACATGCACTCCCCGCTGAAATGTGAACATCTTTCAAATCAAGTTGAGTGAGTATTATTTCTGATGTTTTAAACGGTAAATAGATATTTAAAATATGTGCGACACTATTCATTGAACCATTTACTGCAAATGGAACTTCTAATTGTTGCAATGTATTAATGAATAATTCTTTCAGCTGTAAACAATGAATGTTTCGTTCATTAGATTGTTCAGCTAATCGTTCGATCGCTTTACCAAACGCACTAATATGAATGACATTCTCCGTCCCAGCACGACGCTCTAACTCGTGACTTCCACCATATATAAGCGGCTTAATCGGAGCGTCTGCACGTTTAAGTAATGCACCAATCCCTTTTGGACCATATAATTTATGGGCAGATATGCTCATATAATCTGCACATAAATCTTCTAAATTAAACGTCATTCTCCCAACCGCTTGAACCGCATCGACGTGGAAGAATGCCTGATGATCGACTAATAACTCACCGACTTCATAAACAGGCAACATCACACCCGTTTCATTATTTACAAACATCATCGTCACTAACACCGTATCGTCTCTTAAAGCATTCCGAACTTGTTCCGCTTGTATCAAACCATTTTCATCGACAGGCAGACGAGTCACTTCATATCCTTCGTGCTCTTCTAGTTCATTCAATAAGTTTTTAACAGAACTATGTTCCACATTCGATGTGATAATATGACGACCTTTTTGTTTGTTATAAAATAAACTCGATTTAATCGCTAAATTTGTCGCTTCGGTCGCAGAACTTGTAAAAATCACTTGCTCTGTCGACACATCAAAATACCGACCAATTATTCCCCTAGCATCGTCAATCAATTTACGCGCTGCTCTTCCATAACGATGAAGGCTAGACGGATTACCATACTGTTGATGAATGATATCTACCATATGATCTTTTACAACTGGATCCAATGGTGTTGTTGCCGCATAATCGAAATACATTATATTCACTCCTTTAACTAATATCAATATATACCTAAACAAAATATGATTAAATTTATTATAGCAAATGAATTGAATAAGCAGAAAATTAAACACTTTAAAACATTTCGTTTACAATAGCTAATAGAACTCAAAATACAATATTATGATTCTATATTGTATAGAAAGAAGGAATAAATATGTCAAAATTAAATGTCTCTGCTTTAAACTTAGTGCCAATCAGACAAGGCAAATCAGTAAAAGATGCTATCGATGAAATGGTTGACTTAGCTCAACACCTAGAATCATTAGATTATTCAAGATATTGGATCGCCGAACATCATAATACACTCGGCCTTGCAAGTAGTGCGACGGTCACGTTAATTCAACATACGTTACAACATACGAGTACATTAGTTGTCGGGTCTGGTGGAATTATGTTACCTAACCACTCTCCATTAGTCGTTGCGGAACAATTTGGTACGTTAGAAACTTTATTCAAAGGCAGACTAAACTTAGGATTAGGACGCGCACCAGGAACAGATCGAATTACAGCCAATGCATTACGTCGTGATGATGGCATGCGTAATGTCAATAGTTTCCCTCAAGATGTGAATCAACTGTTAACATTTTTTGGTGATCAGTCTAAACAAGGCTTTGTTAAAGCCAATCCAGGAATGGATACACATGTCCCTGTATACATCCTTGGCTCATCAACAGATTCAGCACGATTAGCCGCGTCACTTGGATTACCTTATGCATTTGCTTCACACTTTGCACCACAAATGTTAAAAGAAGCGATTGAAATTTATCGTGATCAATTCGAACCAAGTGAATATTTAGATGAGCCTTATGTTATTGCCGGAATGAATGCAATTCTTGCTGAAACAAATGACGAAGCAAAGCATTTAGCAACAACAATGCAACAATTTATCTTAAATATCATACGAAGTGAATCAAACCCACTCATGCCACCAACAGATGAAATCGATCAAATCATGACAGATTATGAAAAACAAGTGATAGAATCAAGATTCCCTACAGCATTATTAGGTGATAAAGACACAGCATTAGAACAATTAAAACAATTTACTAACGATTATCATATCGATGAAGTAATGGCTGTCACGTATATATATGATACGGATAAGCAACACCATTCGTATACTTTATTAAAAGAAGTGGTTGATGCGTTTAACCAACAATAATTTATATTTATCAGACAATAAAAGTAGCGATAAAATTTGATCGTTTTCAAATTTTATCGCTACTTCTTTATTTTGAATTTCGTCTCATTGCCTTCTCGTATTCAGAGTATTTTTGATTTACTCTGATTACGAGGTCATTTTCGACCATTTTCCCTTCCGTATTCAGAGTATTTGCGATTTACTCTGATTACGAGACCATTTTCGACCAATTTTCCTTCCGTATTCAGAGTATTTGCGATTTACTCTGATTACGAGGCCATTTTCGACCAATTTCCCTTACGTATTCAGAGTATTTGCGATTTACTCTGATTACGAGGCCATTTTCGACCAATTTCCCTTCCTATTCAGAGTATTTTTGATTTACTCTGATTACGAGGCCATTTTCGACCAATTTCCCTTCCGTATTCAGAGTATTTGCGATTTACTCTGATTACCAGGTTAATTTAACCATATTTCCTTATTTTAAATATCATCGAGTAATAAAAATCATAATATAAATCCATATTAGTATTTAAAAATTTCTATTTCTAAATTCAAATAAAAACCGCCTACCTACTTAACTAAACAATATCTATTCATATAGAATGTGTAAAATTAAGAGTAGACGATTCAAAGATAAAAATATTCATTAAATATAAAACATATACCCATCAGACAATTCATCACTATTAGATGATATCAAATCATGTAGTGATGTTGTGTCCAGTATATCTTTTATCGATTGTGTCATACGACTCCATAACAATTGGCTTTCCTGAGGCTCGATATCCATTGGCTCAACCATCTGAATCGGACCTTCAACGAGTCTCAAAATCTCACCAATAAAAATTTTTTCAGGTGATTTATTTAACTTATACCCACCTCGTGCACCACGTACACTTGTAACAAGTTCCGCTTCACGCAGTGGTCCGATCAACTGTTCTAAATATAAATCGCTAATATTATTTTCCGTTGCGATTGCTTTAACAGACTTACACCCTTGTCCATCATACTTCGCTAAAGATAACATAAACATTAAACTGTAACGGCCTCGTGTTGAAATTTTCACAATATCACCTACAACATTTTTGTATCATTTCACTTAATGATACTATAATATATATTGAACAACAACTAAAGTAAGCATTTACGTAAGGAGTCATTCTATGAATAATCAACCTCTTGCTTATCGCATGCGTCCGACAACGATTGACGAAGTCATTGGCCAGCAACATCTCGTTGGTCCGAAAGGAATCATTCGTCGCATGGTCAACGCAAAACGCCTGACTTCAATGATATTATATGGACCTCCTGGTATCGGCAAAACAAGTATCGCAAGTGCAATTGCAGGTTCAACAAGATATAAATTTCGATCATTGAATGCAGTAACGAATAGCAAAAAAGATATACAACAAGTGATTGAAGAAGGAAAGATGAGTGGTTCTGTCATTTTGTTATTAGATGAGATTCATCGATTAGATAAAGGTAAGCAAGATATTCTTCTTCCTTCGCTTGAACAAGGAACTGTCGTACTCATCGGTGCAACGACATCAAATCCATATCATGCCATTAACCCTGCAATTCGAAGTCGAGCTCAAATCTTCGAACTGCATAGATTAACAGATGAAGAAATATTACAAGGGCTTCATCATGCGTTAAAAAATGAAGATAGAGGGTTAGGTCAATACAATATCGACGTTGAAGAACAAGCATTAAAGTATATCGTTCAATCTAGCAATGGTGATATTAGAGCTGCATTAAATGCATTGGAATTAGCTGTTCTAAGCCGTGATGAGTCAACAAATATGATCACATTAGAAGACGCTCAAGACTGTATGCAACAACGTGCCTTTAGCTTCGA
This sequence comes from Abyssicoccus albus, assembly GCF_003815035.1. Classification (NCBI taxonomy): domain Bacteria; kingdom Bacillati; phylum Bacillota; class Bacilli; order Caryophanales; family Abyssicoccaceae; genus Abyssicoccus; species Abyssicoccus albus. Next base: position 836,439 of record NZ_RKRK01000002.1, read on the forward strand.
TAAAGATGGTGATGAACATTATGATCTTATGAGTGCATTTCAAAAGTCTATTAGAGGATCTGATGTCAATGCGAGTTTATATTACTTAGCAAGATTACTCGAAGGCGGTGACTTAGTCACAATTGCTAGAAGGTTACTGGTCATTAGCTATGAAGATATATCACTCGCTTCACCACAAGCAGCCGTTAGAACATTAAGTGCGATTGAATCCGCTGAACGATTAGGTTTACCAGAAGCAAGAATCCCGTTATCTCAAGCTGTCATAGAACTTGCACTAAGTCCTAAATCAAACAGTGCGATTCAATCCATCGATAATGCATTATCGACGGTACGTAAACGTAAGGCCTATGATATTCCGAACCATTTAAAAGACGGACATTATAGTGGTGCCAAAAAGCTTAACAGAGCGATTGGATATAAATTCCCTCATAATTATGAAGGTCACTTTATTCCTCAACAATATTTACCAGATGAATTGGTAGGTACACAATTCTTTGAACCAAGTAGTCAATCTCAATTCGAAGAACGTCTGAAACAAATCTATGAAAATATACAAAAGCAACAATAATTTTAAAAATAAATTCAATTTTATATGATAAAGCAAAGAAAAGAAGTCATGTGAATAAATCTTCACATGACTTCTTATAACTGATTTCACAAAAAACGATCTGAAAATTTCTTATAAAAATACTAATTCATTCTATTCACTCGTCACATCTCTCATCCTAAACATATAAATCGCAATAGCCATCAACGGAATGATGTACAATAACGTAATGATAATCGAGAATGTTAGCGTCATACCATCATATTTCGGTGTTTCAAAACCACCGATATAACTTTGAATAAACCAGTTATCCCCTAACCAGAATTTCAAGTATTTCTCGTCTATTTTTGACGACAACCACATCATTGCAAGTGGCGCTAAGTAAAGCGTTATAAATGAAATACCAAGTGCAAGTGGTGTTGATTTAAAGATTGCCGAGAATGATACGGTAAACCAAGAAATCATAATAATCGTAAATAAGTTCGCTAAAAACGACTTACCGATTACTGCCAAGAAGTTTGCATGATCATATCCGTCAGGTGATTTGACCACGAGCAAATCCGTTGGATTCCCTGGCATTGTAATCAATGACCATATCGCAACGACAGCATATAAAATCGCGAGTAAAATAAACCCTATTACAGCTGCTGTTAAATATTTAGATAATATAATTTTCACTCGACTAACAGGCCTTGTAAGTAACATTTTAATCGTTCCTTTATGATGTTCAACAGCAATCATTGAACTCGTAATGATCACGATTAAAAACACTGCAAATGTAAATAATGATTTCGTATTTGTATAGATTTGTTCGTATTGATTCATTTGAGGTGCAGGTTGTATATCTTCATCAAGGTGATATTGAAGTCTTGAAATTTCTTCTTCCTTAGCTGTTAACTCCATTATTTTATCAAAATCTTCGTTTGCTTTCGGGTCTTCTTGGATTTTTGCAATATCTTTACTATAGTCTTCAATTGTACTTTTAGCAGTCTGTTCCCAATTCTTACCTTCATAACTCTTCGTCATCGATTCATCTACACCCATGAAAAGGTTAATAATAAATCCTAATGATGCAATCAAGATTAAGAAAGCAATGCATAAGTAAGTACCTAACCTAAAGAAATGCTTGATCATTTCATTCCACATTAATTTAACCAATTTGTACACCCTCCTCGTCTTTCGTCATGCTAAGGAATCTTTCCTCAAGCGAACTCTTACCAATATAAATTTGATAAAGAACGATATTTCTATCTAAGCATGCTTTAATAATTGGAGGTATCTGTTGACGAGATGCGACGATTGTCACTTCATTGCCATCAACTTTCTTAATTTCAAAGTGTTGTTCTAATAATTGTAATAACGGTTCTACTTCTTTTGCTTCAATAATAATCGATTGATCATGATCACCGAGTTCATTCGTTTTTTGTACGTCAACAACTTTACCATTCTTAATAATACCAATACGGTCACACATGAGTTCCATTTCACTTAAAATATGGCTTGATACAACAACAGCCATCCCTTCTTCACGTGCGAGTCTTCTAATGTAATCTCTGATTTCATGAATCCCGGCTGGATCCAGTCCATTTGTCGGTTCATCCAAAATCAGTAAACTTGGTTTATGTAATAATGCTTGAGCAATACCGAGTCGTTGCTTCATTCCTAATGAATACTTCTTTACTTTGTCGTGAATTCTATTCCCTAAACGAACAAGCTTCACGACTTCATCAATACGTTCTTTCGTAATACCACCATGCATTCTTGCATAGTGCTTTAAGTTTTGATAACCCGTTAGATAGTTATACATCTCAGGATTTTCAACAATTGCCCCTACATGCTCCATCGCATTCTTATGTTCTTTCTCGATGTCATGTCCTTGGATATAGACCTTCCCCGAACTCATTTTAGTCAAGCCTACGAGCATACGAATTGTTGTCGTTTTCCCGGCACCATTCGGCCCTAAGAAACCAAACACTTCACCAGGAAACACTTCAAATGAAACATCTTTAATGATATGTTTGCTTCCAATTTTTTTATTCACTTGAACCAGTTCTAAACTCGGTTCAACTGAACGTTGAATTTTCTCTTCCATTAACTTTAATCCCCCTTGTATTTTTTCACATACATATCGTAACATATTTTTATTACTACCCATATCAATTTCAATATAAGTCATATTTATTACTATACAAGTCGCACAATATAATTGTTAATTATTTGTAAATACAATTGTCTTTTACGATGGAATTTAATATATTTTGCGTATGCTTAATTGTATTTATTATCAACTTAAATGATTAGTATAAATAATGAAGTGCTTAATGAAGTCTAGAGATATGCACTTGTAAAAATATATGTGTTATAAAGTTAGTTAAAAATAATCCCCAGGAATTATTAAAGAATGATTCTTGGGGATTTAAATTTTCAACTTACTATTTATTCTATTGCCCTTTATCTTTAATTCGTTCTACGTGTATATCTTTTATGACATCGTTATAGACAAAGCTTCCACAAATCAGTCCTACCGTAGATGGTGTGAATGCGTTAGATGATGGTGGCATTTGTGCTTTTCTCGACGTGCCTTCTTTATTTCCTATTTTATCATTCATCTCTTCTTTACTCACAATTGGGCTTTCATCACTAAAGACCACATTGACCCCTTTATAAATCCCTTCTTTTTTTAGTTTATTGCGTATTACTCTTGCCATCGGATCCATATATGTCTTTGAGATGTCAGCAATTCTAAATCGACTCGGATCACTTTTATTTGCAGCACCCATACTTGAAATAATCGGTATATTTCGCTTTAAACATTCTTTCATTAAATGGACTTTGTACATAATCGTATCACTCGCATCGATACAATAATCGAAATCATAATTAAAAATTTCCTCATAGGTCTCATCTGTATAAAACATATGTAATTGAATCACTTCACACTTTGGATTAATTCGTTTAATTCGTTCTGCCATAAGCTTAACTTTAGACTCACCAACTGTGTCAACGAGCGCATGGATTTGTCGATTCACATTTGTAATATCGACGTCATCTTTATCGATTAAGATTAATCGTCCAACACCACTTCTAGCTAAACTTTCTGCTGCAAACGTACCGACGCCTCCAATACCAAGTATCATCACTGTAGTATTTTTTAAACGTTCGATGCCTTCCGTACCGATTGCTAGTTCATTTCTTGAAAATTGATGTAACATAATGGACTCCTTTATACTCTATTATTTTTTCTATATTTGTAATCTTTTGATGATCAATCATTTACAATTTCTGATTTATTTCGTCAGTCTTATCTATTATAAAAAATTCAACAAAAAAAGTCACCCTTAGGTGACTTTTATAGATGATCCGACAGAGCCGTAGCATTTGTTAAACATTTTGGCCTGCTATTTGCAGGTGGGTGCTCTGTTTGTACGTTCAAACGTCCTCAAAAGGCGTGTTTTCCAGAACAAAACCAATTAAGCTCCCGTATAAGAAAGTGTTAGGTCAAAATATGATTTAACGACTACGCACTCGTCAGATTTACTATTTCTTAATAATATTGTAACACAAAATTTACATTAGTCAATGAAAATATTTTTTTACGTTATTTTTGAATCTTTTCAATCCATCGATTGTTATAATAGTAGATTAAATAAATTAATGTATACTTAATCACAAATAAATTTATTATTTTTCTTTTCTATCCTCTAATTGTATCCCTAACTCCTCTAATTGTTCAGCGGATACTTCACTTGGTGCATTGGTCATGAGACATGATGCATTTGCAGTTTTCGGGAATGCAATTGTATCACGTAAGTTACTACGTCCTGATAATAACATGACAAGTCTATCCAACCCTAACGCAATCCCTCCGTGTGGTGGTGTGCCGTATTTAAAGGCATCAATTAAGAAGCCAAATTGAGCATCTCGTTCTTCATCAGAAAAGCCTAGTGCCTTAAACATTTGTTGTTGGACTTTACCGTCATGAATACGGATGCTTCCGCCACCTAATTCAAATCCGTTTAATACAACGTCATATGCTTTTGCGTATGCTTTTTCTGGTGCTGTTTGAAGGAGTTCAACATCTGAATCTTTCGGTGATGTAAATGGATGATGTGCTGCGTGATAACGTTCTGTTTCTTCATCGTACTCAAGTAACGGCCAATCCGTTACCCATAAGAAATTAAATTGTTCTTGGTCAATTAGATCTAACTGTTTAGCAATATGGTTTCTCAATTGACCGAGAGATGTTTGTGTGACCTCTTTTTTATCCGCAACAAACAATAATAAGTCATTATGTGTTGCATCCAGTTGAGTTAATAATTTTTGTTGTTTCGCTTCATCAAAGAACTTTGCAATTGGACCTGTTAATTGTCCTTCATCTACTTTCATCCATGCTAGACCTTTTGCTTTATATAACTTCACGAAATCTGTTAATTTATCAATATCTTTACGTGAATATTGATCCGCACTATCTTTAACGACAATGGCATTGACAAGACCACCGTTTTCAGCTGTTTCTTTAAACACTTTGAAATCTGTTGTCTTAGCAAAATCTGTCAAGTCCTGCAATGTCATACCAAAGCGAGTGTCTGGTTTATCAATCCCATATTGAGCCATCGCTTCATCGTAAGTCATTCGGTCAAATGGTGTTTTAATGTCTAACCCTTTCACTTCTTTCATCACATAAGTTAATAATCGTTCATTGAAGTCCATTACATCTTCTTCATCGACGAAACTCATCTCCACATCAAGTTGTGTAAACTCAGGTTGACGATCTGCTCTTAAGTCTTCATCACGGAAACATTTAACGATTTGATAATATTTATCAAATCCAGACACCATCAATAATTGCTTAAACATTTGCGGTGATTGTGGTAATGCATAAAAGCTTCCATCATGTACACGAGAAGGAACTAAATAATCACGAGCACCTTCTGGTGTTGACTTATTTAATACCGGTGTTTCGATATCGATAAATCCATCTTGATCCATAAAGCGTCGAATGGCTGATGTAATTTGATGTCTCATCATGAGTGTCGATTGAATTTTTGGCCTTCTTAAATCGATATAACGATGCTTCAAACGAACTTCATCACTGATATCATCATTTTGATCAATTGCAAAAGGTGGCGTCTCAGCTTTAGAAATGATCGTCAATGACGTAGCTTTCACTTCAATCTTACCTGTTTTAAGTTGTGGATTCACTAAATTTTCATCACGTAAAATGACTTCCCCTTCTACAGTAATGACATACTCAGAACGTAACGATTCAGCCACTTCAAACATATCCTTCGAGATTGAATCATCGAACACAATCTGAACGATTCCTTCACGATCACGTAAGTCGATAAATATTAATGATCCAAGATCTCTGCGCTTATTTACCCATCCTTGAAGTGTAACTGTCTGACCTAATTCAGCTTCTGTCACTAGACCTGCATAATGTGTTCTTTTCATGATAACCTCTCCTTTAACTCATCCGTTAATGATGATAATTCAATGACATGTTCACCACCGTCATTCATATCTTTCAGTTTTACTTGTTGATTTTTGATTTCATTTTCACCTAATACGATCGTATACTTTGCACGTTCACGATCTGCTTGTTTCATCTGCCCTTTCAATTTGCGGGATTTGTAATCTGTATCTGCTTTAACCCCTGCTTTTCTTAAACGATGCAATAACTGTACCGCATATTGCTTACTATCTTCATCTAACGTTGCAATAAATAAATCTAATGCATCATCGTGCTCAATCTCTATGCCTTCCGCTTCTAGAGCTAGTAACAACCGTTCAATGCTTAAAGCGAAACCAATACCTGTCTCATTCGGTCCATCTAACATTTCTAACAATCCATTGTAACGTCCACCACCACATAACGTTGTGATTGCGCCGAATCCTTCCGCATCACTCATCACTTCAAATGCAGTATGGGTGTAATAATCGAGACCACGAACTAAATTTGTATCGACTTCATAATCAATCCCCAGTTGATCTAAATATAATTTCACTTGTTCGAAGTATTGTTTTGAGTCATCATTTAAGTAATCATATATCCTCGGTGCAGATTTCACTAATCGATGTTCACGGTCTTTTTTACAATCCAATATTCTCATCGGATTCGTATCAATCCGTTGTTGACAATCTGAACAAAATTCTTCGATCGAAGGCTTGAAATGTTCTACGAGTGCTTTATTATATTCACTTCTTGAATCAATATCACCAATCGAATTAATGTATAGCTTTAACTTTTTTAGCCCGAATGATTGGTAGATATCCATCACCATTGCGATAATCTCAGCATCAATGGCTGGGTCTTCAGCACCAATCGCTTCAACTCCGAATTGTACAAATTGACGATACCTTCCTTTTTGTTTACGTTCATATCGGAACATTGGACCTTCATAGAACAGTTTAATCGGTTGATTAGCATATCCATGCATTTTATTTTCGATATAACTTCTCACAACAGGTGCAGTACCTTCTGGTCTTAATGTGATTGAACGATCTCCTTTATCTGTGAATGTATACATTTCCTTTTGAACGATATCCGTTGACCCACCGACACCTCTTGTAAATAACTCAGTGTGCTCAAAAATTGGTGTTCTAATTTCTTTATAGTTATAATTTTGTGCGATTTCTCTTAACTTATTTTCAACGTATTGCCAATCACTTGTCACTTCAGGTAGTAAATCTTGTGTTCCTTTAGCAATATTAATCATCATCTTCACTCCTTTAATATTAAAAAAAGTCCCAATGCATTCTATGCACTGGGACGAAGTTTTCCGTGTTGCCACCCAAATTGATTTATAAATAAATCCACTCGTTAATCTATAATATTCAGTTGTACTTAATGTGTCTCTATCATTGATGTCATTGATATGATTTCACCGGCCATATCTCTCTTGTATAACATCTAAGCATTAAGCTATTAATTTAAAAATTTAAGTAGTATAGTCTATGAAATTATCATAATCTTATAGACTATTTAACTGTTTGTCAAGTCTTTATGCTCCAAAGTATGCATTTAATCCATCCACAATCCCCGATACTGCAAGGTGTCTATACTTTTTATCAACTAACATTGATTCATCGACATCACTACTCATAAATCCTAGTTCTAATAACACTGCAGGCTGTTCAGCAATTTTTAATACGGCGAGTTCATCATTAGTGACAACTTCACGTGATATAAGAAATGATTTATTAGAAATACTATTAAACAAAGTATATGCATAATCTTCATATTCCGCATCTTTATAGATTACGGTTAATCCTGTCGCAAAGTCATCTTTTAATGAGTCAAAATGAATACTCACCATCGCATCGGCATGTGCCTTTCGTTCTTTTAAAGGAACAAAAGTATCATCAGTTCGACTCATCTTAACTATTGCACCCTTAGCTTCAAGTTGAGATTTCAACATTAACGCCGTTTTTAGTGTTAAATCTTTTTCATGTGTTTTACCACTTCGACTAGTAGCACCTTGATCTTTACCCCCATGACCGGCATCGACAAAGATGGTCTTGCCTTTCAAATAATTATGATTCGTCTCTTTTTCAGGCAAGTTTAAACTTGTCAAATAGCCTTCAACCCATCCTGATTGATTTTTTTCATCCGAGTAAATCTCGACCCAACGACCTGACCGATCCCTTACCTCATATTTCACACCATCCAAACTATTATACAATACAGGGTATCGACTGCTTGGACCGGTATAAATCGGTGCTTGCTCTTTCGTTGTAATTAAAGATTCATTAGTTTTGAAAGAGTTCAATATAATGACGAAAATGACTGATAAAAACAAGAACAATAAAGCAACAAATAATAACGTCTTTAAGTTGTTCAAAATAAACTGTTTCACACGCTTCATTACTTAATCGCTCCATCTTCACTTTCGTACGTTAGCGTAATCGGCCCATCGTTAATTAACTCAACGTCCATATGTTCACCAAAAAATCCGAGGGATACACTCAAATCTTCATCTCTTAATGCTCCGTTAAACACCTCATAAAGCATAAGTGCATGATCTTTTCCAGCTGCTTCAGTAAAGCTCGGTCGATTTCCTTTTTTGACATTAGCATACAATGTGAATTGCGAAATCGATAATATTTCACCGTCCATATCTTTAACAGATTCATTGAGCTTTCCGTGTTCATCTTCAAAGATTCTTGCATTTGATATTTTTTTGGCTAACGTTTTGGCATCTTCAACCGTTGATGACTCACGTACTCCTACAAATAAAACAAGACCTTTTTGAATGGAGCGACATTGATCTTGATGATTGACAGATGCACGTTTTACTTTTTGAACAATGACTTTCAAATCATTCCCCTCCTAATTCCAAATACGTTGTACTGTATATATATCTTGAAGTGATTTAGTTCGGTCGACGACAGTCTTTAACTCACTTTTATTCTTTACTAAGATTGATAAATTAATAACAGCCAAGGCATCATCACTCACTCGACCACTAAACTTAACCAGTTGTACTTTTGAATTCGTGACGACATTTAACACTTCATTAAGTAGCCCATTACGATCTAGTGCATGCACTTGTAAGTCCACTTGATATTTACCGTCTCCACCTTTACGTTTCACCCACTCAACATTAATCAACCGATCTGTTTCATTTGCAACGTTAGGACATGTTGATCGATGAACTTTAACACCATGTCCTCTAGTAATATACCCTATAATATCATCACCAGGTATAGGCGAACAACATTTGCCTAGGTTGACTAGTAAATTATCCATTCCGTCAACATAAACACCAGAATCTGTCACGATTTCTTTCTCATTCACATCTCGTTGACCATCGACTTCCGTTTCTATCAACTGTTGCGCTTTTTGTTGTTGCTTTTTCTTTTCTGCTAAACGGTTCGCAAGTTGTAAAGCAGTAATTCCACCGAAGCCTACGGTCGCGTATAAGTCTTCTTCATGCGAGAAATTATACTTAGAAATGACACGTTCAATATTTTCAGCGGTTAATATTTCATCGACATCGAATCCCATATTCCTAATTTCAGCTTCCACTGCGAATCGGCCTTTTTCTACATTGCTGGCTTTATCTTGTTTCTTGAAGAAGCTTTTAATTTTACTTTTAGCACTTGTAGACTTTACAATTTTCAACCAGTCACGACTTGGTCCAAATGAATGCTTACTTGTCCTAATTTCAACAATATCACCTGTTTGTAATTGATAGTCAATTGGGACGATTTTACCGTTCACTTTCGCTCCGATCATTTGGTGACCAATTTCAGAATGGACGGCATAAGCAAAATCAATCGGTACGGCTTCAAATGGAAGTTCCACCACATCTCCTTGGGGTGTAAATACGTATACTTTATCACTTAATAAATCATACTTCAGCGCTTCCATAAACTCTTCTGCATCTGGAGACGTTTGGTCACCTTCTGCTATCTCTTTAAACCAATTCATTCGTCCTTCAATCGATGCTTTCTGCTCAGTTAATGTAATCCCTTCTTTGTACGCCCAATGAGCCGCTACACCATGTTCTGCAATTTCATGCATATCGTATGTTCTAATTTGAACCTCTAACGGTTCACCGTTAGGTCCTACGACTGTCGTGTGAATCGATTGATATAAATTTGGTTTCGGCATTGCAATATAATCTTTAAAACGTCCTGGCATTGGTTTCCATAATGTATGAATAATTCCAAGTACTGCATAGCAATCATTAATAGATTCGACGATAACACGTACTGCTAACAAATCAAAAATTTGATCGAAATGCTTTTTTTGTTTCTTCATCTTTCTATAAATACTATAAATATGTTTCGGTCTACCATTGATTGACGCTTCAATCGATGTTTTTTCCAGTTCCGATTGAATATTCTCAATCGCATGTTCTATATATTGCTCTCTCTCACTGCGTTTCTTTTTCATCAGATGAACAATTTTGAAGTATTGAGTTGGATCAATATAACGAAGTGCAATATCTTCAAGTTCCCATTTAATCGATGAAATCCCGAGACGATGTGCAAGAGGTGCATAGATTTCAAGTGTCTCTTGACTTATCTTCTTTTGTTTTTCTGGCTTCATCGCCTTCAATGTACGCATATTGTGAAGTCGATCGGCTAATTTAACTAAAATGACACGAACATCTTTCGCTATGGCGATAAAGAGCTTTCGATGATTTTCAGCGAGTTGTTCTTCTTTAGACTTATATTTCACTTTTTCGAGTTTAGTCACACCATCGACGATAATTGCGACTTCTTCGTTGAACATATCGACAAGATCTGTAAATGTATACGGTGTATCTTCTACGACATCATGTAAGAATCCTGCGATAATCGTCGGTGCATCTAAATTTAATTCAGCGAGTATTCCAGCAACTTGAATCGGATGGAGTATGTAGGGCTCTCCTGATTTACGGAATTGTTTTCGGTGAGCTACTTCGGCAAGCTCATAACTTTTCTTTATATTCATTAAATCTTCTTCAGGTAAATAAGCCTCACATAATTGATATACATCAGAAAAAGTATACGGATATCCATAATCCATAATGATTCACCTCACAATTAACAATAAAAGTCATATAATATTCAATAATACTATACATATTCACATAAATAAATAAGTAGAACCTATAAAATCAATGACTTTATAGGTTCTACTAATGACTTAATTATACTAGTCTTCATAATCCATTAATGTAATCACATCATAGTCTTTTAACTTTTCTATGCCATTCAAATACTTTAAATTGATCAAGAATGCGATGCCTGCAACAACACCACCAAGTTTTTCAACAAGTTTAATTGATGCTTCAATTGTACCACCTGTTGCCAATAAATCATCTGTAATCAATACACGTTGACCAGGTTTAATCGCATCTTTATGCATCGTCAATACATTAGAGCCATATTCAAGGTCATATTCATACTTGATGACTTCACGTGGTAACTTACCTTCTTTACGCACAGGTGCAAACCCTACACCTAACGCATAACTTACTGGACAACCGATAATAAACCCACGTGCCTCAGGACCGACAACGATATCGATTTGTTTTTCTTTAGCGAATTGAACAATTTGGTCTGTCGCATATTTATAAGCTTCTCCATTGTCCATTAATGTCGTAATATCTTTAAAACTAATACCTTCTTTTGGATAATCCTCAACAATTGAAATATATTGCTTTAAATCCATTTGGTTTGCCTACTTTCTCATTAAATTTTCTATCATTAATTTGATTTCTTGTGAACTAGAAAGAATAAAGTGTCGTTCAATATCATATTGAGATCGAAGACTTTCATAAACTGTTGTATTAAATAAGTCCGTCTTACCTTCAATGTTTGAATTAAGTGTTACAACATCCTGTTCTATTGTAACAAAATTCACCTCAAAAAACATATTCAAAATATCTTTCACTTTAAACGGATTCATCGATAAATGTTCACTCATTGAGACACCGTGTTCGACAATATTCACCTGTTTAATTTGCTTTAAAGTAATAAATAATGATTTACATTCTTCTTTCGTCGGAAGTCCTCGATAATATATATCTGCTTGTGCATGATATTTTAATACAATTCGATGCCCTCTAAATGAGTCAATCAATGATTTAAATTGATCCATCGACTGAGGTAACTCCATTAAATATAGCACTTCAATACCATCAAGATTTGTCGGTTCATATTTCACATCATATGAATCACCGACAAGTGCAACGTGACGTTCTTTATCTGGCTCAAAATTTGCTTGACTTCGCTCATCAATCACTTGTAAATGATCCACTTTCAAATCTTTCAACATCAATTGTGGTTTCTTAATATTATTCCATTCATTAATATCTACTTCTCCAATTAAGTCGACATCATCTTGAGGTGTTAACCATTTCACATAATGTCCTAAATTGAAAGCAATGATATCCAATCCATCAGTCGTTTGAAGTTTTAAATGTTTTTGGTCTGTCCCAATCGCTTTAATTGAATTCATTGACATGTGTCTCAATGCAAACTTTGGTTTTTCAAAGCCGATACCGAAAGGGGCGAATGCATTCAATTCATCAATATTCTTGTTCGTCAGATGATGCGTTTCCACTTCACCATGATATGTTAACTCGGGTTTAACGTCTTGAATTTCTAACTGTTTTGCACGATCTTCAATCAACTGTACAACTTCATCGTAATTCGATGCTTCAATCGTCACACCACACGCCATGCTATGACCGCCAAAGCTTTTCAATTGTGGCCTAACATTCATCATCAGTTCAAATAAATTAATCCCTTCGATACTTCGACCTGATCCTTTATAATGTTTTTTCTCTGAATCATAATTCAACAAAATGACTGGCTTATTCACCGATTCAACAACACGTGAAGCAACAATGCCTAGTACACCTTCATGCCAGCCTTCTTCACTCAGGATAATAATCGGCCGATCAATGACTTTAGCACGTTGAATAGCATCTTCTGCAATCGATTGAACGATGTTTTTTCGATCTACATTAAAGCGTTCCACTTCTTCAGCAATCGCAATCGCTGATGACATATCTTCACATAAGAGCAACTCGACAGCGAGCGTCGCATCGTCGAGACGACCGACTGCGTTCAATCGTGGACCGATAATGAATACAACCGTCGTTTCAGTGACGTCCCCTTGATATTGCGCTTTGTTCAAAAGCGCTTTAATAGCGACCGGCATCGATTGATTTAAAGCATTGAGTCCTTCTTTCACTAACGTTCTATTCTCATGTTTCAGAGGCACGAGATCACTAATTGTCCCTATCGCAACATACGGTAATAAAGATTCTTTCATTGTTGGACAGAGTGCACAACATAATTTGAACGTCACACCGACACCGGCTAAATGTTTATCACCGTAATCCCCTTCAGGATGGTCTTGGTGTAAAATAAACGGTGTATTCGGTAACTTGTCTTGCACTTCATGATGATCCGTCACAATTACATCGATACCTTGTGACATAGCATAATCAATCGCTTCAAACCCTGCGATACCATTATCAACGGTAATTATGAGCTCAACGCCACTATCAATCAGTTCCTGAAAAAGTGTCACATTTGGACCATATCCGTGTTCGAATCGATTAGGTATGACATATTCAACGAGTGCTCCTAAATGTGTCAATGTTTTATACAAAATAGTCGTACTCGTCACACCGTCAGCATCGTAATCCCCATAGATCATTATTGGCACTTGTTCATCGATTGCGGTTTGAATACGGTCTACAATTTCCTTCATACCATACATATCATCAGGGTCATACTCAATGCGTTCAAACAATTGCTTCACATCTTCAGAAGTAAATTCTAATGCACTCAAATATTGATGCTGTAATGGATTTAACTTAAGTTGTTTCGCCTCATCTTGTGCGATTTTATGATGACTTTTTACACTCCACTTATACTTAGATTCTATCATCCTTATACCACCTTAAAAAAAGAGACTACACAACAATTGTACAATCTCTTATTATGCAATAAATTAATGAATCGACAGTTACAAACTTATACTAGTATCTTTTCATCATCTTTTGACTTCTCTTCATAGACAACAAGTTGTCCTTCGGATTTCTTCAGTTGTTGCTTCTTCAATATCGCCCACAATTGAACAGCAATGAATACCGATGAATAAACACCAGAAATCAATCCAATGAATAACGCCACTGAGAAGTTGAAAATACTATCCGCTCCAAAGAACACGAGTAATACAACAACAAATATTACCGTCACAACAGTATTGATAGAACGTGTTAATGTTTGTCTTAACGAGCGGTTGACGATTAAGTCAATTTCTTCACTAGATTTGATCACTTTGAATTTTCTTAAATTCTCACGAACTCTGTCAAAAGTGACAATCGTATCATTGATTGAGTAACCAATAATTGTCAATACCGCTGCAATAAACGTAATATCGACCTCTAGCCTTAAAATACTAAACATTGCAATGATAATAAATGCATCATGTAACAAAGCAATAACACTTGGCAAAGCCATTCTCCATTCAAAACGAATTGTCGCATAAATAATGATTCCAATTGACGCAATTAATAAACTGAGAATTGCATTTTTCACAAGTTCTTTTCCAATCACTGGTGATACAGTACTGACATTCGGTTCTTGACCATATGCTTTATTAAACTTATCTTTCACTTCAGATATCTTCTCTTGGTCCAAATCATCTTTGACTTGAATTGTAGCACGTGTTTTATCTTGCGATAAAGTGACATCACCATCATCAATTTTTAAATCATTCAATGATTTCTCGATATGTTCTGTTTTGATGGTTTCATCACTTGCGACATCAATACGAGTACCACTTGTAAAATCAATCCCTAAGTTCAATTTAAAGACCGTTAAAATGATGAGCCCTGTTAAAATGATTAATCCGCTCAGTGTGAAAAACTTTTTCATATATTGAACAAAATCATATCGATCCCATGCGGTCGTCAAATCATGGATATCTTTACCTTCACTTAATTCGTGTCTCATCGATGGTCTTACACCGAAAAATCTGAACTTTTTGTTTAAGTAATTCGATTTTACAAGCAATGATAACAATAAACGTGTTAAGAATACGCTCGTCACAAAACTTAACAGAATTGAAATCAATAACATCGTTGCAAATCCTTTAACACTACTTGTTCCGAAAAAGAACAACACTAAAGCAGCAATAATCGTTGTAATGTTCGCATCGACAATCGTCCATAGTGATTGTGCCGAACCTTTTTTATATGCTTGTTTCACAGAACGACCGATACGAATTTCATCTTTGATTCGTTCATACATAATGATGTTCGCATCAACCGCCATACCGACACCGAGAATCAATGCTGCAATCCCAGGTAATGTTAACACACCACCAATCAAGTTGAATGCCACTAACGTTAAATAAATATATGTACTTAGTGTAATAACTGCAATGAGTCCTGGAATTCTATAGAAAATGAGCATGAATATAAATACTGCTAACACACCTAACGCACCAGCAATGACTGTCTTCTCTAACGCTTGTTCACCGAATTGTGCACCAACACTTGTTGAATATATTTCATCTAATTCAACGGGTAATGAACCAGAGTTTAATAATGCTGCAATATTCTTCGCACGCATTAATCCTTCTTCACCTTCAAAGCCACCACTGATCATAACATCACTCGATTGAATCGGTTCACTGACGTTTGCCGCTGAAACATACTTAGGATCTTCTTTTTGTGATTCCTCCATGAATGAATCTTCGCCTTCTTTAAAATCCATCCATATGACCATCATGTTCTCTGGTGGTGTCTTTTCACTAATTTCTTTCGTCACTTCACCAAATTTATTACTATCTTTCAGTTTCAGCGAGACCATTGGATTGCCATTCTCATCAAAGCTTTGAGATGCACCGCCTTCGACTAAATCCTTACCTGTCAGTAACGCCTTGTCGTTCACATCTCTAATCGTTAAATGAGCTTGCGTAGACAGTAATTTACGCGCTTCGTTTTGATCTTCAACACCTGCAAGTTGAACACGGATACGATTCCCTTCCTCAACTTGAATCACCGGTTCACTCACACCAAGGACGTTGACACGAGATTCTAATGTTTTGGCGGCAGATTTCACCGCAGTATCATCAATCTTATCTCCCTTTTCAAGTGGTTCCACTTGGTATAACACTTCGAAACCACCTTGTAAATCAAGCCCTAAATTCACTTTGTTGACGATATCTTTTGTCGTCACACCCATCAAGCTTGCAAGTAACAGTACAATTAACATAAACGAAATAATAAAACTACGTTTTTTCACATTTACACCTTCTAATATTTAATACTTTCTTTGATGTATAATACTTATTTAGTATAACGGATTTATTTACCGAATTAAACTATCACTCAACTTAAATTAAAAATATAGCTTAGACAATGTCTAAGCTATGTTGAACATCATATGAAGCATATTCATATGAATCTTTTTATTTTTATAAGTTTATTAATTCGTAATTTTTTCGCGAATCGCACCACGGTTAAACATTAAACGTGTATCTTCTTGATTGACAGACAATTCAACGAAGTCATTGTCAAAGCCAACAACCGTTCCTTTTAACCCTGAATTGGTCATAATCACATCACCTTTTTGGATGTTTTTTTGAAGTTCTCTCATTTCTTTCGCTTGTTTGTTCATTGGGCGAATCATAAAGAAATAAATGATTGCAAATAAAATAATTGGCACCAAAATGTTCATATATGAAAATTCCATTGGTCATTCCTCCTAAAAGTTTTTTGGATTTTCTACGTTTAATCCGTATTGTTCAAAGAATTCTTCTTTGAAATCTAACAATCGATCTTCACGGATTGCCTGTCTCACATTTTCCATTAATTTGAGTAAAAAGTAAAGGTTATGAATTGATGTGAGTCTCAATCCTAATATTTCATCGGTCTTAATCAAATGTCTCAAATAAGCTTTCGTGTAATTTTTACAAGTATAACAATCACACGATTCATCTAACGGTGTGAAGTCTCTTGCATACTGTTCTTTCTTCACCACTACTCTACCATTACTCGTCATCGTCGTACCATTTCTTGCAATACGCGTTGGTAACACACAATCGAACATATCAATACCACGAATGACCCCTTCGATTAATGCATCAGGACTACCGACACCCATTAAATAGCGTGGCTTATGAAATGGCAATAATGGCGTCGTATGTTCTAACATACGATACATAATATCTTTCGGTTCGCCAACGCTCAATCCACCAATTGAATAGCCAGAGAAGTCCATCGCAACAAGTTCTTTCGCACTTTGTGTTCGAAGTGCTTCGTACTCTCCACCTTGAACGATACCGAACAATGCTTGATGTTTATCATGTCCTGACTTAATATGATGTTCTAATCCTCGATGTGCCCAACGTGTTGTTCTTTCAATAGATTGTTTGACGTAATCGTATTCAGCTGGAAACGGTGGACATTCATCAAAACTCATCATGATATCAGACCCTAAATCATGTTGAATATCCATTGCTTTCTCTGGACTCAAGAATAGCTTTGAGCCATTTAAATGGTGCCTAAAATGAACGCCTTCTTCTTCAATCTTACGCATATCACTTAAAGAGAACACTTGGAATCCACCGGAATCAGTTAAAATCGGATGATCCCAATTCATAAATTTATGAAGACCGCCGGCTTCTTTAATAATATCACTACCGGGTCTTAACCAAAGATGATAAGTATTACTCAAGATAATCTGTGAACCCACTTGTAATAATTCTTCTGGACTCATCGTCTTTACAGTGGCTAGTGTTCCAACTGGCATAAATATTGGTGTTTCGAAAGTGCCATGAGGTGTATGTACTTTACCTAACCGTGCACCACTTTGTTTACATGTTTTAATATGTTCATACGTTATTGCCGCCATGTTGTTCTCCTTTATAAATAAACATTGCATCACCAAAGCTAAAGAAACGATATCGTTCTTGTATTGCTTCACTGTATGCTTTCATAATTAATTCTCTTCCAGCAAGTGCTGAGACAAGCATCATCAATGTAGACTTCGGTAAATGGAAGTTTGTAATCAATCCATCAATAGCCTTGTATTCATAACCAGGATAAATAAAAATATCCGTATATCCGCTAGATGCTCTAAACTCATTGTACATTGAATAGACCGTTTCAAGTGTTCTTGTCGATGTCGTTCCGACACTAATGATCCTCTTACCTGCAAGCTTCTTATCATTCAATGCCTTCGCTGTCACTTCATCGATTTCATAATATTCACTATGCATCGTATGATCATCAACATTGTCTACTGACACCGGTCTAAACGTCCCGAGTCCAACGTGTAGTGTGACATAATATATATCAACACCTTGTGCAATTAACTGTTCAAGTAATTCTGTCGTAAAGTGTAACCCTGCAGTTGGTGCTGCAGCCGATCCTGGCGTTTTCGCGTACACTGTTTGATAACGTGAAGCGTCATCTAACGTTTCTTTGATGTATGGTGGAAGTGGCATCGTCCCTAGTTTATCCAATATATTTTGTAAAATGCCATCGTATTGAAGTTTTAACTGTCTAATGCCTTCATCTTGAACAGCGACACACTCGGCAGTTAACACCCCTTCACCAAATAAAATCTTATCACCAATTTTAATGCGTTTCGCAGGTTTAACGAGAGCTTTCCACGTGTCTTCACCGATATCTTCTAACAACAAAATCTCAATCGCCGCACCTGTTTCTTTCATGCCAAATAATCTTGCAGGAATCACTTTCGTATTGTTCAATACGAGAGCATCACCTGCTTTTAAATAATTTTGTATATGGAAGAATTGTCGATGTTCAATACGTTGATTTGCATAATCTAATGTAAGTAGACGACTTTCAGAACGCTCTTTCAATGGGGTTTGAGCGATCAAGTCATCAGGTAAGTCAAAATCAAATTGTTCTACATTCATTGCTATTTCCTCAATTCATTGTTTAAACTATTAAAATATTGATGAGCAAATTGCGTTGCTCGTCGTCCTCTCGTCGTTCGTTCAATAAAGCCTTTTTGGATTAAATACGGTTCGTATACGTCTTCTAACGTAATCGTTTCTTCACCAATCGATACTGCAATCGTATTTAAACCTACAGGTCCTCCGTTATATTGTTCGATGATACAATTCATAATCTTATGGTCGATATGATCAAGTCCATATTGATCGATATTTAACAGTGTTAATGCCTTATTCGTAATCGTTAAATCAATAACATTATCATTCTCCACTTGAGCAAAATCTCTTACTCGACGTAATAATCTATTCGCTATTCTCGGTGTTCCGCGAGAACGTTTTGCTAACGCCTCAAGCGGTTGTTCACTAATCTCTATGTTAAAAATTTCACTCGTCCGAAGAATGATTGTTTGCAAGCTTTGTTCATCATAATATTCGAGTCTTAAGTGAACGCCAAATCGATCTCTTAAAGGACTTGATAGACTCCCCACACGCGTAGTTGCTCCAATGAGGGTAAAGGGTGGAATGTCTATTCTTAGGCTTCTCGCTTCTTCACCTTGACCGACTACAATGTCTAATATAAAGTCTTCCATCGCAGAATACAACACTTCTTCAACGACACGAGGCAATCGATGAATCTCATCAATAAATAACACATCGCCTGGTTGTAAACTCGATAATATCGCAGCTAAATCACCAGGGCGTTCAATCGATGGACCCGTAATATTACGCATATTGACATTCAATTCATTCGCTATAATATTTGCAAGCGTTGTTTTACCAAGACCTGGAGGACCATATAGCAATACATGATCTAACGATTCTTCACGAAGTTTTGCTGCATCAATGAATACTTTTAAGTTGTTTTTTATTTTTTGTTGACCGATATATTCATGTAAATACTCAGGGCGAAGACTTCCTTCTACATGCTCCTCACCATCGTGTTGTAAATCATCTACTATACGCTCATCTTCCATAACAAACACATCCTATGAAATTAATATTTGAAATGACGCTTTCACAACCTCATCCACCGTATCAAACGATTTACCTTTCAAAGCCTTTTGTACCTTTTGTTGCTCACGTTTCGAATAACCTAAGCTTTCAAGCGCTAGCATCGCTTCTTCAAACATCGCCTCTTGTGATGCATCATGTTGTGGTACGTCATGAGTCGATTGCTCGTGATGAGATGTGTCATGATCAAAATGAGACAATTTACCTTTTAAATCTAGAATTATTTGTCTAGCTGTTTTTTTACCAATGCCAGGAAACTTAATTAAGTAACCTTCCTCTTCTTGTTCAATCGCACGAACAACACCACTTGGTGTACTTGATGCAAGAATGGCTAATGCACTTTTCGGACCAATGCCAGTCACTTTAATTAATTCTTTAAACATTTGTTTTTCATCTAATGATTTGAACCCATAAAGTGTCATACTATCTTCTCTGACAATTTGTTCAGTAAACAGTTCTAACTCATGATTTAAATATTGATTAAATACATATGCATTTGGTGTGTGTACACTATATACGACACCACCTACATTGATTTCGAGTATGTTTTGGTTTATTGATACACATTTTCCAATGAGTCTAGCAATCATCTAATCAACCCTTCATTATTCTATAAATTCAAAGTCTGCTTCTAAAATACGCACCGTATCTCCATTCTTTGCGCCTTTTTTACGTAGTGCATCGTCAATCCCCATACCACGCATTTGACGTGCAAATCGTCTGATTGCTGCTTCGCGATTAAAGTCAGTCATCTTAAATAACCTTTCAATCGCTTCACCCGACACAACATAAGCACCATCATCTGCACGACTGATTGTAAATGCTTCATCTGACTTCTCATGTCGATAGACAACACGATGTTCACGTTCATCAATCGTAATATTTGATTCATTCATTTGTTGCTCTACTTCTTCTAGTTTATCCGCAATTTTATACAATAATTCAGGAATGCCTTCTCCTGTGATAGAACTAATTTGAATAATTTCAAGTGGTTCATCTAATTGTTCATTGAATAACTCAAGTCCCGCTTCTCCATCAGGTAAATCCATTTTATTAGCGACGATGATTTGAGGACGTTTTGCTAATTGTTCGTTGTATGCCTTCAGTTCTTTATTAATTTGGACATAATCATCATATGGATTACGACCATCTGTACTAGACATATCAATCATATGAACGATTAACTTTGTCCGTTCAACGTGTCTTAAAAATTGGTGACCTAATCCAACGCCTTCAGCTGCACCGTCAATCAACCCTGGTAAGTCAGCCATCACAAAACTTCTATTGTCAGGCGTATTGACAACACCTAAATTTGGCTTAATCGTTGTAAAGTGATACGAACCTGTCTTCGGTTTGGCACCACTCACCATCGATAGTAACGTTGATTTCCCAACACTTGGATATCCTACTAAACCAACATCTGCCATTAACTTTAGCTCTAAAACGATATCAAACTCTTGTCCTGGTTCACCATTTTCAGCATAGTCAGGTGCTGGATTTGAAGGCGATGCAAATCTAGAGTTCCCTCGACCTCCACGGCCGCCTTTGGCAACAACTGCACGTTCTGTATGTTCAGTTAAGTCAGCTAACACTTCATCCGTTTCAGCATTTTTAATAATTGTGCCTGGTGGAACTTTTAATACAGTATCTTCTGCATTTTTTCCATGCATATTTTGACTCATTCCATTGGTTCCTTTATCTCCTTTGAAATGTTTTTGGAACCTAAAGTCCATTAACGTTCTCAGTCCTTCATCGACTTCGAAGACAATGTCACTGCCTTTACCACCGTCGCCTCCACTTGGACCGCCCATTGGAACGTATTTCTCTCTTCGATATGCAACGATACCGTTACCACCGTCGCCTGCTTTGACGTAAATTTTAACGTGATCTATAAACATCGTTTCCCCCTCCTTACATTTATGTATTTCATAATTTCATAATTACAATTATTATATCAAACTCTTTATCCAAATAAAAAACTACACTTCGAATGAAGTGTAGTTTAATGTATAGATATTACTTCGCTTCAGCGTACACTGATACACGTTTCTTATCTTTACCCATACGTTCGAATTTAACAACACCATCTACTTTCGCAAATAAAGTGTCGTCTCCTCCACGTCCAACGTTTTCACCTGGATAAACTTTCGTTCCACGTTGGCGGTATAAAATTGATCCACCCGTAACGAATTGACCATCTGCACGCTTAGCACCTAAACGTTTAGAAATTGAGTCACGTCCGTTTTTCGTTGAACCTACACCTTTCTTACTCGCAAAAAACTGTAAGTTTAATTTTAGCATGATATCCACCTCACTTATATTGTATGTTTATGAACTCGCCATAGGATTCTTGTATTGTAACAAGTGATACAATGATTGTCTGTAAAATCAGTTGTGACTTATCATCATGAATGTCGAATGGCTTTATATCGATAAATCCTCGTTCTTCATCCATATCAAGTGTCGGTGTATCATCAGACAATTTCATGATGGCATTAATGCCACCAATGACTACTGCTGAGGCTCCGGCACATACTAAGTCTTTACCGTATTCATCATAATCTGCATGACCATCCATTGTCAGCTGTGTGACTTCAGCATCATCATTCATATGAATCATTACATTAATCATAACTATGCGTTAATCTTTTCAATCGTCACTTTAGTGAATGGTTGACGATGACCTTGTTTACGCTTGTAGTTTTTCTTAGCTTTGAATTTGATCACAGTAATCTTCTTACCGCGGCCATTCTCATCTACTTTAGCAGTAACAGTTGCTCCATCGACTAATGGCGCACCGACTTTAGTCGTTTCACCACCAACGAATAATACACGATCAAATGTGTACGTTTCTCCAACTTCAGCATCTAATTTCTCGATGAAAATCGTTTGACCTTCTTCAACTTTAACTTGCTTTCCGCCTGTTTCAATAATTGCAAACATAGTTGCACCTCCTCATAATATAAGACTCGCCATGCAATGGTGGATTGCTCACTTATAACCATTCACGAGCGGTTGATGCTTTCATTTGCATTCAACTTCAATAGAATACCACATTGACAATGCACGTGTCAATGCTCTTTATTAAATGAAATCCGTTTTACTACATTAAGTAATTTAATAATCCACGGGAATAATATAACTAATAATAGTGCATTCAATATTAATGAAGGAATTGCTTTGAACCATAGAAATGTCATCAACGATGTATGATGTAAATCGACAAGTCTAAACATGCTGTAAGTATAGACATCAAGTATGAAAGTTAAAAATAATATGATGATGAGCATCGTCTTAATATGTCGATAAAACATTCTAAACATAAATGTCATAATAAATACCGTAAATACAAAAATAAAGGTATAAATTCCGTACACCGTTGAATAGTATAAATCATTAAATATCCCTGCTAGAAAAGCAATAATATAAGCAGTTTTGCTATCTTTATAAATCGCTACAACTAAAACATACATAAAGAGTAAGTGTGGAACGATATAAATGTCCATACCGCCTATATGAAATGGATTGTAAAGACTCAATAAGCTATCAAAATAGAAACAACAAATCGCGATCAGAATGAGTAGTATATACTGCATTACTCATCACTTCCCTGTTCAAGCGTCTTATCGTTTCGCATTGCAACGTATACATAGCTAATATCATCTAAATTTACACTTGGCTTCACATAGGCGATTTGACTCAAGCCAAATTGGTCATTTTCAATTTTTGTAATTTCCCCAATTAAGAGACCTTTCGGAAATTGACCACCAAGGCCAGACGTAACGACTTTAGTGCCTTTTTTCAGCTTTGTATTGTTATCCATATCTTCAACGACAATATGATTGTTTTTATCATCGTATGACTGCACAAGACCAAATACATCTTGACCTTTTTCTTGAGCGATGACACTCAGTTTACTATCATTCAACGTCGATGTAATCATTTCCACAGTCGATGAATACTTATTCACTTTAGTGACCTTACCAATAAGACCACCTGTCGATATAATGGCCATCCCTTCGTCTACCCCACTTGTTTCCCCTTTATTGATGACAAACGAGTTCATCCATTGATCAGGATTTCTGGCGATGACGGTTGCACTTAATGGTTCATACTCATCAATCGATTCCGTTTTAAGCTGTTTTTTTAATGCACTATTTTCTTTTTTAAGTCGATGCAAATCACTTTGAACTTGCGGATAACCCGCAACCATTTCTTTTAACTTTTTGTTTTCCTCTAACGCTGTAAAAGCATCCGATAAATGATCGACAACCCCTGATATTTTTTCAGCTGGGTAATTGACTACACGTTGACCAAGTGCTGCTGTATCCCCTAAAAATTGTTCAGGCAATGTCGCTTCATCTCGATTCGCTACCGTTAAACTAATCATTATGATTAATATAATGACTGCAAATAAAATAAAAACTAATGAATTTTTCTCAAATTTGTTTTTCACACTTACACCTCATCTACCACTAAACTCAAATATTAGTTTATCATAACTTATACAAAGCGTAAGCAAATTTATTCGTTACGTTGACCTTGTAACTCATACATTTCTTTATAATAACCATCAAGATTCATTAATTCCTGATGTTTTCCACGTTCAACGATTTGACCTTTATTTAAGACAATAATTTCATCAGCATGTTGAATCGTCGACAATCGATGGGCAATCATAAATGTCGTACGTCCCTTACTCAGGACACTCATCGCCTGTTGTATCATTTGTTCAGTCTCAGAATCAACGTGGCTCGTGGCTTCATCCAAAATTAGAATCTTAGGGTTAAAGGCAAGTGCTCTTGCAAATGAAATCAATTGACGCTCACCACTACTAAAGGTTGCACCTCGTTCTGTCACTTCGGTATGAATACCATCCGTTAACTGCTCGATAAATTGTCTTCCACCGACTTCATATATTGCTTGAAGTGCATCTTGTTCCGAAATTGTTGGGTCATCTAATGTAATATTTGATAAAATCGTACCACTATATAGATATGGATCTTGTAATACGATCGCCATATGTTGACGTATTGACTGCTTACTGACATCTCTTGATTCATAATCGTCATAATAAATTTCACCGTCTGTCACGTCATAAAATCTAAACAATAAATTCATAATTGAACTTTTCCCAGAACCAGTATGACCAACAAGCGCAACTGTTTCTCCTGGCATCGCTTCAATATTAATGTCACGTAAAACATATTCATCAGGTTTGTAGCTAAATGAAACATCTTTAATATGAACATAACCTGATAATGCTAATGATTTATGAGGACGTTCAACTTCTTCTTCACTATCCATCATTTCAAATACACGTTCACTCGACACCGCTGCTTGCTGCATCACTTGAAACTGGTTAATAATGTCGAATAGCGGGTTGAACAACCGTGTGACGTAATCAACTAATACATACATCATTCCGACCGTAAATGCATTCGTCTCACTCAAAAAGTTAATTCCGAAAATATAAATCAATATTGCGAATATAATTGAGCGAACACTATCCATTAACGTATGTCCACTCATGCTATCCATGCGAATGATTTTCGTATAATTTTTTAAGTAAGATGCGTTCATTGCATCGTATTCTTGTTGGATCTTTTGTTCTTGGTTGAACGCTTGGATAATCGTCATACCATTAATCGATTCGTTTAACATGGCGTTCATCTCACTGTTTTTCTCACGTACTTCGTGATTGTATTGATTCGTGATCTTACGATACAAATACATCCAGATAACAACCATTGGCACAATAATTAATACCATGACGCCTGCTTTCGGTGACAGGAAGAAGATTGCAACCGTAATCCCGGTAACCGTAAATGCTCCGGAGATAAATGCTGGAATGACGATGGTAAATAGCTCTAAAATCGTCTGTGTATCATTTGTTATCCTCGCAACGACTTTTCCTGCAGGTAAATTATCAAAATACTGTATCGGAAGCTTTTGAACATGCTTAAACAAATCGATTCGCATACTTTTAATTGCATTAGAACCTGCCAGTTGAATAAAAATCATTTGGAAATAACTGAGCACTGCAAAGACAACCATAATCGTTAAATAAAGAAGCAATAATTTAAACACTGCATCCAATTGTATGGATCCATCACTGTTCTTAATATGTTCATCAATGATATGCATTGCAACGAGTGGTCCAGTCAACTCTGTAATCACGGCGAAAATTAATAAGATAATTCCGACGATAAAATACGTCTTATACTGTGTCATATAATGCATTAACCGGCGAAAATGTTTCATGACATTTCACCTCCGTTTAAATCTTGAAGTTGCAATTGATCATAATACCAACCTTTCAATTGACTCAGCTCAGCGTGTGTTCCTTTCTGAATAATACGGCCTTCTTCTAACACAACGATAATATCTGCATGACGCACCGCACTGAGACGATGCGCTGAAATAATCGTTGTTTTACCTTGTCTTTCTGTCTGGATATTTCGAATAATCGCATGCTCTGTCTTTGCATCGACTGCAGATAATGAATCATCGAGTATGAGAATTTCTGGGTTTTTGATCATTGCACGTGCAATCGATATACGCTGTTTCTGTCCTCCAGAAATTGCAATCCCTTTCTCACCGACTAATGTCTCTAATCCATTTGGTAAGTTTTCGATATCTTGAGTAAAGTGTGCTAGTCGAATGGCTTCGTCAATTTCTTCATCTGTAGCATCCTCTTTACCGAATAAAATATTCTCTTTAATCGTTCTAGAAAACAAGATATGTTCTTGTGGAACGTAACCGATTAAATTGCGGAGTTCAATTTTTGTCAATTGATCCAATTGATACCCACCAATTTGAATAATTCCTTCACCTGTTGGATACTCTTTTAAGATTTGCTTAATCAATGTCGTTTTACCCGAACCGGTTTTCCCGACAATTCCTAAAGTTTCACCACGATGTAAACGAATCGATATATCTTCTAAGTTATTTCGATCACTGGATGGATACTTGAACGTCACAGCATTGAACTCAACATTCGTATCATCAGGTACGAGTTGTTCTAACGGATCATCAATGACTTCTTCGGCGTTCAATGTCTCTTCAACACGATCCAAACTCGCATTACCACGTTGCATCACATTGAATAACATTCCAATCGCAAACATCGGCCAAATTAACATGTTCAAATAAACGTTGAACGTAACAATTTCTCCAATCGTCATCTCACCACTGTTCACCAATACCGCACCGTACCCTAACGAAATAATAAAGCTAATCGCCATAATAATTATCGTCATCGGTTTAAACCATGCATCAAGTTTTTCAACCGCCATAAATTTATTGACGACGTCATTTGTCATCGACTCAAACCGATCATTGACACGCTCTTCTTGAACGAATGCACGAGTCACACGAACGCCTTCAATCAATTCAAGCACCGAATCATTCATATCTCCAAATGATTTCTGACTGATCATATATTTCGCGTGAATTTTTTTACCTAGAATTTGTCCGAGATATGCAAGCAATGGCAATGGCAATAACGCAAATAACGTTAATTTCCATGAAATCGTAAACGCCATCGCCATTACGATAATACCTAAGTATGTCACTGAATCAACAAGTGTTAACACACCGAACCCAGCCGTCATGCGAATCGCTCTTAAATCGTTCGTCGCACGCGCCATTAAATCCCCCGTCCGATTACGTTCATAAAACGACGGACTCATCTTCAGAAACTTCGCCATCAACTTCCGCCTTAACAAACTCTCTAAAATTTGTGAACCACCGAATAAGTTATAACGCCATCCAAAGCTCATGACATATGTAATGATAATAATCAAAGCAAATAATCCGATAATCTGAAACAAACGTTCATTCGTTAACGAACTCGCATCGATCAAGTCAATCGTATACCCAATCAATCTCGGTGGTATAATTTCTAAAACATTTACGATCAACAACATAGTAATCGCGATTAAATACCGCTTCCAATATTGTTTAAAGAACCACTCTAACTTCTTAAAAATCGACAGCATAAAAGCCACCCCTCTTTCATTCTCTTTATAGCCGTCTCACTCACAATAAAAAAAGAGACTCATCATATAAAATGAGTCTCTTCCATTCATTGAATATGAGGATACACTCCTCTATGAATCAATGATTCTATTATAAAGGCGTGCATAATTATGCCTTAAGTTAAATAGAATATTGTGAGGAGATTGAAGTATGAAAATTTAAGCAGTTGCACAATCTTTGAAATCTAACAACCATTCTAATCTCCTCCTTTCTAATATTTAATTTAAGAATACTATAATTTTTTGAAAAGTCAATATAGTTGATATAATTAAATTTAAAAATGACCATGTTCCTTTAAACTATAATACACACCATCTCCAATAATGAAGTGAAATTTAGATTCAGCATCTTTTTTTGAAATGTTGGCTAAACTCTCAATAGCAATCCAATAATTCAAAAGCTTATTTTCCTCGCTCTGCCATCTTGCCTGTGACATTATTTCTTGGTTCGTTTATCTTTTAGTGACTTCCATATATCATTGCTAATATGCAAAATATCCTCATCAACATTAAAGTGTTTTATTAAGTTTTGATTTACCCATAAAACTATTGACTCCAAACTTTCATTTGAACGTAACTTATTGTCTAGCTCATCGAACAAGGTTGTTTCATATTTATTAAATGAGTAAAAGTCTATTTTTGGAAGAAATATATTTTTTAAATCTCCTGGAAGGATTTCTAATGCACCACCGCCAAAAATACGCCCTTCTAATTCAAATGTCATTAATGCTAAGCTAGAATACAATGCAAAAATAACTAACTTTGAATTGACACCTTTTTTTATTTTTAAACGATGAAACGTATCAGTACTTGTCGCATCTAAATCATTTAGAATAATTTTTGGGCCTTCACCTATTCTTCTTAATAGAAATGCATCAGGATTCCATATAGATGGGACCTCATACCATCTATCCCTTAAACTTAATTTATACCCTATATGTTCCTTGGCCTTTACCATTTCTTCAATATAATTAATTGCCTTCCCTTTTAATTCTTTATTATTAAAGTCTAAAAGCCATACATTTTTGTTTGCTTTTTTATTCTCTTCAAAGTCTATCGAGTCATAGGTGATACCCTTTACTTCTACACTTCTTCCTAATAAAGGTATTGCGTACTCTTCTAATTCATATTTTTTCAATATTGTATCATTAATAGCAAAAACCTTATTATTACCTGTCGTTATCCCAACTTCACCTTTGATGTAATCATTAAAATAAGATACTAAATTATCTTTTCTGAGATTCAGATAAAAAGTTTTGTGGTTATTATCAATAAAAACAGATGACCATTTATCTGTTTCATAGTAATAATTTTTTAGCTCATCTAATACAAATGGTTTCTCACGTATATTAAGCATTTTTAATTTAGATATATCTGTTAAATTAACGATTTTTAATTTATGTTTTTGTTCCTCCTTCTTAATCTTTTTCTTTCCTACGATTAAAAGCACATCTTGTTGAATATTATTGAAAACAGTTTTCTCAAAGTTTATTATTGTTAATTCAGATAATCTATCGTTAAATAATTTCCGCAATTCCTTTGCATAATTAACTTGTAATAAATCTGTTGGTAATACAAATAGCATAACTCCATCTTCTTCTAACATTTCTATGGAAGCAACAGTAAAAGCAACCCATGCATTAATAAGTTTATTTGGTTTCATACCATTATTAGTTAATATTTCACTTTGATAATCTCTTTGTTCCTGAGAAAGATATTGATAGCGTATATATGGTGGATTTCCTACTACATAATTATATTTTTTCTCTTTATTCTTTTTATAGTACTCGTAAAAGTCTATGTTTATGACGTTAAATCTATCATCTTCTAAAATTAACTGTCTAGCTTTATTAGCTTCTTCTTTTATTAATTCTATCCCAACCATATTAAATGCTAATTCGCCCTCTTTAAAATCATTTATAAAGGCACCATCACCTATACTTGGCTCTAAGACAGTAAAGTTTTCCATACTATCCTCTTTAATATAATTGTATATAAATTTTGTTATTTCTGGAGGAGTATAATAACCACCACGTAATTTATCAGCAGATTGATTTATTTTCATTTTATTTACTTTCAACTACTTTCTTTTCTAATAATGCATCAATAATTTTGTTTATTTTATTTATTAATACACTTTTCTTTTTATTAAAAATAACTATATTACTTTCAACTACTTCACCTTCAATCAAATGATTGATTTTTTCAATATCTCTAACATACCTGTTAATTAAATGATAATATCTTTTTTCTTCACTACTTTCAAAATTAATAGGTAGCAAAGGTATTGCATCATACAAATAAGTACCATGAGTATAATATTCGCCTTCAAAATTGCTACCAATAACTTTAAAAATCATGTCCGTAAAAGAGTGACTAAACCATGCCTGTAAGTATTCAATTGAATATAGCGAATTTTCCTTTGGCATGATAGCTATATATCCGGCAGTTCCACCTGATGAGATTAAATAATTTTGACGATCAATATTAAAATTCGGCTCTTTTGACATAACACCTACAATTAACTTATCCTGATTTAATTCTTTCAAGTGTTGACTCCGTCCGAATCGATACCAATGGCTTGGTTCTCCACCGCTCATTTTTCTTGATGATAATTCCTTTTTGTGATCATTTAAATATTTCCAAGCTAATGGAAATTGATTTTGCATAAAATCAATATTATAAGTAATCCCTTTATCATACGGAAAGATCACATATGATTTTGACTCTAGTTTTTGATATGACTTACCAATGCTTTGATTAGAAGTTTTTTTATAATACTTGTTTAGTATGCCTTTTTCTATTTCGTACTCTCTATTATTTTTCTTAAAACAAATGGTTGTGTCATCTTCACTAACAATCTCACTTTCATCTATAATATACACAGCATTCTTACTCGTTTGAATACCATTACTAACTATTATTTCGTCTGTAATTTTAGGAAAATTTCTAATAGCAAACTCATACAAATCTCTTTTATTTATATCATCGACTAAAAACCAGCCTTCTTTTGTTAATAGTTTTGTTTCATAGATAGTCGGGGTTTTCAAGTGTATGTCTTCTAACTCTTTTACCTCCATATATTGAAATGCATCCTTACCTATCTCTAATGTTAATATACATACATAAATGGTTACATTTTCGAATAACTGAGTATATTTAAAATTAATTATTTTTTTAAGTGCTTTATTTTTTTGTATATATTCTCTGAGCTTCAATCCTGAATTAGAATTTATAAACTTATTTGGTACAATTAACGTTGTGGTAGTTTCCATATTACTTTTCATTAAATAATTCAAAGCTTTTTCTATAAATAAAAAGTATTTATCGTACTGTCTATAATAGCTTATGTATTTATTTTTATATACCTGAATTTCTTCTTTAGTAGTTGCATTTTTTATGTGTTCCGTCTTTAAATAAGGAGGGTTACCAAGAATAACATCAAATGATTCAGGTAATTCTTCATATTTAGGTGCAATATCTTTAATTTTTTCAACACTTAATTCGCTAATATCTAAATCATTAAGAGATACTAAAGAATTTCCGTGTAATATATTCGACTTTAGATTAGGTAATATTGGATAAGGTTCATGTTTTTGGCGACTTTCATGCCTTAAAACCCTTAATAGTAACGAGAACCTAGTTAATTGTGTAGCCAATATATTTATATCGAGTCCGTATAACATTTCTTTAATAATTCTTAGTTTACTCTGATAAGGAACAATCAAGGGCGATGCTGGCCTTTTTAATGTCCTGGAATAATAATCTATCAAATAACTTTCAATTATATTATAAGCTTCAATCAAAAATGTTCCTGATCCCGTAGCTATATCTAATATTTTCATATTAAAAATTTCATTTAAATTTTTATTTTTCAATTTATCCGCTAGAGATTCTTTAACCATATATTTCACAATCTCCTCAGGTGTTGAAACTACGGATTTAATTTTTATATCTTTTGTAGGTTCTAATGTAACGTTTCCATTGATAACTTCTATTTCTGTCTGTAAATACATCTCATACATTTTACTTAAAATCTCTAATGGAATTATTGAAAAATCGAAAGAACTTTGTGGATAATAAAGTTCTTGTACAATATCATCTAATGTCGATGTTTTTATGAATTGTATTGTCTTGTCATTAAATATTTCAGCATTATATTTTCTATCCAAGTGTTTCAAAAAGTTTTTTGTCTTGATTTCTTCATTTAATAGTCGATATAAAATTTGGGATTCTTCTAATTGATTATCCTCTGCAAATCTCAAAAATACAATTTGATTCAACAATTTTTGAACAGCGATGTTTAAAATTTCTTTATTTTCATATTGCTTTTCTTTAGATTCATATAAATCGTTTGCTAATAATAATCGCCAATTATTTATTTTTTCCAAAAAAACATTATCAAGATTATCTTTAGTGGCTGAATCCGGAGTTATTTTATCTGTCCATTCATCAAAATATCCAGTTTCGACAGATTCCCTTGATAATAATTTATAGATTTCATCAAACTTAGTTACATAATCTTTATAATGATAATGTTTGTATCGAAATTTGCGATTTAAATTATCTTCATTTTCATCCGGCATCATGAATGTTTGGTAAATTACAAGATTTTCAAAATTACTCAATACTACTATTTTATGATTAGCGTTCCAGGCATACTTTTTAGCCTGTAATATTGAATTTTGGTGGGTCAAGATATCTATTTTAGGTCTTTTTGCTTCAAGAAAAAATTTTGATTGTCCGTATTTTCTTAATGAATAATCCGGTCGCTCAGCCTCACTTACAAATTCTTCAATAATAACAGATCGTTCAGAATAGGGCAAATTATCAGAGTTAGTTACATCCCAGCCTAATTCTTTTAAAAAAATATCTAAATATTCTTGTCTTAAAGTTTGTTCATTAATATTTCTTATCTGCTCTGTTGATAAATCACTAAATTTATCAATTAATTTTTTTATCTTATTTTTATTCATCTGTTAAAACTCCCTTTAGAATATAGACTTTTTATCTTTGTTTTTTAGAGTTTCATAATTAAGTTCAATTATACTTCTTAACCTGGAGGTTATATTTTCTATCTTTTAAATCTATAACCTTACATTATTTTAAAAGAAAAAAGGGTTTCTTTTGAAAGTCGCCACCTTCTACGACTTAATCTACCAAGAAGGGTTTCTTTTGAAAGTCGTTGTACTCCTACGACTTATTCTATATATATAATAATACACTTCTATAGAAAATGAAAAATTTTATTTTGGATATATTTCCAGTTGTTAGATTCTACTTATCATTTGCAATAGTATGTGAAACTCGATGTCAATGGTGTTTCTAATTACATAAAGAAGTAGTTATACTCATCAAATATATTTGAACCTTATTGCAAATTATAGATATTAATATAAACTACAAGATTTTTCAAATCTAACTTGTATAAACAATGTTCTCTTATTAGGAAGTTAATAAGTAAAATAAAGTTTGGAAATATCATCACACAGGATTATAGTTATTTATTGTAATAGGTGCTATTAAATATCCATTGTCGAAATAGTATGTTAAAAATTATTCTTTAATTTACATGAAGCTCACTCTGACCATTAAGCCAATCAATGATAAAGAAGGAATGTGAATGGTTTAATTTAAGACAAGGAATTTCCCCTTTATCAATAAATTCGAGTTGCTTTGACTCATTAGAGCGATTTAATGTGCCAACATATTCTGATGATTTAAATACAATATTAATCCCGTAAATCTCATCATTATTAGGGTACTTCACAAAATTCTCTTCTGCAGAAAAAAATACAAATAATTCAATGTATTTGTGATTTATCCTGATTTTGATTATAGCCTAAAAATACTACAGAAACCTACCAAGGCTACTGTAGGTCAAAATCAAATTTTGAATTACATATCTTCTTCCATGATAATTAAATTTTGCATCTTACTCGATTAAAAATTCTTATACATACTCTAAAATTGATTCACTAACACTCTCCACACCCTTCATAATCACTACCTCATCATCTAACTCAATATCTTTGATCGAATCACTAACATAATGTGCTTGTTGTGCATATTTAAGCAATTCATAGTCATTGATATCATTACCATATGCAGTATAATCAGTTTCTCCAAATAACCTTTTAAATGTCGTATATTTATTAATACCTGTCGATGTAATATCTATATTCCGCTCATCATCGTGATAATTAATACTTAACCCATCACCGCTTGCTTTTATTAAATTTGATATTTTTTCATAATACTCTTCAGCTATACCAATTAAAATAATTTTAATCGGCTTTCGAATTTCATCCATCCCAATATTATGAGCTAAATTAGCAGGGTCTAATTGTTTTGCAATCATATTATCTTTAGGGATTTTCGCTGAGTAATCAAATGACCCATCAATAATATAATTTAATGAGTAATCTTTTATCAGCTTCTTTATAAATGAATAATCATGATCAGATATATAGTCCATCACTTCAATCTCATCATTTTTCGAAACGATTGATCCATTACCACCAATCAGTGTACAGCCATTAAATTCATTAACAACTGGTAGTAAATCTCTAATCGGTCTTGCAGAAGCAAAAACAACATCATTTTCTTGTTTTAATTTAAAGATTGCTTCTTTTATAGGATCTTCTATCGTCTGACCATCAAAACAAATCGTGCCATCTACATCAAATACAAATATCATAATATCCTCCAACATTTTTTAAAAATTTATCTTATATTCTACCTTTTCTCGCCCTGATCGTAATAAAAGGAGGTTTCTGATTAACTTTTAATCTTGTTTCCTCATCCCACATTTCCATAGATAGTTCTGTATTCCCGTGATCAACAACTTTCTCTATTACAAATCCATTTTCAATTAAAGTATTAATCATTGTTCCGATTGTTCGATGATATCGGATCACACTCTCACCTAACCATTCCGTTTCACGAGCCGATTCTTCAAAATAATGATCCATTTTGTAATGTTGATATGGTGATTGGTCATGAATCCAAGGATTTTTTGACTTCGTAGCCGTTTGGATAGGATGTTCTGTTGAGAATAACAATATTCCATCTTCAACAAGTAACTCATTTAGCTTTTTTATCAGTTCAACATAATCTTCAACATAATGAAACGCCAAACTCGATACAATACATTTAAAAGGTTCATTCGTTTGGTACGTTAAGATATCACCCACTTCAAATGTAACCCTATCATCATCCACATGTTGTTTAGCATATTCTATCATATTATTAGATATATCAATCCCTGTAATAGTTTTAGGATTTTTTGATAATAGGTATTGAATAAATTTCCCCATACCACACCCTGCATCTAACACAGATTTATTATTAATATCAGGTAACAACTCCTGCATTATAGGCATTTCTAATATCTCATTATAACTTAACTCGTTATTTCTTAATGCTGTATACTTTGAATAAAATGCTTCATTATCGTATATATTCTGTACCATGAACAACATTCCTTTCTAATTGATATAACTTATTTTATCGAAATATAAAATTAAAAGTAGACTTATATTTTGAAAATATGTATGATGTATTATAGTAGTGTCAAAAATATTAATGTGCTCTTATATATAATCAACCTCAATCTGTTATTATAGAGATTGAGGTTTTCTATTAATTAATTTCAAGCTTTA
This sequence comes from Abyssicoccus albus, assembly GCF_003815035.1. Taxonomy (NCBI): domain Bacteria; kingdom Bacillati; phylum Bacillota; class Bacilli; order Caryophanales; family Abyssicoccaceae; genus Abyssicoccus; species Abyssicoccus albus. The sequence goes on from NZ_RKRK01000002.1 coordinate 872,157, forward strand.
AATAATATTTAAATTTTATCTTACTAATTCGACTAATACTCATTTCGTATTCAGATTATTCCTCATTTACTCTGATTACAAAACAAAAAACTACAAAAACCATCCCTGGTTTCTGTAGTCTTCAAATAAACACTCTACTTACTTCATCCCTTCCTTCACCTGGCTCACAAAATACAAACTGCCTGTCACCAATAGAAGGTCTCCTTCAAAGTGTTCTATAAATTCTTGATAGTCTTTCACAATTCCCTTATAATCATGGTCAACTTCTTCATACAACGAATCCGCTGGTAATGCCTTTGGATAGTCAAACGTTGTGACAAAGAATTCTTTCGCAATGGGCTCAAGTTGCTCAATCATCGTTCGTATCGGTTTACCGTCAATGGCGCTGAACAAGATGGTAATCTCTCGATCTGGGTAGTACATCTCCATCGTATCAATTAATGCTTGAATCGATTCTGTATTATGTGCACCGTCTACGATCGTTAACGGCTCTTCACGAATCGTCTCAATTCGCCCTTGCCATTTCGCCTCTTCAATCCCATCAATCATTTTGTTGAAATCAATCGTCGCGACTCCGCGTTTGTGCAATTCAACTAAACTTGCGATGGCGAGTGATGCGTTATTGTGTTGATGCGTTCCTTTCATCTCAAGCTCGATGTCATTGAATTCATATTCATTCCATCTAAAGTTAAATTCTTTCTCATTGTGCACGACGACGAAATCACGATTCAACTTAATCCCTTTCGTATGATTTTTCTCAACGACATTATTCATATAACCTTCAAGCTCTAAATCATCAACGTGATAGACAAATGGGACACCGAGTTTGACGACGGCTCCTTTATCTTTCGCAATATCAAGCATTGTCTCGCCGAGAATATTCGTATGATCTAAACTAATACTCGTCAAAATACTGAGGATTGGTTTGAATACATTCGTAGAATCATTCAATGCACCGAGTCCTGCTTCAACAACGACGAAATCGACTGTGCGGACGGCTCCGAAGTAATAGAACATCATCATCGTGATGACTTCAAACTCAGTTGGTGCGCCGAGTGTCGTTTGAGTTTCTAATTGTTCAACGACTTCACGAACTTTTGTCGCGATGAATGCGATGTCATCATCGCTAATCGGTTCACCATTGATACTGATTCGTTCATTGAACGTATCGATGTGTGGACTCGTGAACGTTCCGACTTCATACCCGTTATGGACGAGTGCTAATCGCAAAAATGTGACCGTTGAACCTTTTCCATTCGTCCCTACAACGTGTATTCCTTTAATATTATCTTGTGGATTGTCCATCGCATCGAGCATCCACTGCATTCGTTTAATGCCTGGTTTGATGCCGTGTTTCTCACGTTCTAAAATCCAATATAGACTATCTAAGTAATTCATAAGCGCTTCTCCTGTTATGATCGATTGTTCAATGCTTCAATTCTTTGTTGAACGGCATCGTATTTTGCTTGATAATCTTGCTGTTTATTACGTTCTACTTCGATAATGTGTGCTGGTGCTTTAGATGTGAATTTTTCATTATTTAATTTTTGATTCACACGGTCTAACTCTTTTTGATATTTATCTAACTCTTTAGACAATCTTGCGATTTCTTCTTCAATATTGATTAACCCTTCTAGTGGTAGATGTACTTCTTTATCTGTTAACACCTGACTCATTACTTCATCGGGTAATTCTACGTTTGAATCGATCGTAAGCGTCGACGGGTTACAAAATCTTTTAATGTAATGTTCGTTATTTTGCAACAACACTTTTAATTCATCTGATTTCGTCTGAATGATCATTGGCACTTCTTTAGACATTGGTGTATTCACTTCACTACGGATTTGACGAACCGCTACAATGACTTCAACTAAATGTTGCATCGCTTGTTTGCTTGTTTCATTATTTAACGTTTCATCAACAGTTGGCCAGCTTGCTAACACAATACTCTCTCCATCGTGAGGAATCTGCTGCCAAATACGTTCAGTCACAAATGGCATGAATGGGTGTAACATGCGTAAAATGTTGTCTAACGTATACGTCAGTACACTTCTTGTCATTTGCTTCGCACCTTCATCTTCACCATTCATCGTAATTTTACTCATTTCAATGTACCAATCACAGAAATCATCCCAGATGAAGTTATATAGTACGCGTCCAACTTCACCGAACTCATATTTATCAGATAATCTTGTTACATCTGCAATCGTTTCATTAAGACGTGTCAAAATCCACTCATCGGCTACAGTTTTCTCTTTCGATAAATCCACATCATCGATTGTAAATTCATCACCAATGTTCATGATGCTAAATCTAGATGCATTCCAAATTTTATTGATAAAGTTCCATACGGATTCAACTTTTTCTTCGCTATAACGTAAGTCTTGACCTGGTGTTGATCCCGTTGCTAAGAAGTAACGCAAACTATCTGCTCCATATTTATCAATCACATCCATTGGATCGACGCCGTTACCGAGAGACTTACTCATTTTACGACCATCTTCAGCACGCACTAATCCGTGTAATAATACGTCATCGAATGGCTTCTCTTCTGTAAATTGAAGAGATTGGAAAATCATTCGACTCACCCAGAAGAAAATAATGTCATACCCAGTCACAAGTGTATTCGTCGGGAAATAACGCTCGTAATCAGCTGACGACTCGTCTGGCCATCCCATCGTAGAAAACGGCCATAAGGCACTTGAGAACCATGTATCTAATACGTCTTCATCTTGTGTATAATTGTCGATATCTTCAGGTGGTTCCATACCTACATATACTTCACCTGTGTCGTTATGGTACCACGCTGGAATTCTATGCCCCCACCATAATTGTCGTGAGATACACCAATCACGAATGTCCGTCATCCATCGTGTAAATGTATCGTTAAACCGACCTGGATAAAATTGAATCGCATCGTCCGTTTGTTGGAATTCTAATGATTGTTTTGCAAGTGGCTCCATATTAACGAACCATTGCGTTGATAAATAAGGCTCTACAACCGCGCCGCTTCGCTCAGAATGACCTACTGAATGTTCATGACGTTCAATCTTAATGACGAAGTTTTCTTTCTTCAAATCTTCAACGAGTTGTTTACGACAATCGAATCGATCCATCCCTTCATATTGACCAGCGTTTTCATTCATCGTACCGTCTTCATTCATGACTAAAATACGTTCTAAATCATGGCGATTCCCGATTTCAAAGTCATTTGGATCGTGTGCTGGAGTAACCTTCATTGCACCTGTTCCAGTTTCTATGTCGACATACTCATCTGCTAAGATTGGCAGTTCACGACCAACCAGTGGAAGTGTAACGGTTTTACCAATCATATATTGGTAACGCTCGTCTTTCGGATGAACGACAACTGCAGTATCTCCAAGCATCGTCTCAGGTCTCGTCGTAGCGATTTCTAAATATCCAGAACCGTCAGTGAGTGGATATTTGAAATGATAGAATGCACCTTCAATATCTTTATGAATGACTTCAATATCACTTAATGCTGTACGTGTTGCAGGGTCCCAGTTAATAATATATTCACCACGATAAATTAATCCTTCTTCATACATCTTGACGAACACTTTTCGCACCGCTTCACTTAGCCCTTCATCTAACGTGAATCGCTCTCTTGAATAATCTAATCCAAGACCAAGCTTACGCCATTGACTACGGATGAAACCTGCATATTCCTCTTTCCATGCCCATGTCTGTTCTAAAAACTTCTCACGACCTAAGTCATAACGGCTAATCCCTTGTTCACGAAGTTTCGCTTCAACTTTAGCTTGTGTTGCAATCCCAGCATGATCTGTACCAGGTAAATACAATACATCATAGCCTTGCATTCGCTTCATACGGATAATCATATCTTGTAACGTCGTATCCCATGCATGACCTAAATGTAATTTCCCCGTCACATTCGGTGGAGGTATTACGATACTATACGGTGTTTTAGATTGATCTTTACCCGCTTTGAAGTAATCTTTCTCTACCCATTCATCATAAAGCCCGTGTTCTACTGCTTGAGGATCATATTTCGTTGCCATTTCTTTCATTATCCATCAACTCCAATTAATTTTTTTCGAAAAAAATAACGCCCTATTAAAAAATAGGACGTTTTGCACGTGGTACCACCTAAAGTTATACTCATCATTAGATTAACGCTCTAGTCACGGATAATACTACACAAGTTTCCCCTTCATATTATCATTCTTCCGGGCTACCTTCTTTTAACTTCATCACTTCTTCACACCAACCAGAAGCTCTCTTTAGACTCCGTTAAAATACTCTTCCCCATATATTAGATTAATTTTATTTTATATGATATGAAAATAATGTCAAGTATTACGTCAGTCGCTTTTTTAAGCCTAAACTGACTAACGGTGTAATAATGAGTAGAATAAAAAATATTCTAAAGATATGGTAGCTTGATACCATCGAAATATCAGCACCTGTTTCAATCGCAACGATGACAATTTGAGCCATTCCACCTGGCGCCGCACTTAAAAATAAATCATTCAAGGAATGTGTGGAATATAGTGAGTAAATCGCAACAAAAACAAATGTTAACGCAACTAATACAGTACTTTGGATGACAATGGCAATAATCATCCGAATGTTTAGTCCTTTGATTAACGTTGCAATTTGATAACCGATGCGTATGCCGAATAAAATCTGAGCGACATTAATAAATTGCACTGGCAGTGTAAATGGATGATTCGTTATGACATTCCATAATAACACCGTGAAAACAGGGCCGAGTAAGTCACTCGCAGGAAAATGAATTCGCTTTAATATCCATGTAACAATCGTTACACAGACGATAATCATGATGATTTCAACAACGGGTAATTCGAAAATCGATGGACTCGTTAACATCCCTTGTTGTTCAGGGTATGATTGTTGCTTAGGCGCTATAAATGTTGAAATAATTGGGACTAAAAGGATAACCATCACAATCCTAGTCGTTTGAGCGAGGGTCACAAGGAGTAAATCTGCACGTTCATCTTCTTCAGCCATCACAATCATTTGACTCAAAGCACCCGGTACTGTCGATAAAATTGCAGTTTCTAACGTACAATGCGTAAGCTTTTTGAATAAGACTGCAAGGCTCATCGCAATCACCATCACCGCAATCGTAATGATGAGAATCCCTAACCATTCATCAGACAACCCGACAATAACAGACAACGTAAAACTCGTCCCAATTTGAATGCCAAGAATGTATAAAGCAACATTGCTAATACGATTAGGCAAATCCACCGTCCAATGTAATACGCTGATGAAAAATACCGTTAATAATATTGGCGTGAACATATACGGCAGAATCATCCCTACTTGATCAGCGATATAAGATAAAACAATTGAAATCATGAATAATATCGTTAACGTAACCCATTTATTTTGCATTTCAATACCCTTCTTTACTCTGTTGGTTACTATATTGTAATACAAAACAAGAAATTAATTAATCATCAGGTTTTCACTCGTTCTTCTGAAACCTGATGATTAATCGTTGTTTTATCGTCAGGTTTTCACTCTTCTTTCTAAAACCTGATGATTAATTACTTATAGTTATGGACAGGTTTCACCTAATCACTTCAAAACCTGTCCATTATTCGCTATTTTATGGACAGGTTTCTCCCAATCACTTCAAAACCTGTCCATTAACTATTCCACAGCACTTTCCAACACTGAAAATTTATTCTCTTTCATATTAATTTCAGCTTGAACGCCGTATGGTATGATACACTTCGGTTCATTATGACCAAATGATGCATTATACAAAACGGGCAAATCTTTTAAATTCCATTCGGCAAGGACTTCCTGGAAAACTTCTTTAATTTCATCATAGTACACTCCGTCTTGTGGTCTCCCAACAATGATTCCATTCACCTGATCAAATATACCCATCACTGCAAATGCCCTTAAGTAATCTTCTCATAGTTCAGGTGGTAAATGAACTTCTGATGTTTCTAAAAATAAAATACTACCTTCAAATTGATCTAATGAAGGAAACATATAAGTTCCTCTTAAATTACTTAAAACTTCTAAACAACCTCCAATTAAATGTCCTGTTACGATACCTTCTCCTTGTATCCGTTCATATCCAATATTATCAATCAATGGTCTTTCAATTGACTGATTTTCTTCATCCCAACGTAACCCAAATTTACGAATCTTATCTGAAGTTTGAATTCCACCGATGACAGAAGTGTCAAACAATGTGGAATGTATGCTATTGACTGTGTATTCATCCATTTGAATGTTTTCAGCAAAGTCAGTCAATAACGCTGTTCCATAAAATGATGTGATTCCTAATTGATACAAATAAAGATGCAACGTCGTAATATCTGAATAACCTAAAAATATTTTTGGATTATTACGAATGACCTCTTCATCTAGATATGGAATAATTCGAATGCAGTCATTTCCACCTAACGTACAAATGATCGCTTTTATTTCAGGATCTTTAAAAGCATTGTTCAAGTCATCTGCCCTAGCTCCGGGATTGTGATGATTGAACGCTATACCTTTTAACGCATTTGGCATCACTTTAACATTCAATCCAAACACTTCTCGTAACCGCTCAATACCTTGCTCTGTTCGCCACATTATTTCATCTTCACCTGCTAATCCACTAGACGGTGAAACAATTGCAACGGTATCTCCTTTGTTCAGCTTACTCGGTTTTATCATGATACCCACATCCTTTTCGACTATATTACCACAAATGTTCACACAATTTACATAACTTCAGTGTTTATACCAATATGTAATGGGAATATATATACTAACATAATGAAAAGGAGATGTTCATATGGCTAAGAAAAAAACGAATGAATCAAAGCATGAATTTAGCAACACGAAAGAAGCGTTAAACCATCAAGTGGCTAACTTTACTGTATTATGGACAAAGCTTCACAACTATCATTGGTACGTCAAAGGGTCAAACTTTTTCTCATTGCATACTAAATTTGAAGAGTTATACAACTCATCAAGTGAGTACGTAGATGAACTTGCTGAGCGTTTATTAGCAATTGGTGGTGAGCCAGTAGCAACGATGAAAGAGTCATTGAAAGAATCATGCATTAAAGAAGGAAAATATAACCTTTCAGCAGAAGAAATGGTGAAAGATTTAACGAAAGATTTTGAAAAGCTTTCTAAAGAACTAATCAAGAGTAAAACATTAGCAGAAGAAGCAAATGATGATCGTACTGCTGATTTATTTATCGGAATCAATACTGAAATTGAAAAAAACAATTGGATGTTGAAATCATTCTTAGGTAATGATGTAGAATAAATGATAAAAAGAGGACTTCGGTCCTCTTTTTTTATATGAAATTCTTCAATATTTTCTGTTGAACAAATTTATACGGTGGATACATCATCTTCAACATTGTATTCTGCTTCAATTCAACGATAGACTTTTGATGTGAGAACGTATCAAAAGAATATTTTCCATGATAATTACCCATACCAGATGAACCAATCCCTCCAAATGGCAATTCAATATTTGATAGGTGCAGAAGAGTGCCATTATGCATACCACCACCGAATTGAATTGTATGGAATAGCTCATCTTTCAATGCAACATCTTCAGTAAATACATATAGCGCAAGGGGTGGGTCCATCGATTGAATTGAATTGACCACTTCACCGACCTCATCATACACCATGACGGGCAAAATTGGCCCAAATAATTCTTCGCTCATCAACAGATCATTTTCCTCGATGCGGACCATCGTTGGTGAAATAAACCGTTCATTTATACTAATCTCTCCGCCATGAATGATCTCTCCATCACTTCCTTTTAATAGAGCAGCCAATCGATTCGTATGGTCAACATTCACTAGTCTTCCATAGTCTAGACTTTGCTGAGGCTCTTTAGTATAAAATTGTTCCAACGTCTGTTTCATCTCATCGACAAATTGCTGATAAACCGTTCGTTCGACATAGCAATGGTTCGGTGCTACACACGTTTGACCCGCATTCGTAAATTTACCATATGCGATTTGTCGACATGCGTGTCGAATGTCGGTATTGCTTGTTACAATCGCAGGGCTTTGACCGCCGAGTTCTAATGTCACAGGTGTTAAATGTTGAGAGGCTTTATTCATCACAATTTTTGCAACACGTGTACTGCCTGTAAAGAAAATATAATCAAAGTGTTGTTCAAGTAACATTTGATTGACTTCCCTACCCCCTTCAATCACCGTAATATAATCCTTTTCAAAAAATTCATCGATCATTTGCCAAATCACTGTAGACACAGTTGGTGTTAGTTCCGATGGTTTCAATATTGCAGTATTACCAGCACACATTGCGCCAATCAACGGTTCTATAAGTAATTGAAATGGATAATTGAACGGCCCAATGATATAAACGACACCATAAGGTTCTCGTATTATATAACTTTCACTTCTAAATAAATGCACTGGTGATTTAACGCGTTCACGTTTCATCCACGATTTCAAATGTTTCTTCATATATCGAATTGAACTTAATGTAAAGCCGATTTCCGTAAGATATGCTTCAGTATTAGATTTCCCTAAATCAATCTTCAATGCTTCTAAAATCTTAGATTCATATTGTTTGATTGCTTGTTCTAAAGTTTCTAATTGCTGATAGCGATATTCATACGATTTCGTCTGTTGAGTTTTGAAAAAATGTTTTTGCTGTTTTAATAGCTCTTGTATCTCATATGAATTCACTTAAGAACACCCACATTGTCCATCAGTATTACATGAATGTCCGCTTAGGCGACCTTCATAGAATGGATTATTCGTCTCAACCTCAATTGCATCGGTCACAGAACGTGTTAATTCAACCATAGTCATATCTAATAGATTATAAAATTCGATTTCACTTTCTTTATACTCAACATATGCCGGGTGTTGAGTGAGCGTCTTTCGCATTTGCCTTGCTTCTTTCATGACTGTTTTATAGTCTGGATGATAATGTCCAAAACGCATCACTTCATTCACATGTTCCTTCATTTCGATAAAGTCCTCGTATAAAGTTTGATAAGATTCATCAAGCTTTAACGCATTTTTACTTTGTATATAGTGATTAAATTCATCAGTATGTATTAACATCATTGTTAAACGATCGAGTTCATCGTATAATTTAAGTTCTGTTTGAATCATAAAAAAATCCACCTTTAAAGATTTAACTTTGTTACCATATATAGTATCATGAAAACAACTTGGAGGTAAAAGTATGGACGCTAAAATATATGAAATCTTCCCATTGGATATTCAATTAGATAAGGATCAATCTACTGCAGCACTTGAAATTAAAGAGCATATGATGAACCAATATGGCATTGTACACGGTGGAGTCATTACGTTGTTTGCTGATACGTTGATGGGTGAACACGCAAAACAATTTTATGATGATCATACTGCGGTGGTCACAGGTCAAATGAATACATATTTCATCAATCCTGCTCAATCTTCATCGTTATATGCAGAAGCTCACTTTATTAAAAAAGGACGCTCAAACATTGTTATCGAGTGTTCGGTATTTGCCGATGAAAAAAAAGTGACCCATTTCAATGCAATATTTCATCCAGTGAGCAAATTAAAATAGAATTGCCTTTATGAATGATTTATAATAAAATTAAAGATGTATGAAAAAGAGGGAGGCAACATAAATGGAGTTTATTAATTCTAGCCTAGAAACAGTTGTCGTAGAACAACAATTATTGCAAGACGTAATGAACAAACATGGCCTAGTATTAGGTGGACATTGGGACTATGAACGTGTTACATATGACTTCAAATTCGACATTCCTGAAGGGATTTACTACTTAAGAATGCCTGGATATGCAGTCGAAGGTGACGTTGGTGCAAACAACGCTACAATTCAAATGATGGATCCTTATTTAGGGAAACATTATTATCCAACAGGTGTTGAATACGGTGAAGATGAAGTATTCCCTGAGCGTATCGTTAAGATGTGCCAAGATATCATTATGAAAGTTGTAGATGATATTAAAGTCGTATCACCTGAGTCATTTAAATCAACATCTCATAACGCATAATGAAGAAACGCTAGAACGAATTCGTTCTAGCGTTTTATTATATTTAATCATCATCAATTGTAGATAAGTCCCCTGTTGGTAAATCTAATTCCCAAGATTTCAATACACGTCGCATAATTTTACCACTACGTGTTTTTGGTAATTTATCTTTAAACTCTATCTCTCTAGGTGCTGCATGTGCAGCAAGACCTTCTTTAACGAATACTCTGATTTCCTCTTTTAACTCATCACTCGTTTCATAACCATCCCTTAATGCGATAAATGCTTTAATAATTTCTCCACGAATTGGGTCTGGTTTACCTATCACACCAGCTTCTGCAACTTTAGGATGCTCAACAAGTTTACTCTCTACTTCAAATGGTCCAACACGTTCTCCAGCAGTCATAATCACGTCATCAACACGTCCTTGGAACCAATAGTAACCATCTTCATCTTTATATGCTGAGTCACCTGATATATACCAAGTATCATCCACAAAATATGAATTATATTTTGCTTCATTATTCCAAATGGTATGCATCATGGAAGGCCAACCTTTTTTGATGGCTAGATTCCCCATTTGATTTGGTCCAAGTTCGTTTCCTTGGTGATCAATGATAGCCGCTTGAATACCTGGAACTGGTTTACCCATGGAACCCGCTCGTATATCCATTGATGGATAGTTACAAATCATATGGGCTCCAGTTTCAGTCATCCACCACGTATCATGAATTCTCTTCTTGAATACATTATTCCCCCATTTGATCACTTCAGGATTTAATGGTTCTCCAACAGATAATATATGTCTTACAGAAGATAAGTCATAGTGATGAACTAATTCATCCCCTGCATTCATTAACATTCGAAAAGCGGTTGGTGCTGAATACCATACTGTCACGTCATATTTCTCTAATGTTTCGTACCAAGCTTCAGGAGAAAATCGTCCACCAAACACAACGTTTGTGACACGATTGAGCCACGGCGCAAAAATACCATACGATGTTCCCGTTACCCATCCAGGATCGGCAGTACACCAAAATACATCATCTTCTTTTAAGTCAAGTACATATTTACCTGTAATATAATGTTGCACCATTGCTTGTTGAACGTGCAATACACCTTTCGGTTGACCTGTTGAGCCAGACGTATAGTGCAAAATAAGACCATCATCTTTTTTCAACCATTCTATATCAAATGTTTCATCTGCACTGTCGTAGTATTCATAGTAATCTAAAACATCATTTGATGCATTAACTTCATCATCAATGACAATAATTTTCTCTAGATTAGGCAGTTTATTGTGTGGAATACGATTCAGAAGTTCATTCGTAGTGATGACGACTTTCGCTTCACTATTTTCTAATCGATCTGTCACGGCCTTTTCCATAAATGCTTCAAATAGTGGCCCTGCAATGGCGCCTAACTTTAAAATACCAAACAGTGCAAAATAGAGTTCAGGAGAACGATTCATAAATATAAATACTCGATCCCCTTTTGTTACATCCGCTTGATTTCTGAAAATATTAGCGGCTTTATTACTCTCAATCATGATGTCTTTAAAAGTATATGATGCTTCCACATTTTTGTCGCGATATTTTAATGCAACGTGTTCGCCATAACCTTCTTCAACATGTTTATCAATACATTCATAAGCCATATTATATTGACCCGTTTTAGACCAACTAAAATGATCAAAAGTGTCTTCCCATTGAAACGACTCGTAAACAGAATCATAATCTTTCATATTTGGCGTCTTGTCTACTGCTTTGTATAATTCTAACCTCATCTTATTTCCTCCAATTTTGTGTAATCGCTTACATAAGTTATAATACTATTATAAACATAAATATATTAACTTTTCAAAAAATTCGGTATTTGAGGTGATTGTTTGCAACATATAAAAACATACAATCAATGTATTAAACATATTAAAGAGCGTACGATTATCATTGAAGGTCCAATTGAAGCAAAGGACTTATCAACATATCGTATGGAGTCATCGTTAACAGCTTTTAGACAGCCAGCCGAACAACTTGAGGCATTAATTGACATTGCTGGTCTTGAAGAAGGACGGATTATCATTGCAAGAACTGACGATTTAATTATCGGTTATGTCACGTTTTTATACCCTGATCCACTAGAACGTTGGAGTTATAAAAATTTAGATTACTTATTAGAACTTGGAGCAATTGAAGTTGCGTATCACTTTAGGGGATATCAAATCGGGAAAGAATTATTAAATGTGAGTATGAGTGATGGCTATATGGAAAATTATATTATTATTACGACAGAATATTATTGGCATTGGGATTTAAAGAATAGTGGACTTGATGTGTTTGAATACAAAAATTTAATGCAACGCCTTATGCAATCTGCACGTTTCGAAGTATTTCAGACAAACGATCCAGAAATCACTTCTCATCCTGCGAACTCTTTAATGGCTAGAATTGGAATGCAAATTACAAGACATCAAATGCAACAATTTGATGAGATTAGATTTATGAATCGATTCTTTCTTTAGGAGGATTATATGTGTAAATATATTTATAGTGATGATTTATTACAATATCGATTTGGTAATCATCACCCATTTAATCAAATGCGGGTTAAGATGACGACCGATTTATTACGAGCTACCGGAACATTAACTTCTGATGACATAGTCATTCCAAGAATTGCGACAGACAATGAAATTATGTCTATTCATCGACGTGACTATGTACAATTGATTAAACAAATATCTAAAGAAGTAACCGTACCCACTGAAAGACTTCAAAAATATGGACTTAGTACAGACGATACGCCGACATTTGCCGAAATGCATGAATATAGTAAAAGAATTGTCGGTGCTAGTCTAACAGCTGTTGACCTCGTCATGAGTAAAGAGACTAATATTGCTGTTAGCTTAGCTGGAGGACTTCATCATGGTTTCACTGGAAGAGCTGGAGGGTTTTGTATATATAATGACTCAAGTATCGCAATTCAATCGTTAATTAATAACTACAATCAACGCGTATTATATATTGATACAGATGCTCATCATGGTGATGGTGTACAAGAAAGTTTTTACCATAGCAATCAATGTTTAACATATTCAATTCATGAAACTGGAAGATATTTATTTCCAGGAACAGGACGGTTTGATGAACGTGGGATAGAAGAGGGGTTTGGTTACGCTGCTAATATTCCCCTTGAACCTTTTACGTCAGACGAGTCATTTATCCATTGTTTAAATTTGAGTTTACGTCGAGTCATTGAATCGTACAAACCAGACATTATTGTGAGTGTTCATGGTGTCGATGGCCATCATCATGATCCGTTGACACATTTGTCACTGTCGATGTTTTCATTTCAATCTGTTCCTCGTCTAATTAAATCGCTAGCGGATGAATATACAGATGGACAATTAATTATATTAGGCGGTGGTGGTTATAACATTTGGAATGTCGTTCCTAAAGCGTGGGCCCATATATGGTACGCTGTCAAAGACTTACCTCCTCCAACAGGCAGACTACCAGAAGCGTTTATTAAGCAGTACGAACATAAAAGCAAAGAAAATATTTTTCCATATTGGCATGATCCTACATGTCCCTTCATCCTAAGGACAGATTCCATCACTGAATCGAACAAGATTATATTAAATCGAGTATTAAATTATTTCAAATAAAAAAAGTATTCACTCATGTGAATACTTTTAAAATCCTAAAATTGCTTTAAAAACACTTGTCGTTTCTCCACCCGTATAAAAAACATACAGCAATAAGTAAACCGCTACACCAGTAATCGCTGTGAAAAACCAAATGATTGATGTAATGGGTCCTAGTTTACGATGACGCTCTAGCTTGTTTTTAAGGCCTAAATAAATCGTATAAATACCAAATATTGCACCCGTTGTCGCTAATGTAATATGGAAAATTAAAAAGATTGTGTAGTAAATTTTAATATCATCCGGTCCACCAAATGCAGTATTTCCGATAAATATTGTTCTAGACGCATAAATAATAAAGAATATGACAGCACAAGCCGCTGCGATGAGCATCGTCTTTTTATGGGCTTCGATGTTTCTATCTTTAATAAGCTTCCATCCAATCGCGACAAAGATTGCACTCAGTACGATGAATGTCGTTGAAATTGTAGGTAATATTGGTAATGTCATTGAAACTCCTCCAGTCAATTAATGAAATTGATTATAATACTCTTGTTGTTCTTGATGCTTTCTTAATGCATTTTCTGTAACGTCTTGTTCATTAACGCGTTCATGAACTCTCCACTGATAAAATACATAGAACAACATCACTCCAAAAAATAGTTCCTGTAATATCTTCATCACGACACCACCCGTTTGCTGATCGTGCAACGGTGTTTCATTCGTGAAATATTCTGGTCCACTAATCATACCACTATCTGATAGTGAATCAAGAATGGATGTTGGTACACATACTTCCATAGATTTTAACCACGCACTACCATCTGTATACGTATTATACATTGGAGATTGACTAAAAATAATTAACCCACATGCTGGTGTCAATAGTACCCCGATCACAAAGATATACAATAATTTATATAGACCGAACATTTGATGTTCTTCATGTTTATTAAACACAGGATACCACATAAACAATGCAAGAATGAATAATAAGACATTAAATACAGAATGTGCAGTTGCTTCTTGCTTTAAAAAATCTAGTACAACAGGTAGATGATAAATACTAAAAACACCATTGAATAAAATAATCGCAATCAATGGCTTTGTCATCACTTGCACAATAGGTTTGATGACCGGTAAATTCACCACGTATTTCATCCAATATTCAGGAATTGCAAAATATAACAATGGTGTAATTAATAAATAAACAACTGCCATTTGTAACATATGATATGAAAACAGTATGTGGCTCAGTAGATCGATTGGGCTGCCTTTAACGATATACAATGTCATCATAATTAAGATAAACCATACTGCTTCGCTTCGTTTTAAAGGTCTATTCCCTTCTATGTCATGTCTCCATACCGTTGTCAGCAAAAAATATAAAACCGTTGTAAATAATATAAAGACGATAAAAAATGGACTCCAATTCGCAAAAAATCCAAAGATTTCAAGCGATGATACACTAAACATACTTGACCACCTCTTTTATACATTAATTCCATTATATCTAAGTCAATAGATGCATACAATAAACGGTCATGAATTAATTGTGACAAAAAAAGAACTAAGACGTAACGAAACGTCTTAGTTCTTGAAGTTTTACTACTTCAATGGTTGTCCTAACCATACGATATAGACACCCATGATAATAAATGCTAGTCCGAAGTATACACCCATTAAGATGAAGAATTTCGGTATATCATGCCCTGAATCTTTCATGTGCATGAAATAATAAAATTGTAATATCACTTGTAATGCTGCAAGTAATAAAATAATTGGGATGACAAATGCTTTCGCAACGCCTCCTGCAACTAACATAAATGCGATTAATGTAAAGAATATCATCAATCCAAATACTGTCACTTGCATTCTCATATCTTTCGTACGTCGTGCTTTATAGTAGCGGAGTTGCTCATCAGTTAATTGTACATCGTTATGTTCAACACTCATGTTATCCCACCTTACCTAATAAGTATACTACAGTGAAGATGAATACCCATACAACATCAATGAAGTGCCAATATAATGCTGCTGTGTTGTACTTCGCTGCGTTATAAATTGATAATCCACGCCCTGCATTACGAACGATTAATAAGATGAACCAAACTAATCCAATGATTACGTGGAATCCATGTGTACCTACTAAGAAGTAGAACGCACTACCAAAGGCACTAGATCTAAATGTATGGCCTTGGTGAACGTATTCTATAAACTCGTAGATTTCTAATCCTAAAAACCCTAAGCCTAAAAGAACAGTAATGATTAACCATAGTTGCATTTTCTTAAAGTTATGATTACGCATATGATAAATGGCATATACACTTGTTAAACTTGATGTTAATAATAACATCGTCATGACAAAGGCTAATGGCAATTGGAATAAATCTTTCGCAAGGAGATGTTCACCACCAGGTACTTTGTCTTTCAATGCTAAGTATGTCGCAAATAATGATGCGAACAATACTGTCTCTCCACCTAAGAAAATCCAAAAACCAGTAAACTTATTTTTACCTTCTAATGAAGCTGTTTCAGGGTGTTGCGGCCAATTATGTGCAGTATAATTTTTTTCAGCTGCCATTATTTAAGCCCCCTTTCAATGTCTAACACTTCTTCTTTCTTCACATAATATCCATGGTCATCAATTAATGAACGTGCAATCATAGCACCTGCTGTAATCGCAAGTCCGATAATTAATACAAAGACTGCCCATGGTTTTTCAGGTAAGTTTGCTACAGCGTCTAGTGCCCATTCTTTGCCATCTGCGAAGTATAATGCTCCGAATGCTGCAACAAATAATCCTAGCGCTTGAATGAATGGTAAGATTGTATTGTTTGGCATATGAATGTCACCAAGTGACTCTGCTGGCATCATTTGACCGTTGTTCTCTTTCTTCTCAATCCAAAATGCATCTAAACCACGAATTAATGGTGTTTGTGCAAAGTTATAGAATGGAACAGGTATTGGTAGTGACCATTCTAAAGTACGACCATCTCCCCAAGGATCTCGACCGACACGTTCGTTTTTCACTAATGTCATAATAATATTAATTAATAAAATGATAACTGCAATCGCCATCACGAGTGCTCCAATAGATGAAACAAGGTTTGGAATCTCGTAGCCATGACCTGGTAAGTAAGTGTACACACGACGTGGCATTCCAAATAACCCTAAGAAATGTTGAATTAAGAATGTTAAGTGGAATCCGATGATAAATAACCATGCAGATAATTTCCCTAACTTCTCGTTTAACATCGTACCGAACATTAATGGCCAGTAGAAATGAAGTCCCGCAAGTAATGCGAATACTACACCACCAACGATTACGTAATGGAAGTGAGCGACGATGAAGTAAGAATCATGATATTGATAATCTGCAGGCGCACTCGCTTGCATTACTCCTGTCACACCACCCATAACAAACGATGGAATAAATAACATTGCATAAATCATTGGCGTTGTCAGTTCAATTGAACCGCCCCAAACTGTTGCTAACCAGTTGAAAATCTTCACACCAGTCGGAACCGCAATTGCCATCGTTGCAACGGCGAATATTGCGTTCGCTGTTGGTCCCAAACCTACTGTAAACATATGGTGAGCCCATACCATGAATCCTAAGAAACCGATTAATACTGTTGCGAATACCATCGCTGAATATCCAAACAATCTCTTACGAGCAAATGTTGAGAAAATCTCAGAGAAAATACCAAATGCTGGTAAGATTAAAATGTAAACTTCAGGGTGTCCGAAAATCCAGAATAAGTGTTCCCAAATAATTGTATTACCACCTTGCGATACTACGAAAAATCCTGTTCCGAACATACGGTCAAAGATTAATAAGAAAATACCAATCGTCAGTGGTGGGAATGCGAATACGATTAATGCAGATGCGACAAATGTCGTCCATGTCATTAATGGCATTCTCATATATGTCATACCAGGTGCTCTCATATTAATGATTGTGGCTAAGAAGTTAATCCCTGCAATCAATGTTCCGGCACCTGAAATTTGTAAGCCTAATGCGTAGAAATCAATGCCGTGACCTGGTGAATCAAGTGATAATGATGCATAACTTGTCCAACCAGCATCTGGCGCTCCACCTAATAACCATGAAAGGTTTAAGAAGATTCCACCAAATACGAACAACCATAAACCTAATGCATTTAAGAATGGGAATGCGACATCACGTGCACCAATTTGTAATGGTACCGTGGCATTCATAAATGCAAATAATAGTGGCATCGCCGCTAAGAATATCATTGTAGTACCGTGCATTGTAATAATTTCGTTAAATAAACCTGCTGTCACAAAGTCGTTGTTTGGAACGGCTAATTGAATACGAATTAACATCGCTTCAATTCCACCCATTGCAAAGAACAAACCACCGAAAATTAAGTATAAAATCGCAATCTTCTTATGATCGACTGTCGTTAAATAATCTTTAACTGTCGCAAGAAATCCTTGTTTTTGTGGATTACTCAATGTGTTAACCTCCCTTTATATTCCCTCTTTATTTCTCTTCTTTTGAATCTTTTTTATCTTCTTTTTTGTCTTCTTTTTTGTCTTCTGATTCATTTTCTTTCTTATCGTCTTCTTTTTTCTTTGCTGACTTCTCTAAATCTTCAAGTTTTAATGCTGTTAAGTACTCTGCAACTTTATCTGCATCTTCATCAGAAATCTCATATTGACCTGTCATTTTGTTACCTGGTTTCAAGGATTCAGGATCTTTGATCCATTTCGCAACATTTTCTTTGTTGTTTTCAAGAATACCGGCAACATGATCGCGATCTCCAAAGTTTGTTAAGTTAGGACCTTGTGCATCACTACCTGTTGGTGTTGTTGCGTGACAACCCATACAAGAATTATTGAAGATCTCTTGACCTTCTTTGGCATCAGCAGATAAGTCTGCGACTTTAGACTCTTGAACTTTAGCCATGTCATCAGCCCATTGCTTGAAATCATCTTCAGACATTGCCTTCACTTTGAAGTCCATTAATGCGTGTGATGGTCCACATAACTCAGCACATTTACCGTAGAAGATATTGTTTGCTTCTTTTGCTTTATCGCTGTCGAACTTCAAGTAAAATTGGTTGATGTTCTCAACGTTTGTATCCATCTTACCACCAGCTGATGGAATCCAGAATGAGTGTTTTACATCATTCGCTTTTAAGTTGAAGTAAACTTTTTTGTCTGTTGGAACAACAAGTTCTTGGCTTGTTACAATTTTTTCGTTAGGGTATTCGAACTCCCACCAATATTGATTTGCTGTTACGTTAATTATGTACTCTTCTTTCGACTTCTTCTCATCATTCATTACATTGACATCTGCTAACTTGAAAGTGTAATACACTGTTGGTACTGCTAAGATGATTAATAAGATAATCGGAATCACTGTCCAAATAACTTCTAATTTGTGATTTCCTTCTACGTCTTTCGGTACAAAATCATCGCCAAGTTTTGAGCGACGGAATTTCACCATAACGATTAAGAATAAGACTACAACAACTGCAACAACGACTAACATAATAATGATGGCTAACATCATTAAATTAAATTGCTCTTTACCTACTTCACCTGCAGGATTTAATGATGAATGCTTAATATCACCACATCCAGCAATGAAAAGCATCATTCCGATGGCAATCGCCATCATGGACTTACGAAAAACATGTCGATTCATAATAAATAACCCCTCTTTCATTCATTCGTCTATTATATCATTTCAATGAGTGAAATGACTACAACCATTACAAAAGTAATTATCATATAGTTCAATGAGAATAAAAACATACGCATTGCCCACTTCTCTTCATTGACGGATTGTTTGAATCCTGTCATACCAATTGCAATCCATATCAAATTTAACACAGTCATTACGACTAAAAATAATGAGCCTAATGACGGAATAAGGAAAGGAATTGGTAATAATAATAGTAGCCAGAACATTATGCTTATTCTTGCTCTTTTAAATCCATACACTGTTGGCAACATCGGAACACCTGCAGCACCATATTCTTGACGTCGCTTGATTGCTAACGCATAAAAATGAGGTGGCTGCCATACAAACATAATCAGAAATAACACCCATGCTTCCAATGTTAATCCATTATATATTGCAGCGAATCCTATCAGTGGTGGAATTGCGCCACTAATTGAACCAACAATAGTGTTGGAGACAAAATGACGTTTTGTAAAGACCGAATACAACACAAAGTAACTGAAAATTCCTAAGAAGCCTAACAATCCTGAGATTGGATTGATCATAAATAATAACAACTCACCGAAAAGCATCAACGATAAACCGAACTTAAATAGGAAGCTATCTGAAAACGTTCCATTAATAGAAGGTCTATTCGTCTTACTATTCATCAGTTGATCAATATCTTGATCATAATAGTTATTCCAAACACAGACACCACCAATTATCATTGCTACACCAACCATCATTAAGCACATCGTAGTGAGTGATTGCAAAAATGATTGGTCACTTAGCATAATTGCCAAAAAGCCTCCTGTAAAAGCAGTGATTAAATTACTTTGAATAATGCCTGATTTGACGACTTTCATGTAGTCTTTAACGGTTGCTTTATGTTGTTGAATAGACATGTTACGTGATTGTGCAACATGCTCAACTGTCATTCTATCCCCCCTTTCCTTATCATCAAATTCATGAATTGTTCAAGAATTTGATCATATTGTTATTTGAACATTGGTATAATGACTATATGAATTAATTGTATATACGAACACATAATTATACAGTCTACAAATTAAAGTTTACCACATTTTGAACTAATGTTAAGCTATTATTTAGTTAAATTTTTATTTTATGACCATTATAGCCGAGGTGCCTTTCATGAATATTTCGAAACCATTAAAATATATATCAATTATTGCAACGCTCACGATGATTTTTGTTCAAATTGGTGGTGCTCTTGTCAGTAAGACAGGGTCTGCAGATGGCTGTGGTTCAAGTTGGCCACTTTGTCACGGTCAAGTCATTCCAAAAACGTTCCCGATGGACACAATCATAGAGCTTGCACATCGTGGTGTGAGTGGATTTGCTTTGATCATAGTTGTCGCTTTAGGTTATTTAGCCTTGAAAGAAATTGGCCATATTAGAGAAACGAAGTTTCTAGTATCAATGAGTATCGGTTTTTTAGTATTACAAGCCTTAATCGGTGCTGCAGCCGTCGTTTGGCAGCAAAATGACTTTGTATTAGCACTACACTTTGGAATTTCTTTAATTTCTTTCGCTTCTGTATTTTTACTCAGCTTGTTAATCTTTGAAGTGGATCAAAAATTTGAAGCCCGTGAAGTAATCATTCAATCACATCTAAAATGGCATACAATTTTGTTTACGATGTCAATATATATCGCCATCTATTCAGGCGCACTCGTTCGACATACTGAATCTACACTCGCTTGTATTTCATGGCCACACTGTAATAGCGACTCGATATTTATGCCGTCAAACTTTTATGAATATGTTCATATGGGACATAGAACACTCGCTTTTATTATGTTTTTATGGTTTACATATATTACGTATCACGCTGTAAAGCATTATAATGAATACCGAGTAATTAAAAATGGTTACACACTTGCATACCTATTTATTGTGATGCAAGTCATTACCGGTGCGATTACAATCTTTACACTCGGTAATATCTTCATCATGTTACTACATGCACTATTTATTACATTACTATTCGGTATGTTATGTTATTTCATCATGTTGATTTCAAGATCTAAATAAACAAAATTTATTTTGACAAAAAATAGCGATAAAATTTGATTATTCTCAAATTTTATCGCTATTTCTTTACTTTATTAAAATCATCACATCGTGCAATAAGTATTTACCTGTCGTATTTAGAGTATTTTCGATTTACTCTGATTACGAGACACTTTTCAACCCTTTCCTCTTCCGTAATCAGAGTAGTTTCGATTTACTCTGATTACGAGACACTTTTCAATCCTTTTCCCTTCCGTATTCAGAGTATTTTCGATTTACTCTGATTACGAGACACTTTTCAATCCTTTTCCCTTCCATATTCAGAGTATTTTCGATTTACTCTGATTACCAGACGTTTTCCAACCTTTTTCCTTCTGTATTCAGAGTATTTTCGATTTACTCTGATTACGAGACACTTTTCAATCCTTTTCCCTTCCATATTCAGAGTATTTTCGATTTACTCTGATTACCAGACGTTTTCCAACCTTTTTCCTTAT